>DDEV01000001.1:1183-16707 GCA_002336855.1 Leucobacter sp. UBA1945 | reverse complement strand
GCGGCGGGCACGACCGGGCCCGAGGCCGAGCGTCTGCTGGCGGCTCGCGGTTTCGAGCTCGGGCACTTTCCGCAGAGCTTTCTCTATGCCACGCTCGGAGGCTTCGCCGCCGCGCGATCCTCGGGCCAGAACTCGGCGGGCAACGGGCGATTCGACACCATGGTGCTCGGCATGCGCGTCGCGACGCCAACGGGTGACCTCTCGCTCGGTGTTGCTCCCGGCACCTCGGTCGGCCCCGACCTCATGCGCATGTTCATCGGCTCCGAGGGCATCTTCGGTGTGATCACCGAGCTCACCCTGCGGGTGCATCGCATCGCTGAGGTGCGAAGCTGTGAAGCCTGGACGTTTCCAGACTTCGCGTCTGGCGCCGCCGCGCTGCGCCAGGTGACCCAACTGGGCACCGGCCCAACGGTCATTCGGCTCTCTGACGAGGCCGAGACGGGCGTCAGCCTCGCGCAGCACGGCCGCATCGGCAAGGCCATCTCGGGCGGGTGCAGTGCGGTAACGGTATTCGAGGGTGAGGCCGCAGACGTCGAGGCCAGGCAGGCGCGCACCGCGGCCGTCATGCGCGCCGCAGGCGGCACCTCGGCGGGTTCTGAGCCCGCGGAGTCGTGGATCAAGGGGCGCTTCGGCGCGCCCTACCTGCGCGATTCGCTGCTCGATCACGGCGTCTTCTGCGAAACCCTCGAGACCGCGACGACGTGGGCGAACCTCGAGGCGCTGAAGCGTTCGGTGACCGAGGCGATCGAGGGCGGTTTTGCGTCGCGCGGCGCGAAGTCGCTCGTGCTCTGTCACGTCTCGCACATCTACCCGACGGGTGCGGCGCTCTACTTCACGATCGTCGCGGGTATCAAGGGTGACCAGCAGGGCGTCTGGGCTGCGGTGAAGGCGGGCGTCAACGACGCGATCGTCGCCGGCGGTGGTACGCTCAGTCACCACCACGGAGTCGGGCGAGACCACGCGCCGTGGCTCGAACGAGAGATCGGACACAACGGCATGCGAATGCTGCGCGCGCTTAAAGCAGAGCTCGACCCCACGGGCATCATGAACCCCGGGGCGCTGCTTGGCTGAGCAGCGCGGTGCGGGCGACGCTCGCGCGCCGCGCGTCACCGTGCTCGTGAACCCCGCGTCGGGAAAAGGCAGGGGTGCAGACGCGGCAGAGGCTGCGGTGCGCCGCTTGCGCGAGCTCGGCGCCGAGGTGCTGGTGCGCGAGGGAGACTCGGCGAAGAGCACCCGTGACCACGCGGCGAGCGCAGTGAGCGAGCGCCCAGACGCGCTCGTCGTGGTCGGTGGCGACGGCACGCTGGCCTCGCTGCTCGAGGAGGTCGCGCACGCGAACGTGCCGATCGCGCTCGTGCCTGCGGGCACGGGCAACGACTTTGCGCGCGCGCTCGGCCTGCCCTTTGAAGGGCCAGACGCCGCGGCAGCCGCGGCCGAGCTGGCGCTTCACGGCGACATTCGCCACATCGATGTTGGCCGGGCTCGGTGCCCTGACGGCGAGGCGAAGTTTCTCACCGTTGCGGCTCTCGGCTTCGATGCCCTCGTGAGCGAGCGTACCAACCGCCTGAAATGGCCGAAGGGTGCGCTGCGCTACTACCTCGCCCTGGTGATCGAGCTCGTGAAACTGCTCCCACTGAGCTTCGACGTGAGTGTCGACGGCGAGGCGCGTGAGGCACGACCCGGCATTCTCGCCGCCGTGGGCAACACGCGAAGCTATGGTGGCGGCATGCCGATGTGCCCGGGCGCCGACCCCGGTGACGGGCGCTTCGACCTGACGCTTGTCGGCCCGCTCGGCAGATTACAGTTGCTGCGGCTGTTTCCGCTGCTGCTGCGCGCGGCGCACACGAGTCGGCCTGAGGTCTTGACTCGCCGCTGCGAGCGCGTCGAGATTTCGGCGCCCGGCCTGATCGTCTACGCAGACGGCGAGCGTGTCGGCACCGAGTCGGTGCACATCGACATGCTGCCGGGTGCTTTGCGGGTATTCGTGCCGACCGACGGGTCGAACTCGCCCGTTTCATTCTCGACGAAGCAGCAGGGAGCAACGCAATGAGCCGCAGCACTGACGGGTTCGATTACGACGTCGTGGTCGTCGGGTCCGGTTTCGGCGGCTCGGTCGCCGCGATGCGCCTCGCCGAGAAGGGCTATCGGGTGCACGTCTACGAGGCGGGCCGTCGCTTCGAAGACGCCGACTTCGCGAAGACGAACTGGAACGTGCGTAAGTATCTGTGGGCTCCGGCGCTCGGCTGCTTCGGAGTGCAGCGCATGCACAAATTGCCGCACGTCATGATTCTTGCGGGCGCCGGGGTCGGCGGCGGTTCGCTGAACTACGCGAACACCCTGTACCAGCCGGGGGCAGAGTTCTTCGAGGATCACCAGTGGCCTGCGGGCGACTGGCAGGCAGAGCTCGCGCCCCACTACGCGAAGGCCAAGCGCATGCTCGGCGTCGTCGAGCGGTATCCGGCGGCGGGTCCGGTCGAGCAGCTGATGCGCGACGCCGCGGCAGACCTCGGTGTAGAGGCCTCGTTCAGGCTCGCGCCGACGGGCGTCTTCTACGGCGAGTCCGGGCGGCGCGTGCCCGATCCTTTTTTCGGAGGCGAGGGACCCGACCGCACCGGCTGCACGTTCTGCGGCAACTGCATGGTCGGCTGCCGGGTGGGCGCGAAGAACACGCTGATGAAGAACTACTTGGCGCTCGCCGAGCGGCGCGGGGTGACGATCGAGCCGCTTCGTACCGTGACCGAGGTGGTGCCGAGGCGCGGCGGCGGGTTCACCGTCACGACCGAGCGCAGCGGTGCGTGGGTGCGGCACGATCGCAGGCGCGTGAGCGCTGAGCAGGTGGTGTTCGCGGGCGGCACGTGGGGCACGCAGCAGCTGCTGCACCGCATGAAGCACGCTGGCGCGCTGCCGGGGCTGTCTGACGGGCTCGGCAAGCTGACCCGCACGAACTCCGAGGCGCTCGACGGTGCGGTTGCGGTGCGGGTACCCGAGCAGCTCGGGCTCGCGAAGGGTGTCGCCATCACCACGTCGTTTCATATCGATGAGCGCACCCACGTCGAGAATGTGAGGTACGGCCCGGGGTCGAACCTGATGGGGGCGCTCGCGACGATGCTCGTGCCGGGCGACCGCGGCGTCGCCGCAAGGCTCGGCTCACTGATGCGGCAAGCGCTTCGGGCGCCGATTACCTCGCTCAGGCTCGCTTCGCTGCGCCGATGGAGCGAACGGGGCATCATCGCGCTCGTGATGCAGACTGCCGACAACTCGCTCACCCTCTCGCTGAAGCGCCGGCTCGGCGGCCTGCTGCCGCCAGCGCTCACGAGCGCGCAGGGCGAGGGCGAACCGAACCCGAGCTATCTGCCCGGCGCGCACGCGGCTTCGAAAGCGATTGCGGCGCGCCTGCAGCAGGCGTCTGGGGTGCGGGCAGAGGCGCGAGGATCGTGGCCCGAAGTGTTCGGCATTCCCCTCACGGCGCACTTTCTCGGTGGTGCGGTCGTCTCGGCATCTCCGGAGTCGGGCGTGGTCGATGCGTATCATCGCGTCTGGGGGTACCCCGGGCTGCACGTCGTCGACGGCGCCGCCGTGCCCGCGAACCCGGGCGTCAACCCGTCGCTGACGATCACCGCGATGGCCGAGCGGGCGATGTCGCACTGGCCGCGCAAGGGCGAGACGGACGAGCGACCGGCGCAGTAGCTCGCCGTGGCGCTGCGGGGTTGGGCAAGGTCGAACCCTCCGCCCAACCCCGCAGCACTTAGTCGTCGCCGAGCTCGCCGACGACCTCGATGGCCTCGGTGCCCTGGCCGATTCTGGTGTACTTCGCCGGGTCGCGCCGCCTGAGTCGCACCGCCCAGACGACACCGATCGCGGCCAGCACGATCATGGGTGCGAGCAGCAGTGCGTTCACCCATCCGGTGAGACCCGTGAGCAACTCGAAGTTGCTCAGCATCAGCCAGAGGCCCGCCGCCAGGCCGACCGCCCCGAGTGCCGGCGCAATATACACGCGGAAGACTCCGTGGCCGCGGCGATCCTTTGCAAAGTACCGCAGCACCGCGATCATGCAGACGAGCTGCAGCAACACCACGCCGACGATGCCAACGCCGTTCGTCCAGAGCAGCAGGTGCATGTACGGATCTCCACCGAGCAGCACGGTCACCGCGATCGCGATCACCGAGCCGATGCTCACCGCCACGCTCGCATTCGACGGCGAGTCGAACCTGGGGTTTGTGCGTGCGAAGCGCGCGGGCATCACGCCGTCGCGGCCGAGGGCGAAGAGATAGCGTGAGGTCGCATTGTGAAACGCGAGCGTCGCCGCGAAGATGCTCGTCACCATGAGCACGTCCATCGCCGTCTTCGCCCAGTGGCCCACGTACGAATCGATCATCGTGAAGTAGAGCGACTGAAACGAATCAGACGTCGTCACCTTGACGAGCCCGTCGACGCCGTAGGCGGCCGACGCGATCCAGGTGACGAAGCCGTAGAACAGCGCCAGAAACGCGACCGCGAAGTAGGTCGCGCGTGGCACCGTGCGGGCCGGCTGCTTTGCCTCTTCTGAGTAGATCGCCGTGCTCTCGAAGCCGAGAAACGCGCCGAGTGCCAGCACGAACATGCTGCCACTCGTCGGGTTGAACACGTTCTTCGGCGCGAAGGGCTCGGCGCTGAAGTTCGTTGTTCCCTCGGTCACGAGCACGGCGACCGCGAGCACCACCAGAATAAGCACCTCGGCGCCCATGAGAATGCCAAGCAGCCGCGCGCCGATCGTGATGCGCCGATAGCCGAGCACCGCGACCACCACCGCAGCGATCAGCGCATACACCGACCAGTGCACGTCGAGACCGGTGAGATCGCGCACGGCGGACTGGGCGTAGAACCCGAAGAACCCGAAGAAGCCGAAGCAGATCAGGGCATACGACGAGAGCGCGACGAGCGCGGCCCCCGCGCCTGCGGGGCGGCCGAGGCCGTTGCCGATGAACGCGTAGAAGGCGCCCGCGCTTCGAATGTGCCGTGCCAAAGCCGTGAGCCCCGCAGCGCAGAGAATGTAGACGATGCCAGAAAACACGTATGCACCGGGCGCGCCGATGCCGCCGAGCATGAATGCCAGGGGAGCGGCGCCGGCGACGACGGCCAGCGGCGCCGCGGCGGCGACGACGAAGAAGACGATGTCAACGACGCCGAGCGAGCCGCTCTTCAACGATCCGGCCTGCGGCTGTGACGCCTGCGCGTTGGCAGCGGGCGTGACCTCGGCGCTCACAGCGAAGGCCACCAATCACGCGAGGTCCACAGTGCGAGCTCGGCCTCGACGGCGGCGCCAATGCGAAACACCGTCTGATCGTCGTAGGTGCGGCCCACGATCTGCACGCCGGTCGGCACGCCGTTCGCGGCGCGGCCCGACGGCACGGCGAGCACCGGCACGCGCCCGACAACGTTGAAGGGCAGCGTCATCAGCTGAGAGAAGATCGCGGCTGAGTCGGTGCAGGCCTCGTCGGCGGCCATGCCGGTGTTCGCGATGGTGGGGCAGACCAGCGCGTCGTACTGCTCGAGCAGATCGCCGAGCGGGCGATAGAAGGCGGTCTCGGCTTCGACGCCCTCGATGTAGCTGCCCGCGGTCCCGGCCGCCTCGATGAAGGCTCGAGTATAGGGCATCAGCTGGGCGACCTTCGCCGGGTCTTCTTCGCCGACGCTCTCGATGAACGGACCCATGACCGCGCCGAAGTGCGCCCACGCGATCTCGAGCACGCGGTCTGGAGTCCACGGCAGTTCGACCTCTTCAACGATCGCCCCCGCGGCGCGCAGCGCGTCGGCGAAGCGCAGGGTGTTCGCGACGACCTCGGGGTCGGGTGCATAGCCACCGAGCGAGATGCACAGCGCGATCTTCGTGCCGACGAGGCTCTGCGCATCTGCGGTGAGCAGCAAGCCGGGCCTGAGCGAGGCCTGGTCGCCAGCCCATGGCCCCGAGATCACATTCTGCAGCAGGGCGGTGTCTGCGACGCTTCGGGCCATGGGGCCGTCGGCGCAGTACGTGTCGCTGTTGAAGGGCGCGAGGCCGGGCACGCGCCCGAACGGGGGCTTGAAGCCGACCACGCCGCAGTACGACGAGGGGATGCGAATGGAGCCGCCGATGTCTGAGCCGGTGGCGAGCACGGTCGACCCAGCTGCGAGCACGGCACCGGCGCCGCCCGACGAGCCGCCCGGGGTCATCTCGGTGTTGAACGGATTGCGTGTGATGCCCCAGAGCTCGGTGTGCGTGACGGGAGCGCAGCAGAACTCGGGGGTGGTGGTGCGACCGTGCACGACGGCACCCGAGTTGAAGATGCGGTCAACGATGGGGTGGGTGACGGCTGAGACGTTGCCGCGCTCGAGCAACGAACCCTCTTCCGAGAGCCGACCGGCGATCGGCTGCTCTTCTTTCAGCATGAGCGGGATGCCCTCGAGGGGGCGCGCGGTGCCGTCCTTGAATCGCTGCTCCGATTCGCGGGCTGCGGCATACGCGTCGTCGAGCATCTGCTCGGTGACGGCGCCGATCAGCGGTTCGGTGCGCTCGGTGCGCGCGACGACTGCGTCGAGCAGCTCTACGGGTGAGAGCTCTCGGCGGCTCAGCAGCCCAGTCGCCTCGGTTGCGGTCATGTACTCGAGATCCACGATGATCCTTTCGCTACGAGAGCAACGACTCTGCTGCTCTTCACAATTATCGTACAACGTACCGTACGACGTACTGCGGGAGTTGGTGTTGGGTACGCTAGAGCCATGGAAGAGATGGTTCGCCCAGCATCACGCAGGCCGCGGGGGTCGCTCGACCGCGCTACGGTCGCAACCGCCGCACTCGAGCTCATCGAAACACGAGGTGTCGAAGAGCTGACCATGCGCTCGCTTGCCGCGCACATCGGTTGTGGCACGATGACCCTGTATAGATACGTGCAAGATCGCGACGACCTGCTCGAGGCAGTCGTCGAGCGCCTGATCACCGAGCTCGACGTGCCAAGCGTCATCGCCCAGTCGGGCGATGACTGGCGGGCGGGGTTTCAGAACCTCATGAGCGCCTACCGAGAACTCGCCTTCCGGCGCCCACGGGCTTTCGAGCTGCTCGCCCTTGCGCCCTACGAGTCGGGGCCGGTGCTGCCGCACCTCGAACAGACCGTCAGCTTCTTTCAGCAGACCGGGCTCTCAGAGCAAGATTCGTTACTGCTGCTCAGCTTCGCCGATGCGTTCTCGACGGGCTTTCTCGCGGTGTGGGTGAGAAGCAAGGACTCCGGGCATCACACCGTGCTCGGCAATATGCACAATCTCGACACTTTCGAGCGGGGTCTTGCCGTCGTGCTCGCCGGCTTCGAGCGCCTACTCGAGGCGCCGGCTTCGGGCGTCTGAGGTACCCCAGGCGCCCGGCGTTCGCCTAGTCGACCTCGAGCCCGTTGACCTTCTGAATCTCGCGTTGGTATGGCGCGACCACCGAGTTCGAGATGCGGCAGTCGAGCAGAATCGTGCCCTGCGCCCCGGCCTCGCGCCAGGCATCGAGGGCGTCGAGGTCGGCCAGGCTGCGCACGCTGACCCCGGTGGCGCCGAGCGCGGAGGCCACGCCCGCGAAGTTCACATCGGGAATGCGCATGGGTGCCTCATCGAGCCCCATGACTCCGTAGAGGTGCACCTCGGCGCCGTACGATCCATCGTTCCAAACAACGACGACGCAGCTCTTTGTGGTGCGAATGGTGGTCTCGAGGTCCGCGATGGCCATGAGCCCGCCGCCGTCGCCTGTCGAAAGCACGACCGTGCTGTCGGGGGCCGCTGCCGCAACACCCGCGACGGTCGAGAAGCCGAGCCCGATGCTCTGAAATGCTGTGCCGACCATGATCATGCGATCCGGTGAGGCGACCGGCCAGAACATGTTCGCCCAGCCGATGAAGTGACCGCCGTCGCTCGTGACGTGACGGTCTTCGGGCAGCATTTCGGCGAGTCGTGCGGCGACGGCGCGAGGATCGAGCCTGCCGTCAGCGCACAGGCCCCCCTCGGCGCGTGATCCCTCGTCGAGCGAGCGGAGGGCGCCACCGGGCTCGAGGCCGGCGACCTGTTCGCGCCAGGTGCCTGGCGCGGTCTGCGCCGCGGCGATCCCTTCGCTGAGCGAGGTGAGCACCTCGACGGCATCACCGCGTAAGAGCTGGTAGTCGATGTGGTGAGCGGTCTTCGGCGGTGCTACCTGATCGATGTCGACCCGAACGACCTTCGTGCCCTCCCCGAAAAGTTCGCCGAAGCGCATCGTGAACTGGTTCAGGCTCGCGCCCACCACGAGCACCGCGTCGGCGCCTGCAAGCACCTGCATCGCAGCCTCCTGGCCGAAGCCGCCTGTGATGCCGAGATCGAACGCCTGATTCGCGAAGATGCCGCGCCCGAGCGCGGTCGAGGCGGTGAGCGCGCCGAGTTGGTCGGCGATGGCCGCGAGCTGCGGCGCAGCGCCCGAGACCCAGGCGCCGCGGCCCGCGAGCACCACCGGGCGCTCAGCTGCGACGAGCGTCTGCACCGCGGTGGTCATCTCGGTCGAGGTGGCTTCGGTCTCGGGGCGATACGAGGCCGGGGCGGCGGCGCTGTGCGAAGCTGCGGCGCCGGACATTGTGGCTGCGGCAAGGTCGCGCATGGTGGAGGGATCGTTCAGATCGATGCCCTGGGCAGCCGGCTCGGGCACAACAGCCGTGACCTGGTCGTATGGGATTGCGATGACGACGGGGCTGCGGCGGCGACGTGCCGCCTTGACAGCACGGTCGACCACGTAGTCGACATCGTCGACCCCGACTACGTAGGTGCGCACGCCGAGCGCGGCGGCTGCCAGCTCCTGGTCGATGTCCCACGGGCGCGGCCCGGTCGAGGGAGCATCGCCGACGACGAGCAGCAGCGGAGTGCGGGCCTGCGCGGCCTCGGCAAGCGCGGTGAGCGTGTTCGTGAACCCGGCGCCGTACGTCGAAGTGGCGATCGCGAGCTTGCCCGAGACGCGGGTGAAGGCATCTGCCGAGGCGACCGTTGCCACCTCGTGGCGCACCTCGCTGAAGGGCATGCCGCGCTTCGTGAGTGCATCGATGAGATGAGCGTTGCCGTTGCCCATCAGGCCGAATGCGTGGTCTGCGTGGCGGGTGAGAGCGGATGCGAGTGCCTCGGTGAGCGTGGTCATAATGATCCTTGCGAAGAGTTATACGTGTCTGGAACCGTATATGTCTCGCCGAGGGCCGGCAGCAGCGCCCCTTTTTCGAGCGCCTTGAGCGGCGATGAAGTGTGCCGCGCTGGACGCGAGAATCCTATCACCGCGCGTTCGCAAGGGCGACGTCTGTGACTCGCCGGTCAGTGTGCGCTGCGCTCGATACGCACCGCGGCCTCGCGCATGCTGCGGGCGAGTGCCTCCAGGTCTTCGGGCAGGCCGATGCACACGACAGCGAGCGCAGCGGGCGGCTCGCCCGCCACCCGAAGCGGCACTGCGACCGAGGTCAGCCCCGGGATCACTTCGTCGTTGCTGATCGCGTAGCCGCGGGCGCGCACCTCAGCGGCCCCAGCGCTGAGCGGCGCCCCGCCGAGCAGTGCCTGATGCTCGCGATGGTCGAGTGACGCCTCGATCGCATAACCCGGGGCGCCGCGCGAGATCGGATGCTTGGCCCCCGGCCGCTGTGCGACATTTGCGTGTCCGTGCGTGGGTTCGATGCTCAACAGGGTGATCGCTTCGTCGACGTCGAGCATGGCGATAAAGGTGGTGAAGCCGAACGAATTGGCGAGTTCGCCGAGCTCGGGCAGGGCTGCCTGCTGCAGCGATGCGGCAGCGCCCCTGCCGAGGGCCGCGAGCCGCGGGCCGAGTCGAATCATGCCGGCCTCGTCGCGCAGCACGAAGCGGTGATCCTCAAGCGTGCGCAACACTCGATACGCGTTCGACCGATGCACTCCGAGTCCCTCGGCAAGTCTCGCGATCGATACCGGGCCCGATGCCTCGGCGAGCAGCTCAAGGGCGCGCAGGCCACGGTCGAGCGTCTGCGAGCCGGCGGCGCGGGCGGGGGAGTCGGAGTTCTGGGTCACCCCTCCATTGTGGTCTATTGCCGATCATTGCGGCCCGCATGCGTGGAGCCAACGCGCATCGGCTTGCTATTCCGGGGCTCGCGAAACCCGCGCGCCTCAGATATAGTTGAAGGCTAAAGTAAATTTGCGCGAGTGCAGTGGGGTGTGAGATGAGCGAGAGCAGCGAGCCGCGGTGGCTGAGTCGGGGCGAGCGAGAAATGTGGATGCGTCTGGTGGGCGTCACGTTTCTGCTGCCCGGCGTGCTCGAAACGCAGCTGAAACGCGACGCCGGGCTCTCATTCTTCGAGTACCACGTGCTCGCCATGCTCTCCGAGGCCGAGGGGCGCACGCGCTCGATGAGCGACCTTGCACGCTGGTCGAACTCGTCGCTGTCGCGCCTTTCGCACGTGGTGACTCGCCTCGAGAAGCAGGGCTGGGTGCGGCGCGAGAGCTGCTCCGACGACCGGCGGGCGACCAATGCCGTGCTCACCGACGAGGGGTTCGCGCACCTCGCCGCGAGCGCCCCAGGTCACGTCGAAGAGGTGCGCACCCAGGTGTTTGACGCGCTCGATGCCGACCAGGTCGCGGTCATGGCCCAGTCGCTCGAACTCATTCTGCAGCGAGTCGACCCCGGCCGAGTGGCCGCACCGAACGGCAGCTGCGACTGATCCTCGAAAAGGATCGCCGCCGCTCGCTACGAACGTGCCTGCTGAATCGTCGCGATCGTCGCTTCGTGCAGCGGGCCGTTCGTCGCGAGCGAGCTGCCGTTCCAGGCGCTCTCGTTGCCGTCGATGTCGGTGAAGGTGCCGCCCGCTTCGCGCACGATCGGCGCGAGGGCCGCCAGGTCGTAAGGCTTCACGTCGAACTCGGCGACGATGTCGACGAGACCCTCGGCGAGCAGCATGTATGACCACATATCGCCGTACGCCCGGTCGCGCCAGACGCTGCGCTCCAGCGCGAGTAGTGAGTCGAGGTAGCCGGCTTCGCGCCACTGCTCGATGCTCTGAAAGCTCAGTGAAGCGTCTGCAAGTTCGCGCACGCCAGAGACCTGCAGCCGCCGCGGTGTCTGGCCGTGATCCTCGCGCCAGGCGCCTTGCCCGATCTCGGCGTACCAACGCGCGCCGAATGCCGGCGCGCTGACGACGCCGATCGTGAGCTCGCCGCTCACCTCGAGCGCGATGAGCGTGCCCCAGTTTGGCACCCCGCGCAGAAAGTTCGAGGTGCCGTCGATGGGGTCGAGAATCCATCGGCGCTCGCCCCCCTCGGCCGTGCCCGACTCTTCGCCGAAGAAGCCATCGCCCGGGCGCGCGGCCTCGATGCGCTCGCGCAAGGCGTGCTCGACCGCGATATCGGCGTCGGTGACAAAGGTGCGATCGGGCTTCGTGTCGATGCGCAGGTCGGCCGAACGGAACCGCGGTAGCGAGATCGAGTCGGCGAGGTCTGCGAGCTCGAGTGCGAACGCGAGGTCGGGGGAGTGCGCGGGAATCTCGGGAAGCATCGCGGCCTTCGGGTCAATAACCAAAAACACCTTCAACGCGCCCCGTCGGTAAAGAAAAAGCCCCAGAGTCACATGACTCTGGGGCTTCACTGTGCGCCCTCACGGGCTCGAACCGTGGACCCGCTGATTAAGAGTCAGCTGCTCTACCAACTGAGCTAAAGGCGCATGCTGCCCGTCTGGGCAACGGATATAACCTAGCACGACTCACGCGCGAGATAAAAATCGGCCGGTCGCGCTCGGCGCGTCGGGCGCTGCGTCGCAAGCTGTACTCAGCGCAGAAACAGCCCCGCGACTCGGCTCAGCGGCGCTTGCGCGAAGCTTTCGCGGCTGCCTTCTGTTCGCGCTCGAGCTGCTTGAGCTCGGCCTCGTACTGCTCATCGTCCGCCTGCTTCGCAACGCTTGCGAGCGCGAGCGCGAGACCGGCCGCCCAGACAACCCAGACAAGGTAGCGGCGCCAATCTTTCGGCATGGCCTGAGTCTGCTTTGCAGTGCCGAGAGCGCCCATCAGCGCTCCGATGACTCCGAGGTTCGTGAGGTACTTCCCGATCGACATGACCTCAGCCTACTGCGTACGATACTCTGGGCATATTGGTTGCCGGCAATGGCCCGGTGACACCCACAGCTTTTGAGAAAGGTCGACAATGGCGAAGCAGAACGAGGCACTGTTCGAAGAGAGCTCGCAGGGCGCGGTCAGCGCAGTCACGGCGATCGCGTTCACGCTATCGATGGTGCTCGTGTTCGGCGGCATGATTGTTTCGAGCTACGCCTTCGGCGCTGGCGAGGCAGACATTCCGCTATTCGCTGGCGGCCTGGTTGCAACGTTCATCGGCCTGATCCTGCCGTTCACCTGGCTTCCTGCGATTGGCAAGTAGCCACAGAGCGCAGAAGCGGGATCAAGGCCGGGAGAGCATACGCTCTCCCGGCCTTTTCCATGCGCGGCGGGCGTCTGGTGCGAAGGTAGACTGAATCGCATGTCAGAGATTGATGTGAAGCCGCGCAGTCGCGACGTTACCGACGGGATCGAGAAGGCGGCCGCTCGCGGCATGCTGCGTGCCGTGGGCATGGGTGATGAAGACTGGGACAAGCCCCAGATCGGCATCGCGAGCTCATGGAACGAGATCACCCCGTGCAACCTGAGTCTTGACCGGCTGGCTCAGGGCGCGAAAGAGGGTGTGCACTCCGGCGGCGGCTATCCGCTGCAGTTTGGCACGATCTCGGTCAGTGACGGCATCTCGATGGGTCACGAGGGCATGCATTTCTCGCTCGTGTCGCGCGAGGTGATTGCAGACTCGGTTGAGACGGTCATGATGGCCGAGCGCCTCGACGGGTCGGTACTGCTTGCGGGCTGCGACAAGTCTCTGCCCGGCATGCTGATGGCCGCGGCGCGTCTCGACCTCGCTTCGGTGTTTCTCTATGCGGGTTCGATCGCACCGGGCTGGGTGAAGCTCACCGACGGTACTGAGAAGGAAGTCACGATCATCGACGCCTTCGAAGCGGTCGGCGCCTGCAAGGCGGGCACGATGAGCGAGGAAGACCTCAAGCGCATCGAGTGCGCCATCGCCCCGGGCGAGGGTGCCTGCGGCGGCATGTACACGGCCAACACGATGGCCTCGATCGCCGAAGCGCTGGGCATGAGCCTGCCGGGTTCTGCGGCGCCGCCGAGCGCTGACCGCCGTCGCGACTACTATGCCCACCGCTCGGGCGAGGCGGTTGTCAACATGCTGCGTCTCGGAATCACGGCGCGCGATATTCTCACGAAGCCAGCCTTTGAGAACGCGATCACGTTGCTCATGGCCTACGGTGGATCGACCAACGCGGTGCTGCACCTGCTCGCCATCGCGCGCGAGGCTGAGGTCGACCTGACCCTCGAAGACTTCAATCGGATCGGGGCGCGGGTGCCGCACCTTGCCGACATGAAGCCGTTCGGCAAGTACGTGATGGCCGACATCGACCGCCACGGCGGCGTGCCAGTGGTGCTGAAAGCACTGCTCGACGCCGGGTTGCTGCACGGCGACGTCTTGACGGTGACAGGCAAGACCATGGCCGAGAACCTTGCAGAGCTGAACCCCGACCCGATCGACGGCAAGGTGATTCATCACCTCGACGACCCCATTCACGCGACCGGCGGTCTCACGATTCTGCACGGCTCGCTCGCTCCCGAGGGGTCGGTTGTGAAAACCGCTGGCTTCGACGCCGAACTCTTCGAGGGGCCCGCACGCGTCTTCGATAGAGAGCGGGCAGCGATGGACGCGCTGACCGAAGGCAAGATCGGCAAGGGCGACATCGTCGTCATTCGCTACGAGGGCCCGAAGGGCGGCCCCGGCATGCGCGAGATGCTCGCCATCACGGCGGCCATCAAGGGCGCGGGGCTCGGTAAAGATGTACTACTATTGACCGACGGACGATTCTCAGGCGGCACAACCGGCCTGTGCATCGGCCACATTGCACCTGAGGCGTCAGACGGCGGTCCGATTGCCCTGGTGCGCGACGGTGACCTGATTCGGGTCGATATCGCCGCGAAAACGCTCGACATTCTGGCCGATCCGGCCGAGCTTGAAGCCCGCAGAGCAACCTGGGCTCCGCTTCCCCCTCGCTACACGCGTGGTGTACTCGCGAAGTACACGAAACTCGTTCGCAGCGCCTCCGAGGGCGCCATCACCGGTTAAGGTGATCGTGCGCCTATTCCGCCCGCGCACTCGGGTGGAGCGGGCTGACGCGTGGCAGCGAAGCGCTCCAGAAATCCAGCTATAGAAAGTATGAAATGAACTCGGACACGAGTACTGGGTACCAAGACACCTCCGCACGCAGCGAGCGAATGACGGGCGCGCAGGCCGTCGTTCGCAGCCTTGAACTGCTCGGCGTCACCGACGTCTTCGGGCTGCCGGGCGGTGCGGTGCTTCCGCTCTACGACGCGCTGAACGAAGATAACGATCTGCGCCACATTCTCGTTCGTCACGAGCAGGGTGGCGGCCACGCAGCAGAGGGCTTTGCGGCCGCGGGCAGCAAGGTCGGAGTCTGCATCGCGACCTCAGGCCCCGGTGCGACCAACCTCGTCACCGCCATCGCCGACGCATACATGGACTCGGTGCCGCTGCTTGCGATCACCGGCCAGGTGTTCTCGCACCTGATGGGCTCCGACGCGTTCCAAGAGGTCGACATCGTCGGCATCACCATGCCGGTCACGAAGCATTCGTTCCTGGTGAAGCGGGCCGAAGACATTCCGGGCGCGATCGCCGCGGCCTACGAGGTTGCGAGCACCGGCCGCCCCGGCCCCGTGCTCGTCGACATCACCAAAGATGCGCAAGAGGCCGAGTTCGATTTCGTATGGGATGCACGAGTCGACCTCGTCGGCTACCGCCCGATCACCAAGGCAAACAGCAAGCAGATTCAGGCCGCAGCCGAGCTGATCTCGGCGGCCCAGCGCCCCGTCTTCTACATCGGCGGCGGTGTCGGTCGCGCCGGCGCCTCGGCCGAGCTGCTGCAGCTCGCCGAGCTCGTCGGAGCTCCCGTAGTCACCACCCTGATGGCGCGCGGCGTCTTTCCAGACTCGCACCCGCAGCACCTCGGCATGCCCGGCATGCACGGCACGGTGCCGGCGGTGCTCTCGCTGCAAGAGAGCGACCTGCTCATCACGATCGGTGCGCGCTTTGACGACCGCGTGACAGGCAAGACCGCGCTGTTCGCACCCGATGCGAAGGTGATCCACGCCGATATCGATCCCGCCGAGATCGGCAAGATCCGTGCCGCCGATGTGCCGATCGTCGGCGACGCCGCCGAGGTGATCAGCGATCTCATCGCAGCCGTATCGACTCTGAAGACCAGCACACAGTTCGCCGATTTGGCGCCTTGGTGGGAGCGCCTGCACCTGCTGCAGGAGCGCTACCCGCTCGGGTACGCGCCGACGAGCGACGGCTTGCTCGCCCCGGAGTATGCCATTCAGCGCATTGGTGAGCTGACCGGTCCCGAGGCGGTGTATGTCGCCGGCGTTGGCCAGCACCAGATGTGGGCTGCGCAGTTCATC
>DDEV01000001.1:712-1125 GCA_002336855.1 Leucobacter sp. UBA1945 | reverse complement strand
ATGGTGCGCCAGTGGCAGACCCTCATCTACGACGGCCGCTACTCGAACACTGAACTCAACACCGGCCACGGCTCGCGCAGGATTCCCGACTTCGTGAAGCTCGGCGAAGCCTACGGTTGCCTCGCGATTCGCGTGGAGCGCGAAGACCAGGTCGACGATGCGATCAAGCTCGCGCTTGAGACCAACGACCGACCGGTCGTCATCGAGTTCGTCGTGAGCGCCGACTCCATGGTCTGGCCGATGGTTCGCCAGGGCACCAGCAACAGCGATATTCAGTATGCACTTGAGCACAGCCCCGAGTGGGGAGAGGAGTAAGCCATGAGCCGTCACGTACTCAGTCTTCTGGTCGAAGACAAGCCAGGCCTGCTCACTCGCGTCGCGGGTCTGTTCGCCCGCCGCGGCTTCAACATCGA
>DDEV01000001.1:0-705 GCA_002336855.1 Leucobacter sp. UBA1945 | reverse complement strand
TCGTCAACGTGATCAAGATCGTCGAACTCGAAGACCCGCAATCGGTGCAGCGCGAACACATGCTCATCAAGGTGCGCGTCGATCACCAGACCCGGTCGCACGTGCTCGAAGCAGTCAATCTGTTCCGCGCTCGCGTCGTCGACGTCGTGACCGATGCGCTCGTGATCGAGGTCACCGGCGACACGGGCAAGATCCAGGCGTTCTTGCGGGTTCTCGAGCAGTACGGCATCAAAGAGATCGCGCAATCGGGCCTCATCGCTGTCGGCCGCGGTGCGAAGAGCATCACCGAACGCGTCTACAAGAACTAAGCGAGCCGCAAGCGATTCGCTGCACAATTCCAAACCATTGACCTATACCACCAACTAATAAGGAGGCCACTCGTGGCTGAAATGTACTACGACGCCGATGCAGACCTGTCGATCATCCAGGGCAAGAAGGTAGCCGTCGTTGGCTACGGCTCGCAGGGTCACGCACACGCGATGAACCTTCGCGACTCGGGCGTTGAGGTCGTCATTGCGCTCAAGGAGGGCTCGAAGTCGATTGCAAAGGCTGAAGAAGCCGGCTTCAAGGTGCTCACTGTGGCAGACGCAGCTGAGTGGGCTGATCTGATCATGATCCTCGCACCGGATCAGCACCAGCGCGCGATCTACAACAACGAGATCAAGCAGCACCTGACCGCAGGCAAGACCCTCGCCTTTGCGCACG
>DDEV01000061.1 GCA_002336855.1 Leucobacter sp. UBA1945 | reverse complement strand
CGCGACGAGCGGGCCGCCGCGGGCCACGAGCGCGCGAATCGCGCACTCGGTCACCGCCTCCCACCCCTTGCCGCGGTGCGAGGCGGGGGCACCGGCCCGCACCGTGAGCACGCGGTTCAACAGCATGACGCCGTGATCGGCCCAGGCCGTGAGGTCGCCGTGCGGCGCAGGCTCAATGCCGAGGTCGTCTTTCAGCTCGCGGTACATGTTCTGCAGGCTGCGCGGAATCGGGCGCACGTCTGGTGCCGTCGCGAAGGAGAGGCCGATCGGGTGGCCGGGCGTCGGGTAGGGGTCTTGCCCGACGATGAGCACTCGCACGTCGGCGAGCGGGCACTGAAACGCCGCGAGAATGCGATCGCCCGCTGGCAGCACCCGCTGACCGCTCGCGCGCTCCTCGTTCAGAAATCGCCCAAGCTCGGCAAGCTGCCCCTCGACCGGCGCGAGCGCCTCGGCCCAGTCGGAAGCGATGAAGCCGGCCTCGGCCAGCTGCTGCAGGTTCATGGCCATCGTCACGCCCTCCGTCACGCCTTCGCCTCGAGCGGCCCACGGTGGGTGTGAAACACGCTCGACTGCGCGACCGGGCGCAGCACGATCAGATCTTGGTTCACGTGCGGCGGCTGTTCGAATGCACCGACCAGCACCCGCGCCACGTCATCTGCGGTGAGCGGTGTCACGTTCTCGTAAGGCTTTTGCGCGCCCGCGGCGTCGCCGCGCAGCCGGTTCAGGGTGAACTCCTCGGTGTGCACGAGGCCTGGCGCAAGCTCCATGACCCGAATCGGTTCGCCCGCGAGCTCGAGACGCAGCACGCTCGTCACGGCGTGCGCGGCGAACTTCGCCGCGTTGTAGCCGCCGCCACCCGGGTAGGCGTCGTGGCCAGCGGTCGAGGTCAGGTTCAGAATCGAGGCGGTTTCACCAGCCGAAAAGCCATGAGCCGCATCGCGCAGCACCGGCAACATCGCTGCAGTGACGGTGCGCAGGCCGATCACGTTCACCTCGAACATCCGGCGCCAGTCGTCATTAGACGAGGCCTCGACGCTTTCGGTGCCGAGCGCTCCCCCGGCATTGTTCACGAGCCCGGTCGCGCCGCCCGTGTCGGCCACCTCGCGTGCCATCGCGGCGACCTGACCCTCGTCGGTGACATCGCACACAATCGCGTGCGCCCCGGTCTCGGCTGCCAACGCGCGCAGCCGATCCTCGCGCCGGGCTACCGCAACCGTCTGCCATCCCAATTCTGCGAAACGGCGAACGGTCGCCGCACCGATGCCAGAGCTGGCACCGGTGACGACGACTCGCTTCAGCATATTTAGGCCAGAGCCTTTGCCTTGAGCGCTTCAAACTCGGCCTGCGTGATCGCGCCCGAATCGAGCAGCTTCTTTGCCTCGGCGATCTCAGCGGCCGGGCCGGCTGCTACCTGACGGATGTAGTCATCCTGTGCCTGCTTCACCTCGCGGATCTGCTCTGCCTGGCGCTCGCCCATGCCGCGGCCGCGCGCGATGAGGTACACGAGCGCGGTGACGAATGGCAGGAAGATCAGGAAGATGAACCACAGAGCCTTGACCCAGCCATTCAGCTTACGATCGCGGAAGAGATCGGTGATGATCGAGAACAGCGCCATCAGATAGGCGATGAAGACGAAGACGGTGATAAACCACCAGATAGCGTCCCAGATGGTTGTCCAGAATGACATGTGTATTTCTCCTGCACTTCACAACCACCGTGGTCGCCCCCGTGCTCCTTGATTCTATTGAGTTCCCGCGGCCTATGGCAGCCATTGCCGCCGAGCACGACCGCTAACGTGGCCGTATTGTGACGTCGCGTGTCGAGCATGCTTGCTGGCCTCCCGCCGCCTCCGTACGCTCAGAGCACGCACTTAATGCGATCCTCGTACCCACACAATCTCTTCTTCACCTTTCTTTACAGGAGCACCCCATGAGCGATCAGACCACTTGGAACTTCGAGACCAAGCAAATTCACGCAGGCCAGCAGCCCGACCCCGTCACCGGCTCGCGCGCTCTGCCTATCCATCAGACCACAGCATTCGTATTCGAGAACACCGATCAGGCTGCCAACCGCTTCGCGCTCGCCGAGCTCGGTCCGATCTACACCCGCATCACGAACCCCACGCAAGACGTCGCCGAGCAGCGCATCGCCGCGCTCGAGGGCGGCACTGCGGCACTGCTGCTGTCGAGCGGCCAGGCCGCTTCGACCTACGCCGTATTGAACATCGCACAGGCAGGCGATCACATCGTCTCGTCGTCATCGATCTACGGCGGCACCTACAACCTCTTCAAGTTCACGCTCGCGAAGCTCGGTATCGAGGTGACCTTCGTCGAGGATCAGGACGATCCCGCAGCATGGCAGCGCGCCGTTCGCCCGAACACGAAACTGTTCTTCGCCGAGTCGATCGCGAACCCGCGCTCGAACGTGCTCGACATTCAGGCAGTCGCCGACGTCGCCCATGAGAACGGCCTGCCGCTCATCATCGACAACACCGTCGCAAGCCCCTACCTCGTGCGCCCGCTCGAGCACGGTGCCGACATCGTGCTGCACTCGGCGACGAAGTTTCTCGGCGGCCACGGCACCACCCTTGGCGGTGTGATCGTCGACGGCGGCAAGTTCCCGTGGTCTGAGCACGCAGAGCGCTTCCCCGGCCTGAACACCCCCGACGCCTCGTACAACGGAGTTGTCTACACGCAGGCCGTCGGCGACCCGATCGCCTACATCATCAAGGCGCGCGTGCAGCTGCTGCGCGACCTGGGCTCATCGATCGCCCCGCAGAGCGCCTGGCAGCTGCTGCAGGGCATCGAGACCCTGTCGCTGCGCATCGAGCGCCACGTGCAGAACGCCCAGGAGGTCTCGGAGTGGCTCGACGCGCAGAGCGATGTTGCGACCGTCTGGTACTCGGGCCTGCCCACCTCGCCCTGGTACGCGAATGCCAACAAGTACGCCCCCAAGGGCGTCGGCGCGGTGCTCTCGTTCGAACTCAAGGGCGGCGTTGACGCCGGCAAGGCCTTCGTGAACAGCCTCGAGCTCTTCAGCCACGTCGCGAACATCGGCGACGTGCGCTCGCTCGTCATTCACCCGGCCTCGACCACGCACTCTCAGCTCACTCCCGAGCAGCAGCTCACCGCTGGCGTGACCCCAGGCCTGATTCGCCTGTCGATCGGCCTCGAGCACATCGACGACATCAAGGCAGACCTCGAGGCAGGCTTCGCAGCCGCCCGCGCGGTTGTGGAGTCAGCGCGCGCCAACGCGTAGTCTCGCGGATTTCGGGTGGCACAGCCCGAGAAAGCGGGGGTGAGGATCAGAGCATGCTGATCCTCACCCCCGCTTTTGCCTTCGCGCCCCTGATAGCCGCCGACGTACATAATTTGGCCCGAAGTACCCGGTTTGCGCGCTCCAGAACCTGCACTCCGGGAGAAACCATGTACGTCGGCCGTACGGCGCGGTCGCGGCAAGGCCCGTAACAATCGCTCGCGCCCCCTCGATCTCGGCCAGAATGGTGAACTATGGACTGGCAGACACCCGAAGATTCGTTTCCGACGGACTTCATCACCGATGCGCAGTTGCGCGCCATCATCGGGCGCCCGCCGATCAGCGGCGCGTGGCGCGACGGCGACCCGGTCGGCGACCGCAAGTTCGTGCAGATCGGCACGGTCGAGACCGAGGCGGGCGAGCGCATTCCGCACGCGCGCATCTCGTACGAGAGCTTCGGCGAGCTGAATGCCGCACGCGACAACGCGGTTCTCGTGTTTCACGCGCTCACCGGCGACAGCCACCTCGTCGGTAGTGCGGGTCCAGGCCACCCCACCGACGGCTGGTGGGCAGAGATCGTGGGCCCCGGCAAGGTGCTCGACACGGAGCGCTATTTCATCGTCGCGCCGAACGTGCTGGGCGGCTGCCAGGGCTCGACGGGGCCGGCCAGCCTCGACCCGGACGGGCGCGAGTGGGGCTCTCGGTTTCCGTACCTGACGATTCGCGACCAGGTCGCTGCTACTGCCGTCTTCGCCGACGAGCTCGGCATTTCGCGGTTCGCGGCGGTGATCGGCGGGTCGATGGGCGGCATGCACGCCATCGAGTGGGAGCTGCTGTTTCCGGGCCGCACTGAGAAGCTCGCGGTGATCGCCGCTCCCCCCGTGACTACCGCCGATCAGATCGGCCTTAACCTGGTGCAGCTCGAGGCGATTCGCTCAGACCCGGCCTGGCGCGGCGGCAACTACTACGACGCGCCCGACGGCATCGGCCCCCACCACGGGCTCGCGACCGCCCGCCGCCTGGCCCTGCTGAACTACCGCAGCAACACCGAGCTCGACGAGCGCTTCGGGCGTGCCTGGCAGTCGGCGGTGAGCCCGCTCGGCGGCGGCGGGCGATTCGCAGTCGAGAGCTATCTCGACTTTCACGGCAACAAGTTCACCCGCCGCTTCGATGCCAACAGCTACCTCACGCTCGTGCAGGCGATGAACTCGCACGACGTCGGGCGCGGCCGCGGTGGGATCGCCGCGGCGCTCTCGCAGATCACACTGCCGACGCTCGTGCTCGGCATTCCAAGCGATCGCCTGTTCACACTAGACGGGCAAGACATCATTGCCGCGCACAGCCCGGGCAGCCTCGACAGCGGGCTCGCAACGCGCCTCGACAGCCCGTTCGGGCACGACGCATTCTTGATCGAGTTCGAGCGCGTGGGCGAAGAGCTCACCCGCCTGCTGGAGATCTAGCGCCGCCGCGCGCAGCTCGGCACGCGCAGCAAGCCCAGCAAGCACGCCAAGCACCACTGGCAGCGCCCAGAGAGCCCGTGCTTATCTTCCTGCCCTCCGAAACTGAGTCTCATCGCCGAGACTGAGCCCTTTCTCACGCATACGTGGCTCAGTATCGGCGGTAAGGCTCATTCTCGACGAGCCAGACCGAACTCAGCTTCTACTCATTCCAGTGCGGGCACTCTCAGCCCGAACGCAAGCATGCGACGCCCCAATCGATCAGCCGTCTCGATCGCTTCCGGCATCCAGCGCACCAGCCGGTCACCGGTGACACCTCGAATGTCGTCTTCTCGGCGTTTCTCCTCCAGCACTCGCTCATGCGGGGTCTGCCCGTTCAGCAATTTCTCGTCGGTGTACTTCGACCGTCCGTCGACTTCGCCAAACGCCGCCTGACCGATGAACTTAAAATCGAGCCAGTACCGCCTCCCCTCTGCACCGCGCACCATCACCTGAATGTCGACCTCGACCCTCAGCCGAGCAAACTGCAACCTGCTGACGCTTTCGGCGACCGAGTCCGCACGAGGATCGGCAAACTCCAACACTTTGCGAGCGCTGCGCACGCCGCGAACGCGCGGCATGGCATCAAGCAGCTCAAGCTGCGACCCTCGCCAATCTTCTATCGCGGGATCGACCCGCCCGTGATCCGAGCGAAACATCTTGCGGAGCCCCGCGTCAGCCACGCCAACCGCGACCTCCGTCGAGGCGAGCCTTGCAAGATCAACCATCGTCCTCGAGAGGCTTGTCACGGCGATCCCTGCTACCGATTCCACCTGTTCTTGCGCCAACGATGCTGCGTGGCGAACTACAACGCCTGCACTTCGACCAGGACGTTCGCGAGGAGTGTACACATGCACGCGACCGGCATGGTGACGATACAGCGGGAGTCCCCAGAGCGCTGCTGCGGAGTAATGCGAAAAGACTATCTCCCTGCCGCGATGCAAATGTGCGATCACCAGCGTTCGCGCGAGCAAACGTTCTTCGCCGTAAAGACCATCCCAATGCGCACGCAGCATGAAGTACCCCGGGATGATTCGTGTCAGGTACCCCTGCTGCACCTCGCGCGAAATAGATCGATCAGTCTTACCTTGATTCAGTAAGAGAGCGCGAGGCAGAATTTTCTCTCGCATCATCTGGATTCGAATTTCGTGGTCCATCGCACCAGCATGCCTGGAGCATGAACACGGCGGCGCGGTTTCGGGATTACCCGCGAAATCGGTGCATAACCCAAAAACGGGACTCCTGTGAGCGACAATTGCGACGGACCTGGGCCGACTCCCCTCGCCAAATCTGAGCCAGATCGCCGAACCTGAGCCAGATTTACGTGAAAAGACGCTCAGTCTCGGCGGTGGCGCTCACTCTCAGCGCTCCTGACCACACGAGACAGGCAGCACGAATAGGCCCAGGCATGAGCCCGCCGCGCGCGACGTTCAGTCCGAGTAGCGCTGGCGCTTCGTGGCGTCGTGCACCTCGCCCACCAGCTCCTCGATGACGTCCTCGAGAAAGAGCACGCCCATCTCGCGGCCAGTCGCATCGACGGCGCGCGCGAGGTGCACGCCCCGCCCCTGCATGCGCGCCAGCACGTCTTCGAGGTCGGTGTCGTCGCGCAGCGTCAGCATCTCGCGAATGCGCTTGGCCGGGATCGGCTGCGTGATACGTTCCTCGCCGAGCCGCAGCAGATCCTTGATGTGTACGTAGCCGACAAGCTCGCCGCTCTCGCCGCGCATCGGATAGCGCGAGAAGCCGTGCTTTGCCACTGCCGTCTCGACGTCGCCGGGGGTCGAGCCCGCCGGCATCGCCACGAGCTTGTCGCTCGGCACGAGAATGTCTTGCGCGCGCTTCTCGGTGAAGTCGAACGCCGCGCTCAGCGTGCCGCTGTGGTCTTCGAGCAGACCCTCGCGCGTCGAGTGGCTGACGATGCCCGCCACCTCTTCGAGCGTGTACGTGCTGTTCGCCTCGTTCTTCGGTTCGACGCCGAAGAGCCGCAGAATGCCATTCGCAATGGCGTTCAGCGCGGCAATGATGTGCCTGAACACGCGCGACACCCAAACGAGCGGCGGCGCGAGCAGCAACACGGCTTGGTCGGGCATCGAGAAGGCCGCATTCTTCGGCACCATCTCGCCGAACACGACGTGCAGGTACGACACCAGCAAGAGCGTGATGACGAACGCGGCGATCGACACAACCTCGGCCGACAGCCCCGTCCAGGCGAGCGGCCCCTCGAGCAGGTGGTGAATCGCCGGTTCTGACACGTTCAGAATGAGCAGCGAGCACACCGTGATGCCGAGCTGACTCGTGGCGAGCATAAGCGTCGCGTGTTCCATGGCCCAGAGCGCGGTTTTCGCGCGCTTCGAGCCGGCTTCGGCGAGCGGCTCGATCTGCGAGCGGCGCGCAGAGATCACCGCGAATTCGGCGCCGACGAAGAAGGCGTTCGCGAGCAGCAGCACGACGAGCCAGACGATTCCCATCCAGTCGCTCACGAGGCACCTCCCTTCGCGTCGTGGCCGGGTTCTTTACGAAGAGGATCCCCCGAAGTCACGTCGATCGCACCCGTGTCGGCGGTCGCGCCGTCTGCCGGGCTCGGCGCAGCAAAGTACTTGATCCGCGAAATGCGGTGGCCCTCCATGCGCTCGACACGAAGGCGCGAGCCGTCTTCGAGCGGCACCTCGTCGCCGAGCTCTGGAATGCGACCGAGTTCGAGCAGCACGAATCCGGCGATCGTGTCGTAGTCGTCGCTCTCAGGAATATCGACACCGGTCTGCTCGAGCACCTCGTCGGGGCGCAGGTCAGCGGGGATCGTCATCTCTGACGCGTCACCCACGACGCCGGCGCGTGCGCGGTCGTGCTCGTCAGCGACCTCACCGACGAGCTCTTCGACCAGGTCTTCAAGGGTCACGAGGCCCGCGGTTCCGCCGTACTCATCGACGACGATCGCGAGCTGAAACCCCGAGGTGCGCAGCTCTTCGAGCAGCTGATCGAGTCGCATGGTCTCTGGCACGCGCACGACGTCTTCGATGATCGCGGCGACGGGCACCTCTGGCCGCTTCGGCCGGGGCACAGCGACCGCGTGCTTCACGTGTACCACGCCGACGATGTCATCGCGATCCTCGTCGATCACCGGAAACCTCGAGAACCCGGTGCGCCCGGCGAGTTCGAGCACCGCCTGCGACGGGTCGAGCCTGTGGATGCTCTCGATGCGCGTGCGCGGGGTCATCACGTCTGCCGCGGTGTGCTCTGAGAAGCGCAGCGTTCGGTCGAGCAACGTGGCAGTGTCGGCCTCGAGCAGGCCCGCGCTCGCCGAGTGGCGCACGAGCGAGCTGAGCTCCTCGGCGGTGCGAGCCCCCGAAAGTTCTTCCTTGGGTTCGATACCGATCGCTCGCAACAGCCCGTTGGCGCTGCCGTTCAAGACGAGGATCGCCGGCTTGAAGATGGCGGTAAACCCTGCCTGCAGCGGCATGACGGCGCGGGCGGCCTGCAGCGGCTTCGCGAGTGCGAAGTTCTTAGGAACGAGCTCGCCGATCACCATCGAGATGATCGTGGCGATCACCACGGCGAGCGGGGCGCTGATGGCGCGGCGCAGCCCCTCAGCTACGCCCATTCCTGCGAGAAGTGGGTCGAGCATGCTGCTGAACGCGGGCTCGAGTGTGTAACCGGCGAGCAGCGTGGTCAGTGTAATACCCAGCTGCGCGCTCGAGAGGTGCGTCGAAGTGATCCGTAGGCCACGAATCACGCCGTCGAGGCCGCGTTCGCCCTGCTCGCGGCGTCGCTCGAGATCTTGCCGATCCAACGCCACAAGTGAAAATTCGGATGCCACGAAGACGCCCGTGCCGAACGTGAGAATCACACCGAACGCGAGCAGCCACCACTCGCTCATTCGTGACCCCCCTGAAGAAGCCGCGCCTCAGCGCGGTAGGTACTCGGGGGGTCGCTGGGTCTTCGACTGGGTACGTCCATGATTGCGAAAACTCTATCAGCCGAGGCGGGCAACGTGTCTGAAAACTGTCCGTATATGACCTTGGATTCGCTTATCGACAGCCATCAGTTTTGCTGTCGGATGAATTCGGGTGAACGTGTCACATGCCGCAGCCGAAAGGCGTAGGCTAGTGGCAGTGTGCGCGACGGCTGCGCAAGTGCTCGCGGGATGGCTCGCGGGTTCGCCACAATGAGAGGACTCGCCTTGACTGAGCGGACGAATGTCACCGGTAACGGAGACTCCGCAGAAGATTTCGGTGCCAATGCTTGGCTGGTCGACGAGATGTACAAACAGTACCTCGCCGATAAGAACTCGGTAGATCAGGCCTGGTGGCCGACGCTCGAGAAGTATGCGGCTGCGAGTGGGGCGAAGGCCGCGCAGCCCGCAGCTCCTGCTGCCCAGACCGCGGCTCCTGCTGCGCCCGCGACCCCGGCAGCATCTGCCCCCGAACCGCGAACTCTCGCCCCTACCGCCGCAGCACCCGAGTCGGCGGCAGCGCAGCCCTCGTCGAAGACCACCAATGTGGCTCCTCGCACCGCCCCGATTCCCGCAGACGCGCCGCGCGCCTCTGCCGTGAACGTCGCCGACGTACCCGACGAAGACCAGGTCACCCCACTGCGCGGCATGCCGAAGACCCTCGCCAAGAACATGGACGAGAGCCTCACCGTTCCCACCGCGACAAGCGTGCGCACGGTGCCCGCGAAGCTGCTCATCGACAACCGCCTCGTGATCAACAGCAACCTGCGTCGCAACCGCGGCGGCAAGGTGTCGTTCACGCACCTCATCGGCTGGGCCCTGATTCAGGCGCTCAAGGAGTTTCCGAGCCAAAACGTCGCCTACGCAGAGGTCGACGGCAAGCCGTCGCTCGTCGTGCCCGCGCACATCGGCCTCGGCATCGCGATCGACGTGCCCAAGGCCGACGGCACTCGCTCGCTGCTCGTACCCGCGATCAAGCGCGCAGACACGCTCGACTTCAACGAGTTTCTGGCGGCCTACGAAGACCTGGTGAAGCGCGCCCGCGACGGCAAACTCACCCCTTCTGATTTCCAGGGCGCAACCATCTCCCTGACGAACCCGGGCGGCATCGGAACGGTGCACTCGGTGCCGCGCCTCATGCGCGGCCAGGGTTCGATCATCGGCGCCGGTGCCCTTGAGTACCCGGCCGAGTTCCAGGGCGCGGCCCCCGAGACGCTGAACAAGCTCGGTATCTCGAAGACCATCACCCTCACCAGCACCTACGACCACCGCGTCATCCAGGGCGCCGGCTCGGGCGAGTTCTTGAAGAAGGTGCACGAGCGCCTCATCGGCGGCCACCACTTCTACGAAGAGGTATTCGCCGCGCTGCGCATCCCTTACAAGCCGATCCAGTGGGCGAACGACATTCACGTCGATGTCACCGGTCAGATCGACAAGTCGGCACGCGTGCAAGAGCTCATCAACTCGTTCCGCGTGCGCGGTCATCTCATGGCCGACATCGACCCGCTCGAGTACGTGCAGCGCACGCACCCCGACCTGGAGATCGAGAGCCACGGGCTGACCTTCTGGGATCTCGACCGCGAGTTCGTGACCGGCGGCATCGGCGGCAAGCACACCATGAAGCTGCGCGACATCCTTGGCGTGCTTCGCGACTCGTACTGCCGCAAGATCGGCATCGAGTACATGCACATTCAAGACCCCGAGCAGCGCAGCTGGCTGCGCGAGCAGGTCGAGGTGCCCTACGCAAAGCCCGGGCACGACGCACAGATGCGTATTCTCGAGAAGCTCAACGAGGCAGAGGCCTTCGAGACCTTCCTTCAGACCAAGTACGTCGGCCAGAAGCGCTTCAGCCTCGAGGGCGGCGAGTCGGTGATCCCGCTGCTCGACGCAATGCTCATTGATGCCGCCGAAGACGGCGTCGACAGCGTCGACGTGGGCATGGCGCACCGCGGTCGCCTGAACGTGCTCTCGAACATCGCGGGCAAGACCTACGGCCAGATCTTCCGCGAGTTCGAGGGAACCGCGCAGAAGACCGGCTCAGGCGACGTGAAGTACCACCTCGGCACCACCGGCGTGTTCACCGCACCGAACGGCACGCAGGTGCCGATCCACCTCGCTGCGAACCCCTCGCACCTCGAGACCGTCGACGGTGTGCTCGAGGGCATCGTTCGTGCGAAGCAAGACCTGAAGCCGATCGGTTCGTTCACGACGCTGCCGATTCTGATTCACGGCGACGCCGCGATGGCCGGCCAGGGTGTCGTCTACGAGACCCTGCAGATGTCGCAGCTGCGCGGCTACCGCACGGGCGGCACCATCCACATCGTGATCAACAACCAGGTTGGGTTCACGACGCTGCCGCAAGACTCGCGCTCCGCGGTCTACTCGACCGACGTGGGCAAGGTGGTACAGGCGCCGATCTTCCACGTGAACGGCGACGACCCCGAGTCGGTCGTGCGCGTGGCTCAGCTCGCATACGAGTTCCGCCAGAAGTTCCACCGCGACGTGATCATCGACCTGGTGTGCTACCGCCGTCGCGGGCACAACGAAGGCGACGACCCGGCGATGACTCAGCCGCTCATGTACGACCTGATCGAGGCGAAGCGCTCGACTCGTAGCCTCTACACCGACGCGCTCGTCGGTCGTGGCGATATCACCGAAGAAGAGTACGACAAGGCAAAGCTCGACTTCCAGAACCGCCTCGAACAGGCGTTCCTCGAGACGCACGCCGCACAGACCGGCTCGATTCCAGTCATCGACCAGAGCGGCATCGGCGAGGCGCTCACCGCGCCGATCCCCGCTGTCTCGTCGGTTGCCACCGCAGTCGATCGCTCGGTCATCGAGCGCATCGGCGAGGCGCACGGCAACGTGCCCGATGGCTTCACCGTGCACCCGAAGCTGCAGCAGCTGCTGAACAAGCGCGTCGAGATGAGCCAGAACGGCGAGATCGATTGGGGCTTCGGCGAGTTGCTCGCACTCGGCTCGCTGCTCATCGAGGGCACACCCGTGCGTTTCGCGGGTCAAGACGCCCGCCGCGGCACCTTCGCGCAGCGCCACGCGGTCTTCCACGACCGCAAGAATGGCCAGGAGTGGCTGCCACTGCTGAACCTCGCAGAAGACCAGGCTCGCTTCTGGATCTACGATTCGTTCCTGTCTGAGTACGCGGCCCTCGCATTCGAGTACGGCTACTCGCTGCAGCGCGAAGATGCACTCGTGGTCTGGGAGGCGCAGTTCGGCGACTTCGCGAACGGCGCGCAGAGCGTTGTCGACGAGTACATCGCCGCCGCAGAGCAGAAGTGGGGCCAGCAGTCGTCGGTCGTCATGCTGCTTCCGCACGGCTACGAGGGCCAGGGCCCCGACCACTCCTCGGCCCGCATCGAGCGTTACCTGCAGCTGTGCGCAGAGAACAACATGATCGTGGCACGCCCCTCGACCCCCGCGAACTACTTCCACCTGCTGCGCCGCCAGGCCTACCAGCGCCCCCGCAAGCCGCTGGTCGTCTTCACTCCGAAGTCGATGCTGCGCCTGCGCGGTGCCGCGTCTTCGGTCGAAGACTTCACCACCGGCGGGTTCCAGCCCGTGATCGATGACCCGCAGGCAGAGAAGAGCCAGGTCACCCGCGTGCTGCTGACCTCGGGCAAGATCTACTACGATCTGCGCGCGGCGCTCGACAAGCAGCCTGATCCTCGCGTCGCGGTCGTACGCGTCGAGCAGTACTATCCGGTACCCGCGAAGGAGCTCACCGAGGTGCTCGCGGAATACCCGGGCGCTGAGCTCGTGTGGGTGCAGGATGAGCCCGAGAACCAGGGCGCTTGGCCGTTCATCTCCCTCGCCCTGGCGAAGCATCTCGCGAACGACAAGATGCGCGCGGTCACTCGCAAGGCCTCGGCAGCACCCTCGACCGGTTCGGCGAAGGTGCACGCAGTCGAGCAGGAGCATCTGCTGCGCAAAGCTCTGAGCTTCGACGCATAACGGCACCGACGCATAACGGCACCGACGCAGGGAAACTCCTGCACCGCAGAACGACGATTCACGACCGAAAGCGAACACAACACGTGACTACCTGGCAGATGCCCATCGAAGGCCACAAGCAAGACCGCCTGTGGCTCGCCTGGCCAAGCTCGGGCTACACCCTTGGCGACACCGCGGCAGAGATCGAAGAGGCTCGCACCACCTGGGCCGCAGTTGCGAACGCTGCGAGCGAGTTTCAGCCCGTCACCGTGGTCGTGCACCCGGGTGACGAGGCCGTGGCAAAGCGTTACCTCGCCGGATCGATCACATTGCTGAGCGCTCCCCTGAACGATGCATGGATGCGCGACATCGGCCCGAGCTTCGTCATCGGTGATGACGGCAAGCTCGGCGCGGTGAACTTCGTGTTCAACGGCTGGGGCGCGCAAGACTGGGCAGAATGGGACAACGACCAGCACATCGGCCGCATCGTGGCCGAGGCCGCGGGCGCCACGCTGATCAACAGCGACATGGTCAACGAGGGCGGTGGCATCCAGGTCGACGGCACCGGGCACGTCGTGCTCACCGAGACCGTGCAACTCGACCCGGGCCGTAACCCCGGCATGACGAAGCAGCAGGTTGAAGCCGAGCTGAACCGCACCATCGGCACGACCTCGGCACTGTGGCTGCCCCGCGGCCTGCAGCGCGACCACGACACCTTCGGCACCCGCGGACACAGCGATATCCTCGCCGTGTTCCCCACCCCCGAAGCACTCCTGATGCACCGCCAAGACAACGCGTCGCACCCCGACCATCGCATTGCCCAGGTGAACCGCCAGGTCGCCGAGCGCTACGTCAGCGATGTCTCGGCAGGTTTCGAGATCATCGATCTGCCCGCGCCCGAGGTGCAGCGCGACGAAGAGGGCTTCGTCGACTACAGCTACATCAACCACGTGGTGATCAACGATGCCGTGCTCGCGTGCTCGTTCGACGACCCCGCAGACGACCGCGCACTCGGCATCCTCGGCGAGTTCTACCCAGGCCGCAAGATCATCGGCATCGATGCGCGCCCGCTGTTCGCTCGCGGTGGCGGTATTCACTGCATCACCCAGCAGCAGCCCTCGGTCTAGCGGGTTCGAAAAGGATCGCGATGCCCCCGAAGCATACGGTGCGCTGGCGCAGCGCGATCCTTTTCGCCGATTTCACGCCTCGCCACCACGGCGAGGCGCTGCCCCACCTACCCATTGTGCAATGTCACATGCCGATGTGAGACAATGGTCACAGACTTTCGAGGGCTCGTCATGACTCGAGCCACTCGAACCAGCACTATCTTTCAGCAGACGACAAGGATCAAGCGATGACCGAAACCACCCTCTCCCCTGAACTCGAGGCTGTCGTTGCGGCCGCGGCTGCCGCGGCTCCCGCGTTCGCCGCCACCGCTCCCAAGGATCGCGCCCGCGCGCTCGTCGCGCTCGGTGATGCGATCGAGGCCGCGAAGCCGCACCTCGTCGAGATCGCGATGCGCGAGACCGGCCTCACCGAGGCGCGCCTGAACGGCGAGGTCACCCGCACCGCCGTGCAGCTGCGCCTGTTCGCCGAGACCATCGTCGCGGGCGGCTACCTCGACGCGCGCATCGACCACGCAGACCCCGCGTTCGTGCTCGGCCCGCGCCCAGACGTTCGCCGCACCCACATTCCGCTTGGCCCGGTCATCAACTTCTCGGCCTCGAACTTTCCGTTTGCGTTCTCGGTGCTCGGCGGCGACTCGGCGGCGATTCTCGCGGCAGGCTGCCCCCTCATTGTGAAGGCGCACTCGGGTCACCCCGAGCTTTCTGACGCAACCGCAGAGGTCGCCCTTGCAGCGCTGAGCGCCGCGGGCATGCCCGAGGGCGTCTTCCACCTGATCCACGGCCGCGAGGCCGGCGTGCAGGTGCTCAAGGATCCGCGCATCAAGGCCGGTTCGTTCACCGGTTCGATCGGCGTCGGCCGCCTGCTCACCGACATTGCGGCGAACCGCCCCGCGCCGATTCCGTTCTACGGCGAGCTCGGCAGCGTCAACCCGGTATTCATCACGGCCGACGCCATCGCCGAGCGCGCAGACGAGATCGCCAGCGGTTTTCTCACCAGCGTCTCGGGCTCCGCAGGCCAGCTCTGCACGAAGCCCGGTTTCGTCTTCGTGCCCCAGGGTTCAGAGCTCGAGGCCGCGATCGCGCGCAGCGAGACCCCGCTGCCCGAGCACCGCCTGCTCGATCCGCGCATCGCGCAGAGCTACAACGAGCGCCGCGACGCCATTCTCGGAGCCGACGGCGTGCGTGCAATTGTCGAGGGCGGCGTTCGTTTCGACGAGCAGGGTCACGGTTGGGCCACCCCGACCATCGTCGCGGTCTCGCTCGACGCGTTCCGCGCGAGCCACGACGCGCTCGTGCACGAGGCGTTCGGCCCGCTCTCCATTCTGGTCGAGACCCCGGCAGGCACCGATCTCGCGGCGCTCATGCCCGAGTTCTACGAGGGCAACCTCACCGGAACGCTGCACCTGAGCACCGCAGAGGCGACCGGCGAGACCGAGAACGCAGAAGAGCTGCGCGCCCTCGTCGCAGCACTCGCGAAGCAGGTCGGCCGCGTGCTCTTCAACGGCTGGTCGACCGGCGTGGCGGTGACGCCCGCGCAGCAGCATGGCGGCCCGTGGCCCGCAACGAGCAACGACGCGAGCACCTC
>DDEV01000080.1 GCA_002336855.1 Leucobacter sp. UBA1945 | reverse complement strand
GGCCTCGCGCTGCTCGAAGAGCTCGGCGCGGTGCGCGGTGCGCGGGCGCACGGCGGGTCGGGCAAGGGGGCGAGCGGCCGGGGGGCGCAGCAGGCGAAGATCACGAGGATCGGCCGCGAGCTCTCGAGGCTGCCCATCGAGCCGCGCTTCGCCCGCATGGTCGTCGAAGCGCGCGAGCACGGGGTGACCGACGAGGTCGTCGCGATCGTCGCCGGGCTCACCGTGCAAGACGTGCGCGAGCGCCCGGCTGAGCAACGCGGTCGAGCAGACGAACTGCACGGCCGCTTCGCTGATCCTCTTGGCGATCTGATGACGCTGCTGAATCTCTGGAATTATCTGCAGAAGCAGCAGAAGGAGCTCTCTTCGAGCGCGTTTCGCCGGCTCTGCAAGGCCGAGTTCCTGAACTTCTTACGGGTTCGCGAGTGGATGGATCTCTACCGCCAGATCTCGCGCACCGCGAAATCCGCGAAGGGCGAGCGCAAGGCTGCTGGGCGCGAGGCGGAGCGAAACGAGACGAGCGAGGCAGGCGCGGCCGGCGGCGCGGCCGACGCCGTGCACAGATCGGTGCTTGCGGGCCTGCTCTCGCACCTCGGCGTGCGCGACGACCTGCAAGACCGCCGCACCCCCTCAGACCGCGGCAGGGGCGGNNACGTGCGCCATCTCGCCGCAAACCGGCGCAAGAGTACGTGGGCGCGCGCGGCACCCGTTTCGCGCTGCACCCCGGCTCGGTGCTCTCGAAGCGGCCGCCCGAGGTCGTGATGAGCGTCGAACTCGTCGAAACGAGCCGCCTCTTCGCCCGTGGCAACGCGACGGTCGACCCGGCTTGGGCCGAGGCGCTCGCAGGTCCCCTCGCCAAGCGCCAGCTGAGCGAGCCCCACTGGGAGAAGAAGCAGGGCACCGCCGTCGCCTACGAGCGCGTCACGCTCTACGGCGTGCCGATCGTCGAGCGCCGCCGGGTGCAGCTGTCGCGCTTCGACCGAGAGCACGCCCGCGAGCTGTTCATTCGGCACGCCCTCGTCGAGGGCGAGTGGGAGTCGCCGCAGGCGTTCGACCGCGCAAACCGGCAGCTGCGCCGCGAGCTTGCGCAGCTCGAGGAGCGCACCCGTCAGCGCGGCTTGGTCGGCGACGACGATGCGGTCTTCGAGTTCTACGACGCTCGCATACCTGCCGAGGTCACGAGCACACGCGACTTCGAGGGCTGGTGGAAGAAGACCCAGCGCGAGCAGCCGAAACTTCTCAATATGCGCCGCGAAGATTTGCTCGACGACGAGGATCCGCAGGCCGCGAACGAGACCGAGTTTCCGCGCGAGTGGCGGCACGGCGACCAGACGTTGAAGCTGCGCTACCGCTTCGAGCCCGGCGCCGACGACGATGGGGTCACCGTGTCAGTGCCGCTTCCCTTGCTGCCCCGAGTCGAGGGAGCAGAGTTCGAGAAGCTCGTGCCGGGCCTGCGCGAGGAGCTCACCACCGCGCTCATTCGCTCGCTGCCGAAGGCGATTCGCAAGCACGTCGTGCCCGCGGCCGACTGGGCGCGCACCCTGCTCGCAGCCGTCGAGCCCAAGCTCGAGCGCGGCGAGGGCGCATTGACCGAGCTGCTCGCCGAAGAGATTCGTCGTCGCACCAGCGTGCAGGTGTCGGCGGCAGACTTCGACACGGAGCGGCTGCCCGCGCACCTCACCCCCACATTTCGCGTGATCGACGCCCGCGGCCGTACCGTTGGCACTGGCAAAGACCTCGCAGCGCTGCAGCGCACCCACCGCGACCAGGCGACCAAAGGGGTCGCCCGCGTCGCGCAGGCCGCACTGCCGAAGAGCGACCTCGAGCGCACCGGGCTCACCGAGTGGAACTTCGGCGATCTGCCAAGGCACGTCGACACGGCCTATGCCGGAGGGCGCAGCGGCGCGGGTACCGTGCGCGCTTACCCGGCGCTCGTCGATCGTCGCACCTCGGTCGAGCTTCGCCTCGTCGCCGACGCCGACGAGCAGGCAAGGCTCACTCGCCGCGGCGTGCGGCGCCTGCTCTCGCTCAGCTCTCCGAGCCCGGCGAGCTACGTGCGCGACCACCTCTCGAACCAAGAGAAGCTGCTGCTGAGCGCTGGCCCCTACCGATCGCTCGATGACGCGATCGCCGACGTGTCGCTTGCCGTCGCCGACCGCGCGATCCGCCGCGTCGCGCCCGATGGGCTCGTCTGGCGCGCCGACGACTTCGAGCAGATCGCGAACGACTACGCGCGAGCCCTGATCGACGACATCTACGGCGGCATCGCGCTCACCGCGAAGGTGCTGAACGACGCGCGGCTCGCGAACAAGGCCATCGACGGCGCGAAGAGCCTGCACGTGCTCGGCCAGGTCACCGACGCGAAGTCGCAGTTGAACGGGCTCGTCTACGCCTCGCAGAACGGCGGCGGCTTCGTCTCGCACGCAGGCCTCGACCGCCTCGAACGTCTGCCCGTCTACCTGCAGGCGATCCTCGTCAGAATGAAAGCGCTCACCGAAAACCCTGGCCGCGATCGCGCCTGGCAAAACGATATCGACCGCGCGCTCGCAATGTTCGCTGATGCTGGGGGCCAGATACCGCTGCCACCTGACGCCCCCGAGCATCTCGTGCGGGCGCGCTGGCTGATCGAAGAGCTTCGGGTGAGCCTGTTCGCGCAGCAGCTGCGCACCGCCGAGCCGGTGTCGCTGCAGCGGGTGCAGAAGGTGCTCGCTGGCGGCTGACCGCAGTTTGCCAACAGCAACGAGGTTTCGACCGGGGTACGGGCACTACGATCGGGCCCGGGAGGTCGCAAGGATCCCGGGCGAGGGAATGAAGAAGCCGGGCGCGAGAAAGGGAATTTCGCGGGATCGGGCGATCCTCAGCACGAAATTTCCTTTCTCGGCCGACTTCTGAGGATGCCCCACGTGACCCGGCAAGTCCCGGGATTTCCCGCACGAATACCCGCTGGGGCATCGAGTCGGACACTAGACTCTCGTAGTGGGTATTTATCGTGATCTGGCGCGCCAGCCGGGAGTCGTTCGAATTCTGCTCTCTCAGCTGACTGCGCGCTTTCCGTTCGGCATGCTGTCGATCACGGTGCTCTTGCACATTCAGTTGCTCTACGGCAACTACACCTCAGCAGGGGTGATTCTTGCTGCTCAGAGCGTCGGCCAGGCCATCGCTGGCCCGTTGACGAGCCGACTCATGGGTCGGCTCGGCATGCGCCAGGTGCTCACCGTGACCACCGCGATCTGCGCCTCACTGCTGGCGCTCATCGCACTCACCATGCTTCCACTGGCGATGGTGACGGCGATCGCGTTCGTGATCGGCCTCACGACTCCCCCGGTCACGCCGGCCGTGCGCACCATCTACCCGAAGCTCGTACCGGGCAACCAGATCACCGGCCTGTTCTCACTCGACGCCTCGGCGCAGGAGATCATCTGGATCATCGGCCCGGTCGCCGCGGTCTTCGTCTCGACGCAGATCAGCACCGTCTGGGGTCTGCTGCTCGCCGCCGCGTTCATGGTCGGCGGCGGCATCTGGTTCATCACCAGCCCGCAGCTGGGCAGCGTGCGCATTCCGCCCTCGCGCCGCAGGCTCGGTGCAGTGCTCAGATACCCCACGGTGCTGGTTTCGAGCACCGTCGGCTTCTTCTTCGTTGCCTCGTTCGCGGCACTCGAAGCCGGCGTCGTCGGCGCCTTCGGCCACGGTGGGGTCGCGTCGGGCATCATTCTCGCGATCTTCTCGGCCGGCTCCATCGTGGGCGGGCTCATGTTCGGGCACCGCGACGTCACGCCGTGGTCGATGGTGTTTCGCTCGCTCATCGTGCTCGCCGGCACGGCGCTGTGCCTCATCAGTCTCAACCCCATCTGGCTCGGAACCGTGCTCTTTCTCGGCGGCATCGGCGTCGCTCCGATGTTCGCCGCACTCTTTACCGTCGTGAGCTCGACCGTGCGCTTCTCCGAGACCGCCGAGGCGTACGGCTGGGTCGGCACGGGTCAGCTGGTCGGCGTGGCCCTCGGGTCGGCGCTCGCCGGCATCGCGATCGACTCCGCCGGCGGGTTCGGCGGGATCCTCGTCTCTGCGTTCTTCTTGGTCGCAACCGTTGCCTCGGCCGCGATCGGAGCTCGCTGGATGCCCGATCTGCGAGGCAAAGACGCGAGCCCGCTGCCCGACACGGCCCCCATCACGCTGCCACACAAGGGCTAAATCAGCTACTGATTTCGTTGCAATCCGCCGCAGACACGGGCGAATTCGTCTGTTGCTGAGCGATTCATGCGACTTTTCCGAAAGAATGGAGCTGCGGGGCATCTTGTGTCAGACTTGCTGATGCACCACAACAACGAAGTTCACCTATAAAGGAGTGATCTGCTCATGCTCAAGTACGCCGTCGTTAACCCGGCAACCGGTGAAACCATCAAGGAGTACCCGACCGCCACCGCAGCAGAGATCGAGGCGGCGCTCGCCGATACTCAGCAGACCTACACGGAGTGGTCGCGCAAGACCACCGTCGCCGAGCGTGCGGCCCTCGCCCAGCGCGCAGCAGAGCTGTTCGATGAGCGCAAGGAAGAACTCGGCGCCATCATCAACCGCGAGATGGGCAAGCCCCTCGACCAGGCGATCGGCGAGGCAGAGTTCTCGGGCGGCATCACCGCAGCGTTCGCGAAGAACGCCGAGAAGTGGCTCGCAGACGAGCAGCTCGAGGTCGAAGACGGCCTGAAGAGCTTCTTCCGCTTCCAGGGCATCGGCGTCGTGCTGGGCATCATGCCGTGGAACTACCCCTACTACCAGGTCGCGCGCTTCGCGGTGCCCAACCTGATCCTCGGCAACACCGTCATCCTGAAGCACGCCGAGCAGTGCCCCGAGTCGGCACTCGCACTCGAGCAGATCTTCCTCGACGCGGGCTTCCCGAAGGGCGCATACGTCAACGTCTTCGCCTCGCACGAGCAGATCTCGACCATCATCGCTGACGACCGCGTGCAGGGCGTCTCGCTGACCGGTTCGGAGCGCGCAGGCTCGATCATCGGCGAGCAGGCCGGCCGCGCACTCAAGAAGTGCGTGCTCGAGCTCGGCGGCAGCGACGTCTTCTTGGTGCTCGACACCAAAGACATCGATCACGCGGTCGCACACGCAGTCGGCGGCCGCATGGAGAACACCGGCCAGGCGTGCAACGGCTCGAAGCGCATCGTCGTGCTCGACAGCGTCTACGACGAGTTCGCACCGAAGTTCCTTGAGGCAATCAGCGGCCAGTCGCTCGAGGAGGGCAACTACGGCCCGCTGTCGTCGACAAAGGCAACCGAGGGCCTGACCGCACAGGTGCAGGGCGCGCTCGACCAGGGCGCTGAGGTGCTCGTCGGCAACAACACCCCGAACGGCAACTTCTACACCCCGACCGTCATCGGCGGCGTCACCGCTTCGATGGATGTCTACAGCCAGGAGCTCTTCGGCCCCGTCGCACAGCTCTACAAGGTGTCGAGCGACGAAGAGGCAATCACTCTCGCCAACAGCTCGCCCTACGGCCTCGGCTCGGTCGTGATCTGCGACGATCTCGAGCGTGCTGAGCGCGTCGGCAACCAGCTCGACGTGGGCATGGTCTTCATCGGCGCTGCCGGCCTCGAGGGCACCGACGTGCCATTCGGCGGCGTGAAGAAGTCGGGCTACGGCCGTGAGCTCGGTAAGGGCGGCATGCTCGAGTTCGCGAACAAGAAGCTGTTCCGTTTCGCAGGCTAATTTCTCGCACTGCGAGGATCACGAGGGCCCCTGCTTCGGCAGGGGCCCTCGTCGTTTGCGAGCTCGCGTTTTGGGCCTGTGCTCCCCCACAGGCGCCACCGGGATTCTTTGGCCGCTGAGACAGGCGTGCTCGGAGCACCTCTCGCTAACGTGAATCGCAGAGGCTTTGCATGGAGGGAGCTCGCAGCGTGGCGAGAGTTGAAGAGACAGCGTTGCAGGAACTCTGCGAACGATTACGCAAACAGTTTGGCGTCACGGGCGCCAGCGTTGCCGTGGTGCACCGCGGAGAACTCTCGGTCGCTGCCGCTGGCATCGCGAATCGCGACCTCGATCAGCCCATGCGCACGAGCACGCTGATGCAGATCGGTTCGACCACGAAGGTGTACACAGCGGCAATGCTGCTGCAACTCGCGGCGCTCGACCGCATCGACATCGATGCTCCGGTCGCCGAGGTTCTCCCGGAGTTCACCCTCGCGAGCGGTTCCGAGGCGTCTCGCATCACCCCGCGGCACCTGATGTCGATGACGAGCGGGCTCGACAACGGCCCATACACCGACACCGGTCGAGGCGACGACTGCGTCGAGCGCTATGTCGGGTTGCTCGGCGAGATTCCGCTGCTGTTCGCGCCCGGGTCTTCCTACAGCTATAGCAACGCTTCGACGGTCATCTCGGGGTTGATCATCGAGCGCCTCACGGGCGCATGCTGGGATGAAGCGCTGGCGTCACTGATCCTCGAACCCGCAGGGTTCACCGAGTCGGTAACTCTTGCCGAGCAGCTGCCGTACCACCACGTTGCTGTCGGTCACGAGCCTGGAGTGAACGGATCGGTAATCGCTCAGAACTGGACGTTCTCGCGCGGCATGGGCCCGAGCGGGTCCACCCTCGCTACCACGGCCGCAGATCTCGCACGCTTCGGGCAGCTTCTGCTCGACGGCGGTGTCGGCCGCGGCGGCACCCGCGTGCTCGACGAGTCTGCGGTGCGCGTGTTGCTGTCGCCGCAGATAGACGTGCCGGCGCGATGGTTCGCTGATCAGTGGTGCGTCGGCCCCTATCGAAAGGTGTGGGATGGCGTCGAGGCGTTCGGGCACGGAGGCACCACGATGCAATCGTCTTCGACCCTGACGTGGATCCCAGAGCTCGAGCTCTCGGTCTCGGTGATCGTGAACAACCCCTCGCTCGGGTACCCTTTCGCGCACGCGCTGCTCGACGAGCTTCTGCTGACCCGGTTCTCGATCGAGAAGCCGAAGCGGCCGGTGCACGACCCGAACGCTTCGTTCGATGCGGCGCAATACGTCGGCGAGTATCGCACCCTCGAGACCAGCTATCGCGTCACCGCAGGCGATGCGGGGCGGCTGTTGCTCGAAATGGAGTCGACCTCGCTCGGGTCGCACACGGTGATCGAGACCGAACTGCTGCCCATTAGCGACCACCGCTTTCTCGCAGTCGACGACAGGGTGACCTCGTTTCACAACTGGGATCTCGCGTTCTCCGAGCCGCAGGGCGGGCCGTCGCGGCTGCTGCACAACGGGGCGTTCGCGGCCGCCCGGGTGTGACTCTGATATCGTTCCGCGCGCAGAAAAATGGAGGGCAGGGACGCTCTCCGGCACCGGGCGCTACTGCCCGATGAGCCTCAGCTGCAGCATTGCGGCGAAGCGCTCGTCGGCATCTCCGAGATTGATACCCGCGATCTCGGTGGCCCGGCGCAGCCGGTAACGGAAGGTGTTGGGGTGCACGTAGAGCGCCGTCGCAGCCTGCCCCACATCGCCGAAGTAGTCGAACCACGCGCGCAGCGTCTCGACGAGGTGCCCGCGGTGCTTGCGATCGTGTTCGATGAGCGTAGAGATCGGTCCGGTGATCTCGTCGCCGCGAACGACCATCAGATCTCGCAGTTCGAGCGTCAGCACCAGTGCGTGCACATCAGCGAGACGCGCGACCCTCGGCTCCGCTCTGCCAAGATCGGCGCGAGACGCTGGCGTCGGTTCTTGGAGTGCGCGCAACACCCTTCGCACCGTGGCTCGCGATCTTGCGAGCCCCGCAAGATCGTGCGCGGGTGGCCCGACCGCAATCGAGGCCGAGGTGCGCCCGCCGACCCTGTCGAGAAAGTCTTCCATTGTCTGCACCGCACGATCTCCCACGGGATCGTTCGGCGCTGGCAGAATGCCGAATACCGTATCGCCCAGCAGCGCAACGGCCGAACCTGGGCGCAGCGCAGAAAGGTGCACCGCAAACGCATCGGCAAGCCGCTCGCGGTCTGCCATGGCGGTCTGCTCTTCGACCTCGGCTGTCGCGTCGGGCGTATCGGTGAGCACCGCAGCCACGACGCACACGGGTTGGCCCATCAGGTTCAGTCGCGAAAGCGCATCGCTCGCCCCTGCCCCGCCCTCGAGCGCCGTGCTGAGCAGTTCGGCGCGCAAACGCCGCTGCACGTCAGCGCCCGCACGCACGCGCAGCAGGTGCAGCGCCACAAGCTTCGCAGCATCGCGCAGCGTCGTGGTGCGCTCTTGGGTGAGCGGCCCATCCATCGCTGCCCAGATCGAGCCGAGCACCTCGTCGCCGGCTCTTACGCCGATGGCCACGCGTTGAGTTGAACGCTCGTCTTCGAACTCGATCGAGCTCACGACGACCGGATCCTCGCTGCGATAGAGGTCGCGGAACACGCCTCGCTCCGTGAGTACCTGGGTGTATCTCGCGGGCACTCGCCTGCCGACAATCGTCTCGGCCCGCCCCGAGTCGATGTGTTGCTGCCCCTCTGAGAAGGCGAGCACACGCGACGAGCGATCCTCGATCGTAACCGGAGCTGAAAGCAGCGACGAGATCGCGTTGGCGACCGCGAACAGGTCGCCCGACGGGATGCCACCAAGCGAATCAACGCGAGCCTCGCCAATATCGTCTTCGGCGAGCAGCGAGCGCAGCAGCGCAGCCAACTGGGTCCAGGTTGCGCCGCGAGCAAGGCCGAGCAGCACGATACCGTGCTCGTCTGCCACTCGGCGAACCTCGTCAGTGAGCTCGATCGGCGAACGCACGACCACTGCCGCCGGGGCCTCGGGGCCGAGTGTCTCGAGCATCGCCACAAGCTGCTCTGGGCCGTGCACCCCTACCCCGAGCACGATGGCATGCTCGGGGTAGATCGGCTCGTCGACCGGGTCGTAGATGCCCACCCCGCCCACGTTCTCACTCTGGTCGATATGACCGTGAGCGATCTCGAGCAGGGTCATGCCGAGGTCGTCGAGCACCCGCCCAAGACTGAACCTCGTGAATCTCGGTTCTTGGGCGGCGCTCATGAATGGAAGCATAGCGTTTGTCAGTTAAACAGCAACCCATTCGACCGAGGTGGTGAACTCCTCGAGCAATTCAGGAATCGGGGTGACCCCGAGGCCCGGGCCGGTGGGCACGGTCAGGTGTCCGTCTTCCATCATCCACGGCTCCGTGATATCGGTTGCATAGAATCGACCGCTTGCCGAGACATCGCCGGGCAGGGTGAAACCTGGCAGCGACGCGAGGGCGATGTTCGCCGCTCGTCCGAGGCCGGTTTCGAGCATGCCGCCGCACCACACCGGCACGCCAGCCGCAGCCGCGAGGTCGTGGATGCGACGCGCCTCGAGGTACCCGCCGACGCGCCCCGGCTTGATGTTGATCACGCTCGTCGCACCGAGCCTGATGGCGGCGGCGGCCGTTTGCGCTGAGGTGACCGACTCGTCGAGGCAGATCGGGGTCTTCATCATCTTCGCGAGGTCGGCGTGCCCCACGATGTCTTCTTCTTCGAGCGGCTGCTCGATCAGCAGTAGGTCGAAGTCATCGAGCTTTGCCAGGTGACGAGCATCGCGCAGCGTGTAGGCAGTATTCGCGTCAACCTGAAGCAGCACGTCGTCGCCGAACTTCTCGCGCACCGCGCGCACGACGTCGACGTCCCACCCCGGCTCGATCTTGAGCTTGATGCGCACGTAGCCCTCATCGATGTAGCCACCGACCGCGTCGAGCAGCTCAGGCAGCGAGTCCATGATGCCGACCGACACCCCGCACGGCACCCGCTCGTGCACCGACCCGAGCTCACGGGCGAACGACCTGCCCTCGGCCCGGAGCTCGGCATCGAGCAGCGACGTTTCGAGCGCAGCCTTCGCCATGGGGTGACCCTTGAACTTGTGCAGCGCCTGCGCGACGCCGTTCGCGTCACGCACGCCCGCAACTGCGGGAATGAAGTAGCGCTTCATCACATCGACTGCGCCCTCGGTGTATTCGGGCGAGTAGACGGGTTGCGGCAGCGTGACACACTCGGCCCAACCCTCGGCACCGTCGGTCACCGCCTTCACGATCAAGATGTCGCGTTCGGTCTGCGTACCGAAAGAGGTGCGGAACGGTGAAACGATCGGCAACGCGATACGCCGCAGCTCGAACCCTTCGATCTTCATGATTATTTTTCTCCCTTGTCTGAGGCCTGATCCAAGATGTACCCGGTGCCACGCTCGAACCCGATGATCTGCCCGCCTGCACTCAGCAGATTCGTGAGCTGCTCACGCACACTCAGTCGCCACTGCTTGGCCTGTTCCGGGTCGCTCGTGCGCATCGCCTCTATGTCGTCAGGAATGGCGACGGTTGAGCTACCCGAGGGAACCGGAACCCTGCTGTCCTGTGCGAGCAACGCGAGCACAGCTGGATCGCGCAGATGCCAGCGAACCAACAGTCGATCGCTCGAATCACCAGCATTGATCGAGTCGGTCATCGGCCCGTAAAAGTTCTCGAGATACTCGACTGGCGTTGCGCCGAGCTTTCTGATGTTGAAGTTCGCATTGCGCGAGATGAGCGGATCGTAAGTCCATTCAATGGTGTCGATTCCCCTGCTGAGTGCCCACGCGCGCTGGTGCAGCTTCAGGGCGTACCCCACTGATTTGCCCACGAGGTTCGAGGTCACGCCCGAGATGTGGCTGTGCAGCGTGCGCCGCTCGGGGCTCGAGTGCAGCCCGAGCGATGCCCCGATCAGCTCGCCGGCGACAAATGCGCCAGCGATGTAGTTGCCGGTTTTGCCGAGCACTCGCAAGAACTCTTTCGGCAGCACCGAGTTCTCTTTGCTTCGACCCCAGATGTGGTCGAGCAAATCGATGACCTGCGCCTCTTCGGCGGCACCACTCATCTCACGAATGACCGCGCCGGTGAGCTCGGCGGCACGCTCAGCGTCGGTCGTTGCCTGCTGCAGCACCTCGTCGTGCTGCCTCTCTTCGCTCATCACTTTCCTTCTTCCCCTTCGCCTGCCAGCTCGGCGACGAGCGCGGCAAGCAGCCTGGTGCGAGGCTCGATCTCTGCAACCAGCACGTGTTCGGATTCGGCGTGTGCTCCGCCACCGACCGCGCCGAGCCCGTCAAGTGTGGGCACCCCGAGGCCTGCGGTGTAGTTTCCATCGCTTGCGCCGCCGACTGCCACCCCGGTGAGCGGTGCCAAGCCGAGCCGAGCAGCGAGCGCGGCCGCGCGCCCGAAGAGTGCTTCGGAGGCGCTGCGCTCGAGCGGCAGCCGGTTCACTCCCCCGAGCACCTCGACGCTGGCTCCCGCGAGCACCGCGCGCAGCTCTCGCATGGCGAGATCAACGCGGTGTTGCTCGGCAGCGGTGCGCACGCGCACATCGACTTTGAGTGTCGCCCGTGCCGGCACCGTATTGCTGGTCGTGCCAGAGACCGCAAGCGTCGGAGTCACCGTGGTGCCGAGTTCGGGGTTCGCGAACGCCGCAATCGCGAGCACCTGGTGGGCCAGCTCAATCGAGGCGTTGACCCCCTTCTCGGGCTCGAGCCCGGCGTGGGCCGCCGCACCGGTCACGACTACCTCGTAGAGCGACACACCCTTGCGCTCGAGCTTCAGCGCCCCGCCGTCAGCCGAGGCCTCGAGCACGAGCGCGGCCCCTGCCCCGGCGGCCGTGTCTTCGATCAGTTGCCGCGAGTTTGGCGAGCCGAGCTCTTCGTCGCCCGTCACGAGCAGCGTCACGCCGTCGCGATCCTCGAGCGCCGCAATCGCATGCATCGCCATCGCCAGGCCAGTCTTCATGTCGAAGCATCCGGGCCCAGTGAGCACACCTTCGCTCACGGTATACGGCAGGCGGTCGATCGTGCCAAGCGGCCACACGGTGTCGTGATGCGCCAGCAGCAGCACCCTGGCAGGCCCGCCGAATCTCCACCGCAGATGGCTCACGCCACCCACCTCGATGCGCTCGGCGGCCACGCCGAGAATGGCCTCGCCAAGCTCTGCCACGAGGTTCGCCGACGCCCTCACCGCATCGACGTCAGAAGACGGCGATTCGCATGCAACGAGAGTGTGGATCGTGCTGATGATGTCATCGAGCTGCACCGGTTTCGGCATCATGTCGATTGACCTTTCTGAGTAGGCGCGACGGTTGGTTCAGCGCAGCTGACCGCGCAGGCCGCGACCTGGATACGCGTCGATCACGATGTCGCCCTCGCGCACGACGAACTCGCCGCTCACGAGCACATAGTCGATGCCGATCGAGGGCCTGGTGCTGTCGATGTATGTCGCCTGATCAGTCACTCGCTCGGGATCGATGACGGTGATGTCGGCATCGGCTCCGATGCCGAGATGCCCCTTCGCCGCAAACGCCGGCGTGGTCGAGTCCATCACACGCGCTGGCAGGTAGCTGCAGCGACGAAACGCCTCGAGCCAGCTCCAGGCACCCTGCTCACGCACCATCATTCTGATCGATCGCGCATAGGTTCCCGAGGTGCGGGGGTGAGTCATGCCACCCGCCGGCAACGGCCATTCGCGGCTGTCGATGCTGCCGTCGGGCCACTCCACCGGCCCGGCATCCGAAGCGACGATGCCGTCGGGAAACGCGAGCGAGCGCTGGAGCAACGCCGCATCTGCCGGGTTCGATTCGTCGAGAAACTCAACGATGCACGAGGCACCCGGATCCGTGCTGCGCACGTGGCGCAGATGCGCCTCATCGCGAATGCGCTCCCCTGTCGCCACGAGCACGAGGTTCGTGGGCGATAGGCCCCAGACCGGCAGGCGCTCGGGCGCGAGGAAGGCCGCCCCGATGCCGGTGCAGCCGGCACCGTAGGGGTACGCCTCGACCGTGATCGAAGCACCGCCCTGGCGCGCCTTCTCGATGGTGCCGAGGGTGCGGTCGATGTGACGCCGTGATGTGCTGTTCACGTGGCAGTGATGCACCTGGCCGCCAAGATCCATTGCCGTGCGGGCAGCCTCCTCCGTGCCGTCAATCGGCGTGGTCGAGTCTGATTCGGTGATCTCACGCACGTGGGTGAAGGTCGGCACGCCAGCTCGGGCCGCGAGTTCGTTGACTGCGCGGTATTCACGAGGATCGGTGCGCGGGGCATAGCCCTGCAGAATGCCAATTCCGAGTGCACCGTCTTCAAGCTCGCTCTCAAGTCTCCCGAGCCATGCCCGCAGCTGAGTGGGCGACGAGTCACCCTGCCACGCAGGGTCGGCGAGGATCGCGAGACCCGCGACGAAGTCGGCCTCAGCGGGCACCCCCGAAAGTACCTCGGCACGCGCCATGGCCCACGAGGCCGAGAACCCGAAGTTGATGGGTCGCCCCTCTTTCTGGGCGTTGGCATAGGCCAACTCGACGGGCAGGAGGCCCGCCTCGAGCTCGAGCGCCGTGGTCACGCCGTCTCGAGCTTGCAGGCGCTGGCCCGCAATCGTGTTAACGTGGCTATGCAAGTCGACAAAGCCGGGGCCCACAATCTTTCCCGTCACGTCGACGAGCTGCGCCCCTTCGGCGCGATCGTCGGCCTCAAGGCCGACGCCAACGGCGGCGACCTTGCCATCCACGATGAGCACGTCGGCGATCTGATCCGACCCGGTGCCCGGGTCGATCACGCGACCTCCGCGAAGCAGTACCCGGTTCATGATGCGTTCCCTTCGTTCCCGACACCAACACCGGTTTCGTTCGTGTCTTCTTTTCTGCGCAGGCACCGAATATCGGCGTATGCGCACTGCTGTCCGTCGACCTCGGTGAAGGTGATCTGCACCCATGGCGAGAGATCGTCAGCACGCGCCACGAAACGGTTCGGGGTCCCGGTCGGAAGCAGCTGCAAGGTATCTGGCTCCGCCCCGTCTGGATCGAGCAAGCGCTTCACGCGTGCCTCGATGGTGCCATCGTCGCGCTTCTTCACCTCAAGCGAGGTGCTGAAGTCGGCGTAGTGGCCGAGCAGCGAGTCGTCGATAGCGACTTCACTTGCCGGGCCCACTGGCCGCGAACCCGTGCTCGAGTTCGTGCCTGCGAACTCACGCGCGAATGCCCCGAATATCTCCGGGCCAGCAGCCTCGGCCGATCCCCCGTTGCAAAAGACGACGAACGCGAGCCCATCGTCGGGCAGCACTTGCAGCCAAGCCTTGTTGCCGATGGTGGTGCCGCCGTGCCAGAAGACGCGGTGCCCGTTCCAATCGTCGAGCATCCATCCGAGGCCCCAGCGAGGAGCGGCGGCGTCGGCGGCCGCATCGAGGGTGACCTGGGTTTCTGCCATGAGGCGCACGGACTCGGGGCCCAGCAGCGCCTCGCCGGCCACCCCCGCGCCGTCGCGAAGAAATGCCCCGCCGAAGTCGAGCAGATTGTCAACGCTGCTCGTGATGAGGCCAGCGGGGCCCATCGACCTGACGATTGCCGACGCGGGTGCGAGCGTCCAGTCGCGCTTGCCCGGCTCGCGCACATGGCCGTGCTGCGAGCGGTAGCTGATGATCTGCTCGGGCAGCGTCAAGAACTGGTGCAGACCGAGCCTACGGCTGATGCGATCTTGCAGCGACGCATCCCAGGTGCGGCCATCGAGCACCTCGATGATTCTGCCCGCGAGCACCCAGCCCGAGTTGCAGTACGCCCACCCCGTGCCCGGAGAGAACAGCGACCGGGTGTCTTTCATCAACGCAGCGTACTTCTCAAGGCAATCGTCGCCACGACCTGTGTCGGTGAACACGTCGCCGTCGATACCCGACGTGTGCGTCAGCAGGTGCCGAACGGTGATGCGAGAGGCGTCGACCTCTGCGAATTCGAGATCGGTGAGAATCTCGCTGATCGGAGTATCGAGATCGAGCTTGCCCTCTTCTCGCAGCTGCATGATCATCGTCGCGGTCACGACCTTGGTGATCGAACCGATCTGACAGATCGTGTCGTTCGTGCTCTCGACCCCGGTGCGCAGGTTGGTCACGCCGGTGCTGGCCACGAAGCGCTGCGTGGTTCCGGTCTCTCGATCGATACGCAGCACCCCGGCAACAATGCCTGGAACGTGATGACGCCTCGCGGTATCGGCAAGAAGCTGCTGCCATCGGTGTGCGTCAAACGTCAGCGGGCTGGGAATGCTGTGCATCGATCTCTCCGTTTCTTCGTACTTCGTTGTTTCGAGTTCGGGGCATTGGGCCGCGCTCCGCCCTGGAGCGGGCGCGACCCAGCACCCGAGTGCGCTACTTGACCAGGATCACGCCGGTCACGAAGGCATCGAGGCTCGTTACCGGCACGACCGCCTTCACGCCATTGCTGTAGACGACATCTGGGCGCATTGCGAAAGGCACGTAGTCGGCCGACTTGTACATCTCGGACTCCGCCTGCTCCCAACCGGGGCAAGCCTCAGCACCCGAGAACTGAGCCGTATCAGCGACAATCTTGTCGAACTCGGGGTTCGAGATGGCACCCATGTTGTTGCCTGCAGGGGGCAGTGCGCCACTGAAGAAGCTCGCGAGCACGTTCGGCACCGGGTAATTCGGGGCGACCCAGATCACATCGAGCTCAGAAGATGCACCCTCAGCGAACACGCGCTCGTTGAAGGCGCCGTAGTCACTGCCGAGGTGGTTCACCTGCACACCGATCTTCGTCCACTGCTCACCGATCATCTCGGCCGTTGCGGCGTTCTCGCTCCAGCGGGTCTGCCACGCGAAGTCGAGTGCGAGCGGCTGCCCATCCTTCGCACGGATGCCGTCCGCGCCCTTCGTCCAGCCCGCGGCGTCGAGCATGGCCTCGGCCTCGGCGACGTCGGTGCCCGGCAGGTTCGGCGTGGCCGCGTCGTACTGGCAGATCTGTGGCGGTGTCACTGCGAGACGCTGTGCACGCTCACCCTTGTCTGAGGTCTGCACCTTCATCAGGGCGTCAAGATCGAGCGCCTTCGTCAGTGCGATGCGCACGTTCTCATCGGCGGTGGGCATGCCTTCTGCCTGGCTGTAGACGAAGCCGCCACTCAGCAGCATGGTCGTCGAAAGCGAATCGACGCTTTGCGCCACGCGCTCGCCGTCGGGGCCGGGCACGGTTGCGATGTTCAACTCGCCCGAGAGCAGCAGGTTCGCTCGCGTGCTGTCGTTCTCTACGACGCTGATGACGACCTCCTTCGGCACGCCGGGGGTCTTGCCATTCGGCGCGCCCTCGGGGCCCCAGGTGTAATCGTCGCGACGCTCGAGCGTGTAGTGATCGCCGGGAACGGCCTCGGTCAGCTTGAACATGCCCGAGCCGTTCGTGGCTGCTGCCGCACTCTTCGGATCGTCGAGCGCCGCCTGACAGTAGATCGGGTGCAGCCCGACCTGGGTGAGCAAGAACGAGTTCGGGGTGCTCGTGGTGAGCGTCACGGTGTTCGCGTCGTTCTCGATCACCGCATCAGCCGGAATCACGAGCCCGACAAAGCTCGATCCGTTTGCGGGGTCGAGGATCCACCGGTAGTTGTTGGCCACGGTCTCTGCGGTGAGTGGCGTGCCGTCAGAACACACCGCGTCGTCGCGAATGGTGAACTTCAGCGAGGTCGGCGTCTCTTCCCAATCGGTAGCGAGCCACCCCTTGGCCTCGCCCTTGTCGTCGAAGTAGACGGGCGACTCGTAAGCCCAGGGGTAGAGGTAGCTGAGCGTCGCACTCGAGTTCAGCGGTCTGAAGAGGTTTCCGGGATCCTCCTGCAGCGCGAGGCGCAGGGTGCCGTCGATGACGGGTTCGCCGTCTCCGCCACCCGAGTTGCCACCGCCCGAACAGGCGGTGAGCGCGAGTGCTCCAACCGCCACCAGAGCGGCAATCGTGTGTTTCTTCATTGGTGAACCTCCGTGTTCGAACTCAAAAAGCGTTGCATGCATGTGATGGTCATCGTTGACTCCACTCCCTCATCATCCCCAGCGCGGCGACTGTTGATCTTCGGCGCGGCGGACAAAAACCGAAGCCTTGTTTGTTGCGGCAGAACAGATATTCCAATGCACTACAGCGTTGGTACCGCCGCGATCAGCTGCCGGGTGTACTCCTGCTGCGGGGATTCCATGACCTCGATAGTCTCGCCAACCTCGATCAATCGACCGTGCCGCATCACCGCAACGCGGTCGCAAACGATTCTGACGACGGCGAGATTGTGGCTGATGAACAGCACCGAGAATCCGAGCTCCCGCTGCAGCCCCTTGAGCAGGTTGAGCACCGCACCCTGTACCGACACATCGAGGGCAGAGGTGATCTCGTCGGCAAGAATCACCGAGGGCTTCGCCGCGATTGCCCTCGCAACCGCGATCCTTTGCCGCTGCCCACCAGAAAGCTGCGCGGGCATCCGTTCAGCGGCATCGGCCGGCAGCGCCACTGCTCGCAGCAGGTTGGCGATCTCGTCTCGCCGCGCGCGCTGCTTCGGCAACGCGGTGCCCTCGCGGCGATGTGCGGCCTGCAGCGCTTCGTCGAGCGACTGCCCGATGGTTCTGCGGGGGTTGAAGCACGACTGGGGGTCTTGAAAGATCATTTGCACCCTGCGCCGCTCACGCAGAGCAGCGCCGCGGGCGTTCGAGATCTCGGTCTCGCCCAGCGCAATCCTTCCAGATGAAGGCTCGGTGAGCCCCACCGCCGCCCGCGCGAGCGTCGACTTTCCTGAGCCAGACTCGCCAACAAGGCCGAGAATCTCACCGGGTTCGACCGCAAGATCGACCCCGTCGACCGCGGTAAACGAGGTCGAGCCGTGGCCGTAGGTCACGCTCACCGAGTCGAATGCGAGCCTGGTGCTCATCGCGCGTCTCCTTCAAACTCGAGCAGCCGAATGGCCGCGGTCGGCGGCCTGACTGCCTCGACCACTTCGATGGGGGACGTGCCAGAGAAATCTGCGTCGTCCGGAATCGAGGCCATTGGTTCGCCCCGCGGCGAGCGCATGGTCGGCACCGTCGTCATGAGCGCGCGGGTGTAGGGGTGGCTCGCGTTGCCCGCGCGAAGATCCTCGGCGGTGATGTCTTCGACCAGGCGCCCGCGATACATCACGAGCACCCTGGTGCAGAGCGAGGTGACCACCGCGATGTCGTGCGACACGAACATGATCGCGGTGCCCTCTGCTTCGTTGATCTTGCGCAGCAACTGCAGAATGCCCTCTTGCACCGTGACGTCGAGTGCGGTCGTAGGTTCATCGGCGAGGATCAACGCGGGTGTGCCCATGAGCCCTGCGGCGATCATTGCGCGCTGACGCATGCCACCCGAGTACTCATGCGGGTATTGCTTATAGCGTCGCTCGGCGTTCGGAATCTGCACGTCTCTCAGCCGGTCAATCGCGGCGTCGCGCGCCTGCGAGCGGTTCATGTCGAGATGCAGGAGACCGGTTTCGGCGACCTGCACCCCAACGTGCAGGGCTGGGTTCAGCGACGACATGGGGTCTTGAAACACCATGGCGAGGCGACGCCCAAAGTGATGGTCGAGCGACCTCGGGTGGCCCTCCTCGCTGAGCACGAGCCGCTCGCCGTCGAATTCGGCGGAGTCAGCGGTCACGTGCAACGGGGCCTCGAGCAACCCCGCGACCGACATCAAGGTCAGGCTCTTGCCTGATCCCGATTCTCCAACGACACCTACGATCTCGCCGCGCGCAATATCGAACGAAACTCCGTCGACCAGGGGGCGCAGCCGCTTCTCCCCCTCCGGCGCGTACACCTTGAGATTGCGCACCGAAAGCACGTGGTCGGCTTCTCCTTCGGGCACTGAAATCGTTCCAGTGGTCACTACCGGTTCATTACCACGGCTCGGTGCGAGCCTGCGCAGCACGCGAGAAGAAAGCCCTCGGTGCCCGCTCGGGGTGAGCGCCTTGCCGAGCACCTCGCCGAGCAGCACGAATGCGAGCCCCGCGAGAATGATCGCGATTCCGGGCACGAGCGCCGCGGCCGGCGTCACGAAGATGCGCAGGATCCCCTCGTTGAGCATGCGACCCCAGTCGTACTCTGGAATCTGAATACCGAGGCCGAGAAACGAGAGCCCAGCAAACGACACGAGTGTGCCGCCGGCGGTGAGCGTTGCGTTGACGATCAGCGGGTCGCGAACGTTGGGCAGTACGTGCCTGAACACGATCTTCGACTTTGGAATGCCGAGCACAAGGGCGGCTGACACGTAGTCCCTGCCCCAGACCGAGGCAGCCAGGTTATGCGTCAGCCTGCCATAGTTCGGCATGATCGCGATCGCAATGGCGAGGCTCGCGGCCAGCCCGCTCTGCCCGAGGATGACCGAGAACGCGATGGCGAGCAGCAGGCCCGGAAACGCGACGCCGATGTTGATGCCTGCGACGATCAGCCTCGCAGGCCGGCCGCCGAGCACGAGCGGCAGCAGACCGACGAGCACGCCGGCGGTGACACCGATGACGGTGGCGGCGAGCGCCATGACCACCGAGAGCTGGGTGGCGACCAGCGTGCGCAGCAGAATGTCGCGGCCGCTGCCGTCCGTGCCGAACACGTGATCGGGGCTCGGCGGTTGCGAGATGAGCGACGGGTTAGTGACCGCAGCCTTTTCGCCCCAGATCGCCGGGGCGAACAGCGTGAGAAACGCGAGCGCGGCGAGCACGAAGAGCGCAAAGATTCCGAGCGGGGTTCGCAGCACCGCGAGAAGGCGACGTGTGGTGGTCATGACTTGTCCAATGCAGTACGGGGGTCAAGCAGAATGAGTGCGATGTCGATCACCAGGTTGATGAGCAGCACAACGGCGCCGTAGAAGATGATGATGCCCTGCACGAGCGGGTAGTCCTTACCCTGAATCGATTGCACGATGACCCCGCCGAGGCCAGGCCATGCAAAGATGTTCTCGACCAGCACAGTGCCCGCGATCATGCTGCCGAGCATGAGGCCCGAGATCGTCAGCGTCGAGGTGAGCAGGTTCGGCAGCACATGCCGGCCGTAGAGTCGAACCGAGGGCATTCTTCGAGATCGCGCCGTGCGTATGTAGTCCTGTTGCAATACCGTCAGGGTCTCTGCACGCACGATTCTGGTGAGCGCTGCGGTCGGCCCGAGCGCGAGGGCGGCGACCGGCAGAATGTACGATGACATGTCGCTCCGCCCTGCAACCGGCAGCAGGTTGAGCGTCACCGCGAAGAGGTAGACGAGCAGCACACCGGCGAGAAACTCGGGAATCACCGCGAGCACCGACGAGACGCCGGTGAACCCCACTTCGAGCCCGCGGCGGCGGCCATTCTTGGTGAGCGCACCGAACGCCAGGCCGAGGCAGACGGCGAGCACGAGCGCGATGCCCACTGCCGCGAATGCTATCTCGAGGGTGGCGGGTGCGCGCTTGAAGATGACGTCGATGACTGGCATGCGAGAGCTGATCGATTCACCCATGTCGCCCATGAACAGGCCTCCCCAGAACGAGAAGTACTGCACGATGAGCGGCCGGTTGAGACCGAGCTCGGCCCTGCGCGCTTCTACGACCTCGGGCGGTGCGTTCTCGCCGACCGACATACGTGCCGGGTCGCCTGGAATGAGCTGCACGAGCAAGAACGAGATCGTCACGAGCACGAAGAGTGAGACGACAAAGTATCCGCTGCGCCGCAGCAGGTAGGACGCCCAGGGGTTGCGCACGAAGAACGGGTCGCGCTCGCGCCCCGCTGATGCAGGCCTGGCTGTCGGGTCGGCAGAAGTTGCTGACATGCGCTCTCCTCGTCTTCGGGGGTGACGGCCATCCAAGTATTGCGAAGAAGACACCGCGCCTGCATTGTTCTGCAGGCCAAGACTGGCATTCGAGAACTGTCTATCTCACCAAGATCATCCAACTGATCCGTTCTAGGCTTCGAGACGAAGAGCATGAATCTCGTGTGCCTGGGCACGCCGGCACCTCGTAGAAAGGCAAGAAATGCGGGTCTACATTTCCATCGACATGGAGGGCGTGGCCGGTGTGGCAACCCTGGACCAGGTTGCGCGCGGTGGCCACGGATACCCTCGGGCGCAACAACTCATGACGAACGAGGCGAACGCAGCAATCGCCGGAGCGTTCGAGGGCGGCGCGACCGAGGTGCTGATCAACGACAGCCACGGCACCATGGATAACCTCATTCATGCCGAGCTCGACCCTCGTGCGCGCGTCATCTTCGGCAGCCCCAAGCTCGACTGCATGGCGGAGGGCATTTCAGAAGAGGACGACATCGCGCTCTTCATCGGCTACCACGCTGCTGCCGGCGCCGAAGGCATCATGGCGCACACTTATTCTTCGTCGTTCACCGAGGTTCGCGTGAACGGCGTGCAGGTCTCTGAGGCCGACGTGAACGCGATGCAGGCAGCGGCGGTCGGGGTTCCCGTCGGCCTGCTGACGGGCGACGACAAGATTTGCGCGGCGGTGACGAAGACGATCCCTGGCATCGAAACCGTTGTCGTCAAGCAGGCAAAGGGATACCACGCCGCCGACTCGCTCTCGCCGGCCGAATCGCAGCGACTCATCGCAGAGGCCGCCGCTCGAGTGGTGAGCCGCGCAAAGACGTTCCCGCTGCCGAACGTCCCCGAGATCCTCGAGATTGAAATCGACCTGCCGAACGCTTCGGCGGCAGAGCAGGCTGCAATGATCCCGCATGCCGAGCGCACCGCGAATCGCACCGTCAAGCTCGTTGCCAGTTCGCCCCGCGAGGCGATCAGCTTTGTGCTCGTGTGCTACCAGTTCGCCGCCGCTGCACTGCGCAGCCTGCTGCCCCTCATCAACCGCTGATACTCAGCGCGTCCGAGAGAATGCGCCCGACGACTCCGATCAGACGGTCGGCGTCCGGGTTGTTCAGGCGATACTCGTCGGTGCGCACGAACACCGAGATCGCGTGACGCCTGCCGTCTGCGAACTCGACCATACCTATCTCGTTTCGCACGATGCAGATCGTTCCGGTCTTACCGCTGACCTTGATGTCGTCGCTCGCGAAGCCGCTGCGCAGTCGGTGCGGCCATATTTGCAGACCGAGGATCCGCCGAGCCTCAGCACACGCCTCTGGTGTGGCGGCTTCGTTCGTCCAGAGCAGTCGCAGCAGCCGCGCCGCGTCGCGCGGCGTGGTTCGGTTCGTCTTCAGCGGAGTGCAGACGGCGAAACCAGCGATGCGCTCGGAATCGTCCGCGGTCAACCCATCGTCAGCCTCGAGCTTCTCTACCCCGAGGTCTTCAGCCATCTGCGCAAACAACACCTTGCAGTCACCGATGAGGTGTGTGCCACCGAGGCCCAGCTCTGCCATCGTCGCATTGATGCGTTCGACGCCGACTTCGGTCATCAGCACGTCGGTAGCCGTGTTGTCGCTCACAGTGATCATCGAAGTCGCGATATCGCGCAGCGACCATTCCGCATCGTCGCGAAAGACGCTGAGCCCAGTCGGGCCAAGGGTCGCCTCGCTCGCGAGAACGCGCACGCGGCTCGTCTGGTCGAGCTCACCCGACGCAACCTGACGCACATACTCAGTGAGCACCGGCACCTTGAACACGGAGGCTGCGACAACCGGCGCGTCCGAACCCACACCGATCTCTCTGCCCGTCTCGAGGTCGATTGCGTGTGCGAAAACCGATGCGCCGACGCTGGCCGCGGCAGCTGCGATCCTCGCTTCGAAACCCTCGGCGAAGCTCTCGGTAGTTGACTGCGGTTCGCTGCTCTGACTCGTCATAGTCTGCACACTAGCCGCGCACACGCCGAGCCGGATTGTCTCGTCGCACGAGAGGATCGCACGGGCCTTGTCGACTCGCACAACCCGCTTCGCACCTCGGCAGGCTACTCCTGCGGTAGCAGAAACTGCCCGAAGAACTCGGTGAGCTCTTCGCGCGCGCTGAGCGGCAAGATATGCGAGACGTAGTGATCAGGACGCACCACCACGATGGCGCCCTCTCGGGACACCCCGCGCTGCTCGAAGATGTCATCGCCCTCGATTGCCGCATAGATCTTCTCGTAGTCGGGCAACCCGTAAGGTCCGCTCGCGGGCAAGAACACCTTCGGCACGGTTTCAATTGCCACGTCGTGGTGCGGTTGCTGGTAGACGGCCTTCACGTCAAACACCGTGTCGATGTCGACGCCCTCCGGGGTGAACCTGCGAATTGGCGAAGCCTCGTCCGAGAGCATCCACTCTGCCCAGGCGTTCAGCGCGGTGCGATCGGCATCGGCGAAGGCGTAGATGCGAAAACGCCCGTCGGCCCGGTGGTGATGTCCGATGTGCACGGGCACAGCGTCAGCAACGCGCACGGTGTTCACCGACTTGAAGCGCTTGCCGAGGGTGAAACCGGTAGCGAGATCCTGGCGCACCTGCGACGAGGTAACGATCGAGGGCTCGTACTCGGTCATGAAGCCCGCCGGAAACTCAGCGGTGCGCACGTAAAAGTCTGCGACTTCGTCGGGCGACTCGAACTCTTCGGGCTTCTTCGCCATGAGGGTCGACCATTCGAGGTCGAAATCGATGAGGTTCTGCGCGGTCACCTGACGCTCGTCGCTGTAGGTTCCGAGCAGTTCGTCGCTCGCCATGCCGGTGAGCACGTATCCGAGCTTCCAGGCGAGATTCCAACCGTCTTGCATCGAGACGTTCATACCCTGGCCGGCCTTCGCGCTGTGGGTGTGGCAGGCGTCACCCATCAAGAACACGCGCGCCTTGCCGTCGGGCGAAGTCGCCTCGTCGTCGAATCGGTCGGTGAGTCGGTGCGCGACCTCGTAGACGCTGCTCCACGCCACGTCGCGCACGTCGAGCGTGTACGGGTGCACGATCGCGTTTGCCCGTTCGATCACCGCTTCGACGGGCGTCTTGCGCACCCGCCCACCGTCTGCCTTGTCGACCTCGCCGAGGTCAACGTAGATGCGGCAGAGGTGGTTGCCCTCGCGCGGGATGTGCAGAATGCTGCCGGCCTCACTGTGAATGATGCACTTCTTGCGAATATCGGGAAAATCGGTGACGGGCAGCACATCCATGACGCCCCACGCGTGAAATGACTGGTCGCCGCGCAGTGAGCCGCCGATGGCAGAGCGCACCGCAGAGCGCGCGCCGTCGGCACCGATCACGTACTTCGCGCGCACTACGCGGCTCTCGCCGCTCACCACGCCCGCAGCGTCGGCGTTGATGCCGGCACCGGCATGCCCGCTCACGCGACGAAGCGTCACATTCACCGGGTAGTCGCCCTCGCCGGTCACTTCGAGCCCTTCGAACTCCCAGCCGTAATCTACCTCTCCCCTGGCGGGCGCGCGCCGCGCGTAGTCGGCGAAATAGTCGATCACTCGCGCCTGGTTCACGATGAGGTGCGGAAATTCGCTGATTCCCTGAGGATCATCCGGCGTGGTGCCGGTGCGAATGATGTGCGATGGGTTCTCGGGGTCGGGGTTCCAGAATGCGGTTTCGGTGATCTGGTAGGCCTCTTGAATGATCTGAGGGGCGAAGCCGAAGGCCTGAAACGTCTCGACGCTGCGCGCCTGAATTCCATCGGCTTGGCCGAGCACGAGTCGGCCGTCGCGGCGTTCAATAATGCGAGTCACCACACCTGGGAACATCGCCAGCTGCGCATGCGCGGCAATGCCGGCAGGACCCGATCCAACGATCAATACATCGATCTCGTCGGGCAGATCTGTCGGCCTGTCGACGCCCACGCCGGCCGCCGGCAGCACCCGGGGGTCGGTCGACACGTATCCGTGGTGGTGAAACTGCACGTTTTCTCCTCACTGCGGTGTGAGCGGCCGAGGTCTCGCCCGTCACGCTTGTTCACTATTTGAACAGCATTTCTAACTATTGCACAGTTAGCATATGTCGAGCGAGGCGAAATGCCAAGCATCCGACACCTCCATTCTGCATCGTTTTCTGGCATCATTTCGGACATCGCCTGAGAAGCCGGGAATAATAGGGAGCGTCCCGACCATAAGGAGTGCCCCCCCGTGTCCGAACTGATCGACTCGCTCACCGAGGCGCTTCGCGCTCACCCCGAGGCAACGCCGCTTCGCCTGCACCTCGCAGAACTCCTGCTGAACGAGGGGCAGCGGGATCGCGCTATCTCTGAGCTCGGTGCGGTGCTCGGCAAGGATCCCGCGAACGCTCAGGCGCAGAACCTGCTGCGGCAAGCGCTCGGTGCGGGCAGCGCAGTGGCTGCCGAACGCTCTGATGCGCCCACCGATGCGACCGAGGCTGAGCCGGAACACCTGGCACAGACGCAGGCAGATGCCCAAACTCCTGCAGAAGATCACGGCGCCCTCGCAGCTCAACTCGATCAGTTCGACTGGGGCAAACTCGAGCGCGAGGTAGGGGTCGATGTCGCTCCCCCGTTCATCACCGACGGTTCGGGCTTCGACGCGCTGAGCTCTGAAGCCGAGCAGGCAAGACGCGACGATCGAATGGGCGGCGACGGGCCGATGCCGAAGGGCTCGCACCCCGAAGCCGGCCCGCGTTCAGAACCAGACTCGGGGCTCGATGAGAATGGCTTCATCGTGGTAGGCGACGGCGAAGACCCCAAGTTCTTCGAAGAGCCCCAGCCCGAGCGCATCAAGCTCGCCGACGTCGGCGGGCTCGAACAGGTGAAGAACCGATTGAGACTCGCGTTTCTTGAGCCAATGCGAAACCCCGAGATCGCAAAGGCCTATGGCAAGAGCCTCCGCGGTGGCCTGCTGCTATATGGCCCTCCCGGCACCGGCAAGACCTACCTCGCTCGCGCAATCGCGGGCGAGCTCGACGCGAAGTTTCTCAGCATCACCATCGCCGACATTCTCGACGGCATCATGGGCGAGAGCGAGAAGAACGTGCGCAGAATCTTCGACCGCGCCCGCGATCTCGCTCCCTGCGTGCTCTTCATCGACGAACTCGACTCGCTCGGCGGCAAGCGCTCGGGCTACTCGAACATGGGCTGGATGCGCAACGTCGTCAACCAGATGCTGCAAGAGATGGACGGCGTCGGCTCCAACAATGACGGCGTCTTCATCCTCGCCGCAACCAACCATCCCTGGGACGTCGACAACGCGCTGCTGCGGCCCGGGCGCTTCGACCGAATCGTGCTGGTCACGGCGCCAGACCCCGAGGCTCGCGCCGCGATCCTCAAGTCGGCGTTCAAGGATCGCCCGATCGCTGGCATCGACCTCGACGAGGCGGTCGCGGCAACGCACGGCTTCTCTGGTGCCGATCTGACACACTTGGCCGCGACCGCCGCAGAGCTCGCGATGAGCGACTCGATTACCAGCGGCGAGCTGCGGCCCATCGGCATGCAAGACCTGAGAGCGGCCCTTGCAGAGGTAAAGCCGAGCACGGGCCCCTGGCTGCAGAGCGCGCGAAACGTGGTCGACTTCGCGAATGCCGATGGCCGCTACGACGACCTCAAGAACTATCTTGAGGCAGAGCAGAAGTACAAGCAGAAGAAGCCAAAGCGGTGAGCAACGAGCCGCTCGAGCGGGCAGCTCGCTCGGCCATGCAGCGCGCTGAGCTGCTCGTTGCGGGCGATCGAGAGACTGAGGCGCTCGCGCTACTTGGCGAGGCGCTCCAGCACACCCCCGAGCACCCACTGCTGCTCTCCGGCTACGCTTGGGTGCTCAACCGGCTGAACCGCCCAGGCGAGGCGCGCGAATACGCCGACCGGGCGCTGTCGTTCGCACCTGAGATGCTTCAGGCGCAGTTTCAGCGCGCCTATGCGGAGTACGGCCTCGGCGAGACCGCTCTCGCCGAGGCTTCTGCGTTGCGGGGGCTCGAACTCGATCCAGAGAATGTCGAGTTCCATCTCTTGTACGCACGACTGCTCGCTTCGACACTCGGAAAGGGCCGTCAGAAGAAGGCACGGCGCGCACTCGCGGTTTCGCACCTCGACACGGCCCTCGAGCTGAGCCCCGACAGCCCAGACACGCTCTACCGCACGGCAGAGGTCACCCGCATGCTCGGCAACACCGATCTTGCGAGCCACTATGTTTCACAGGGGCTCGCCGTCGCGCCGGAGCACGTTCAACTGCTCACCCTGCGAGCGAGTCTCGTGACCGAGACTGTGCCCACCGGCGGCAGGTACGACATCACCACGCAGCCGACCGTTGCATTGGCCGAGGCCAACAAACTGCTGCAGCTCGACCCGCAGCACGTCGGCGCTCGACGCACGTTGTTCTCGGGCCTCTGGTACGAGCGGATGCTGTTCACCGACGGCCCACTCACCATGATCATCGTCTTGGCCGTGAGTTACGGCGTGACGTACCGAGCAGACGGGCAGCTCCCGCTCCCCTGGGTAGGGGCCGGGCTGGCGCTGCTCTTCAGCGCCATACGGCTGGCAAAGGGCAAGATCATCACCTCACCCGTCAATCGGGGATTCGTGCGGTCGGTCACAAGGGAGACCCGCTTCGCCACCCTCAGGCGCGTGCTCGTGACGATTGCGTGGTGCGTTGTCGCAGCAGGAATCGTCGGTCAAGTGCTCATGCGAGATGCCGTGATCGTGCGCTGGCTCGTCGTGCTGCTCGCTCTCGGCGCGCTCGCGTCGCTCGGGGCGACCCTGCTCTTTCACGCCGCCCACGCCGACGCCGCGAAGCGACTTGGCGGGTACGACAACGATCTCAACAGCCTCGTTCGGCTGGCCGACGAGCGCGGCCTCTTGCGAAGCCACCTCTGGTTTCGGCTCTTCGGCCTCCTGGGGGTAGCGATTGCTTCGCTCGCTGCGACACAGGGGCGAACCGACGGTGCGGCGGTCGCGTTCGTCGCGGTCGCCGGCCTGATTCTGTCGCTCACCGCCGGCCTGTTCCTGACTCGGCTTTTCGAACGTAGCCTGCGCGCTGAGCTGCCAGCGGGCACCGTCGTCTTGAAAGACACATACCGAACCCCGAGTTGGATCGGCATCGCCATGCTCGCAGCAGTCAGTGTTGGCACCATCGCGATCCTCGCCACGAATCTCATCAAGGTGCCGGTATTCCCGAACGAATACGACGCGATCGGCCACTACGAGGTTGCCGAAAAGTCTGACTCCGCTGGAGATGACGGATGCAACCGCGGCGGGCGGCGGGGCGCAGGCACGCTGGCCTGCATCATTGAGCGACAGCAAGCGCAGGCCGACAGAGAGTGGCCCAAGATCGAGGTGCCAGACTTCGACGTGCCCGATGTTCCAGGCCCAACGACTGGGCAGTGAATTCAGTTCGCGCGGCTACTCGCCGATGTGCTTGCGAGCCGAGATCGCGCGATCTGCCTCGCGCTTGTCTTGCTTCTCGCGCAGCGTCTGGCGCTTGTCGTACTCTTTCTTGCCCTTTGCGAGCGCGATCTCGACCTTCGCTCGCCCATCAAGAAAGTACAGCTGCAGCGGCACGATCGTCATGCCGCCTTCGCGGGTCTTCTGGTAGAGCTTGTCGATCTGCTGGCGGTGCAGCAGCAGCTTGCGCTTGCGACGCGGCGCGTGGTTCGTCCACGACCCGTTCAAGTACTCGGGAATGTAGGCAGCGTCGAGCCACGCTTCACCGTTCTCGATGAACACGTACCCGTCGACCAGCGAGACGCGACCCATGCGCAGCGACTTGACCTCGCTGCCCGTGAGCACGAGCCCAGCCTCGTAGGTATCGAGAATGTGGTAATCGTGCCGCGCCTTCTTGTTCGACGCGATCAGTTTCTGACCCGTCTCTTTTGGCATAGCAGACAGTCTATCGGCGCAGCCGAGATCCCGCTTGCCGCAAATCAAGCAGATCAGAACTCAGCAGAAAACTCGGAGATCAACGAAAATCAAGGACGATCTCACCGGATCGATCCGAGTTTTCTTGCGATCTCCTAAATTTCGCGAAACCGGCAGCATGCAAGGCTCGGACGAATCCGCCCGAACTAGACGCGCAGGTACCTGCTGATCGCCACCTTCGCCGCGATCGCGCTCAGCACGATACCGACACCGATCAGAATCGGCGGCACGATGAGCGACTGCTCGACAGTGATGTAGCTCGTGAACGGCACGTTCTGCGCGAGGAAGCCCTGCACGAAGAACTTCACCACCGCGACCGAGGCCACGCTCGCAAGCACCGAGCCGACTAGCGCCGCCACGATGCCCTCGATGATGAACGGCGTTTGAATGAACCTGTTCGACGCGCCGACAAGTCTCATGATGCCGATCTCGCGGCGTCTCGAGAACGCCGAGAGTCGAATCGTGGTCGAGATGAGCAAGACCGCGGCGACGAGCATCAGCCCGGCGATCGCGATCGCCGTGTAGCTTGCGACGCCGAGAAAGAGGAAGATGCGATCCAGCAGGCTGCGCTGGTCGCTCACGCTCTGCACGCCGGGCACTCCCGAGAACGTCTCTTGGATGATGGCCGAACGCGAAGGATCCTTGAGCTTCACCCAGTAGGTCTGGTTGAGCTGCTCGGGTTTCGTGATGTCGAGAATCGGGTTGCCCGCGAACTGCTTCTGAAACTCCTTGTAGGCCTGGTAGTGGTCGACGAAGAAGGCATCGTCGATGTACGGCTTCAGCACCGTGGAGTTCAGTGCGTCCTCGACCGCCTTGATCTGCTCTTCGGTGACATCGGTGCCGTCACAGGTCGCGCTCTGGTCGAAGTCGGTGCAGAGGTAGATCGCCACCTGGGCGCGGTCATACCAGAACGTCTTCATCTGCTGCACCTGCAGCTGCATGAGAATGGCGGCGCCGACGAATGTCAGCGACACAGAAGTCACGAGGATCACCGAGATGACCACCGAAAGGTTGCGGCGCAGACCGTTCCAGACCTCGCCGAGCACAAGTCCGAGCCTCATCGTACGGGCCCCACATCCGTCTGATCGTCGGGCGTGAGCCCGAGCGCCTCGGCGTAGCTTCCGGGTGGTGGCGCAAGTTTCGGTTTCTCTTCGGCCTGGTCGGGGCGATCGGTGCGAACCGTCAGGTCGAGGTCGGCGGGGAGCGACGATTCGCTCGTTTCTGCCACCGGGGTCTCGGTTTCACGAGGCTCGGCGAGGATCGCGGCCTCAGCCTGCGCGACGTCAGCAACGGGCGCAGCAGCCGGCACGGGGTCGGCTTCTGGCACTGCAAACTCGAGCTCTTCAGGGGTCAGCGGACTCTCTGGCGCCTCGACAGGCTCAACGTCGGCGGCGAGTGTCGCGCGCACGACGTCTTCGCTGGTGCGAAGCACCTGCGCCCCGGCCTCGGTGAGGTCGCCGAGATCTATTGAGGCGGTCTCGCCATAGCCGCCGCGCTGCTCGTCGCGCACAACGATGCCCTGCGAGAGCTCGATCACGCGTTGCTGCATGATGTCGACGAATGTGGCCTCGTGAGTCGCCATCACCACGGTCGTGCCCGAGGCGTTGATCGCGCGCAGCAACTGCATGATGCCAAGGCTCGTCGCGGGGTCGAGGTTGCCTGTGGGCTCGTCGGCGAGCAGAATCGCGGGCTTGTTCACGATCGCTCTGGCGATGGCGACGCGCTGCTGCTCGCCGCCCGAGAGTTCGTGCGGAAACCGCTTTGCCTTGCCGCCGAGACCGACCATCTCGAGCACGTCGGGCACCGCTTCTTGAATGAAGCCCCGCGACTTGCCGATGACTTGCAGCGAGAACGCCACGTTGTCGTAGACCGTCTTGTTGGTGAGCAGGCGGAAGTCTTGAAACACCACGCCGAGATTTCGGCGGAAGTAGGGAACCTTGCGGTTTGAGATCTTGCCGAGGTCGTGACCGAGCACGTGAATACGACCGGTGCTCGGTTGCTCCTCTCGCAGAATCAATCGCAGGCAGCTCGATTTGCCCGAGCCCGATGCACCGACGATGAAGACGAACTCGCCTCGGTCGATATTTAGGCTCACGCGATCGAGCGCGGGGCGCTTCGTTCCCCGGTACTTTTTGCTGACGCTCTCGAAAAGGATCATGACGCGTTTGACCCTACGCGCCTGCGCGGTGCGCATCTGCGCGGCACGCCGCACACAAGCGCTTTCTCAGAAACTCAGTCTTTCTTGAGCGAGCGCCAGCGAATCCCTGCCGCGATGAAGCCGTCGAGGTCGCCGTCGAACACTGCGTCGGGCTGCGAGCTTTCGTGCCCGGTGCGCAGATCTTTCACGAGCTGCTGGCCGTAGAGAAAGTACGAGCGAATCTGGTCACCCCAGCTCGCGGTCACCGAGCCCGCGAGCTCCTTCTTCTTCGCAGCCTCCTGCTCGCGCTGCAGCAGCAGGAGTCGAGTCTGCAGCACGCGCATTGCCGCGGCTCGGTTCTGAATCTGGCTCTTCTCGTTTTGCATCGAAACGACGAGGCCGGTCGGCAAGTGCGTGATGCGCACGGCAGAGTCGGTCGTGTTCACCGACTGCCCGCCGGGGCCCGACGATCGGTACACATCGACTCGAATATCGCCCTCGGGCACGTCGACCTCGGTCGCTTCTTCGAGCAACGGGATCACCTCGACGCCGGCGAAGCTTGTCTGGCGTTTGTCGGCCGAGCCGAACGGGCTGATTCTCGCCAGCCGGTGCGTGCCTGCCTCGACCGAGAGCGTGCCGAATGCGTATGGCGCGTCGATTTCGAAGGTTGCCGACTTGATGCCTGCGCCCTCGGCGTAGCTCGTGTCGAGCACCTTGGTGGAGTAGCCGTGCTGCTCGGCCCAGCGCAGGTACATGCGCAGCAGCATCTCGGCGAAGTCGGTGGCGTCGTCGCCGCCAGCACCCGAGCGAATGGTCACGACCGCAGAGCGCTCGTCGTACTCACCCGAGAGCATCGTCTGCACCTCGAGCTCTGACACCATCGTCTCGATATCGGCGAGCTCGTTTGCGGCCTCAGCCTCGGTCGCCTCGTCGTCCATCTCGCGCGCGAGCTCGACGAGAACCTCGAGATCGTCAATGCGCGACTCGACGCCGCGCAACTTGTTCACACGCGACTTGTTGTGGCTGAGCTTGCTCGTCACCTTCTGCGCGGCCTCGGGGTCGTCCCAGAGGCCGGGCGCGGCCGCCTGTTCTTCGAGCTCGATGATCTCGCGCTCGAGGCGATCGAGATCCATCACCGCGGCGATGTCGGCGTAGGTGGAGCGGAGTGCGCGAATGCGGGCGCTGAAATCGATATCGAGCATGATGCCCACAAGCTTACTCTGCGGTCACGGGGCTGCCTCTCACGGATTCGCCCGCGGCCCTGCCTCAGATCACCGCCTCTTCGTGCACCGCAAGCACCCCGGGCTGGGGCGCCGCGGCCCACGCTCGTTCGAGCACACGAGCAGAGGCAACCAGATCGTCTTCACTCGCAGAGAACGGCAGACGCACGAAACGCTCGAATACGCCGGGGCTGCCGAACCTCGGGCCGGGCGTGAGCTGCAGGCCGAGCCTCGCGCACTCCCTGCTGAGCGTCGAGCTGCGCTGCGCGCCAAGGTCTGCCCACACGCACACGCCGCCATCGGCGCGAGATAGCTGCCATCCCGGCAGCAACGCGGCGATCTGCTCGCTGAGCACCCGGTGCCTCGCGGTGAGTGAGCGGCTGCGATCCTCGAGAATCTCTTCGTAGCGCTCAAGCGCGAGCGTCGCGAGCACTTGCTCCCAGCTGCCGGTGCCGAGATCGCCGATTCTGCGCGAGACCTCGAGCCGAGTGATCATCTCGGGCGCCGCGCGCACCCAGCCGATGCGCAGCCCACCCCACACCGTCTTGCCGAGCGAACCAACCGTGAGCACCCGGTCCTCTTCGTGCGCGTGCTCTGCCGACGCCGCGAACGGCAACACCGAACGTCGCTCGCGAAGCGTGAGTTCGGCGGTGGTCTCGTCGACGATCACGTACCCGCCCTGCGCGCTCAGTTCGGCCAGCAATCGCGTGCGCAGCTCCGACGACATGCTGAGGCCGGTCGGGTTGTGGTGGTCGGGAATCAGGTAGCTGAGGCGCGGTGAGGTGCGGCGCACGGTCTCGATGGTTGCGGCCGCGTCATGCCCGCTGAGGCCCACCGGCAGCTCGGCAACCAGCGCGCCGGTCGCGGCCAGCGCTTCGCGCGCGTGGGGGTAGCTCGGCGACTCGATGAGGCTACGGTCGCCACGGGAGAGCAGTGTGCGGGCGATGAGAAAAATCGCGTGCTGCGCGCCGAGCGTCACCATGATCTGATCGGGCGATGTCGGTAGCCCGCGCTGACTGTATCGGGCAGCGATCGCCTCACGCAGCTCGGCTCGGCCGAGCGTGTCATAGCCCGTGGTCAGAAAAGTGTCCGGGTGCTCGGCGAAGCCGCGGGCGCCCAACTCGGCAAGCCCGCTCCAGGGCTCAGGGCAGGCCGCGCTGAGATCGAGCTCGAACGGTTGGCCGCTCGGTCCGGCCGCAGTCTCGCTGGGCCGGGGCGCTCGAATCACGGTTCCCGATCCCTGCCGCGTCAGCGCCACCCCGGTCTCCCGCAGGCGCTGATAGCAAGCGCTCACTGTAGTGCGGCTCATGCCGAGTTCCTCGGCGAGCGGTCGCTCAGCAGGCAGTGCGGTGCCCGGTGCCAGCGCGCCGTCTCGCACGAGCAGGTCGATGCTCGATGCCAATTCGAGGTAGCCGTGACCCTCCCCTCGCCAGTTGCCGAGCAGCTGGGTCAGGCGGCGTGCAGAGAGTCGATGCGCGATCATAAGGCCACTTTAAGCAGATCGGCATCTTGATTGCCAGTCCAATCTGAAGTGGACTGTATCTATGTTCTTGCGTCTCACCCGCCTGATTCCCGGTCTGCTGCTCTACGGCGTCGCCGATGCGTTCATGATCGAGGCCGCGGTCGGGGTTGACTCATGGACCGTCTTCGCCCAGGGAATCTCGGTGCACACTGGGCTCAGCATCGGGCTGCTCACCAACATCATCGGGCTGCTCGTGCTGCTGCTCTGGATCCCGCTCAAGCAAAAGCCCGGCCTCGGCACCGTGCTCAACATTCTGCTCGTCGGCCCCGGCATCGAGCTGGGCCTCTGGCTCTTGCCGACGCCCGACGCCATGTGGCTTCGTGTCGTCTTCTTCGTTATCGGCCTGCTGCTGCTCGCCGTCGCCAGCGGCATCTACATCGGCGCGAATCTCGGCCCCGGCCCGCGAGACGGTCTGATGACCGGCATTCACTCTCGCTTTGGCACGCCGCTCTGGGTCGGCCGCACGGCAGTCGAGGTCACCGTGCTGGTGATCGGATGGATCCTCGGTGGCAATGTCGGCGTCGGCACCGTCGCCTTCGCGCTGCTCATCGGGCCGCTCTGCAACATCACTCTGCCGCTGCTCGACCCGGCCACCGCGAAGAAGCGACGCGAAGCGAATCTCGTCACCGCGACTGCATAACGCCCAACCACTCCGCGTGCCAGACGATGCTGCGCCGGGTAGCGCGTAGCCGCCCCCAAACCACAGCGTGCCCCCGCACCCCGATTGCTCGGGTGCGGGGGCACGAAGTGCGATCCTTTTCGAAACTACTGCGCGTTGTCTTCTTGCGGAACCTTGTTGAACCCGGTGACGGGCTGATCCTCGTCGAACGACGCGGCCTTCTTCTTGAAGCCCTTCGTCAGCACGATCAGGTAGACCAGGCCGATCGCCGTCCATACCAGACCACCGATGAGCGCATCCATGTGCAGGTTCGCCCACAAGATGATGGTCATGCCGACGCCGATGAGCGGCATCACGATGAAGTTGAAGATGTCCTTCGGGGTCTTGCGGCGGCCCTTTCGAATCGCGAACCAGGCGATCACCGAGATGTTCACGAACGAGAACGCGATGAGCGCGCCGTAGTTGATGAACGCGGCGATCATCTCGAGCGTGAACGCGATCGCGAGCATGCAGATGACGCCCGTGAGCACGATGTTGAAGGTCGGAGTGTGCGTCTTCGGGTTGATGTACCCGAAGAACTTCTTCGGCAGCACGTTGTTGCGGCCCATCACGAGCAGCATGCGCGACACCGAGGCGTGCGAAGCAAGGCCCGAGGCGAGAGTTGCGCAGAAGCCCGCAGCGGTGAGCACCGCCATCAGCGTCTTGCCGCCGACGGCCTCACCGATAAGTGGCAGCGTCGAGTCCTCAATGAACTGCATGTCGCCGCCCGGGGCAAAGGTGTTCCAGTCGGGAAAGCGCATCTGCGTGAAGTAGCCGGCGACCAAGAAGATCGCGCCGCCGAGCAGCACCGTAAGAATCAGCGCGCGGGGCACGATCTTCGGGGTGCGCGCTTCTTCGACGTACATGGTCACGGCGTCAAAGCCGATAAACGAGAAGCACACGATGGTCGCGCCCATCAGCACCGCGCCCATAGTGACGCCGTCGTGAAAGAACGGCTGCATCGACGCGACGGTGCCGACGCCCTCGCCGCCTGCGAGCTGAGCCCACACCATGACGACGAAAACGACCATCACAACGATCGAGAATACGAGCAGGATCATGTTGACGTTCGAGGTGCCACGCATCGTCAGGTAGATGATGCCTGTGGTCAGCACGCAGTAGAGCACCACCCAGATCCAGCCCGGAATCGCGGGAAAGATCGCCTCGAGATAGCTGCGAATGATCAGGCAGTTGACCATCGGCAGCAGCATGTAATCGATCAGCGAGGTCCAGCCGACCATGAAGCCGACGTTCGGGTGAATCGACTCGCGCACGTAGGTGTACGCGGATCCTGCGCTTGGGATCGCCCCCGACATCTTGCCGTAGCTGACCGCGGTGAAGATCATCACGATCAGGGCGACGAGGTACGCGAGCGGCACCACGTTGTTGGTGTCGCGAGCCACCATGCCGAAGGTGTCGAAGATCACCGTCGGGGTCATGTATCCAAGACCGAGGCCGACAATCGCCCATAGCCCGAGGTTGCGCTTCAGCGAAGCGCCCTTTGCCACACCTGGCGCAGTTGTTGTTGCCATGCTCTCTCCTTTAAGAACCGCAGAATGATCTTTGGGTAGCCGCCTTACCGGCGACTACCCAAAGATGGACTCTGTCACATTACACCCA
>DDEV01000099.1 GCA_002336855.1 Leucobacter sp. UBA1945 | reverse complement strand
CGGCGGCACTATAGCCGCTCGACACGGGGGCCGCGCCGGCGTAGTTAGTGTACCCAGCGGCAGCGGGGGCCGAAGCCGAGGCCGAGGTGCCTACGAAGTTCGCAAACAGGGTCGCCCAGAGCGGCGGAATGAACACGCCGAGCACGGTGTAACCCACACCGGCGCGGTACTCGTTGCCGATGCGGTGCATTGCAACGATCAGCATCACGGTGGGCACGATACCGAGACCGACGAACGAGAGCAGCACGACCCAGCCGGGCAGACCAGCGCGTTCGAGCAACTTCCACTGGTTCCAGACCGGAATCCAGCCGTCAGTGCTCTTCATGCCGATGCGGGGGAACAGTCTCGCCATTGCCCACAGGTACCAAACCAGCAGGCCGAGGGCGATCACAATCCAGACCACCATGACGACGATGGCCGCACCGAGCCCCGCCCCTGTCGAGTTGTCATACATCTCCGAGCTCCTTGCTCTTCTTATTTGCCTGCGCCGATCTGCTGCCGCTCAGCATCTCTGCTGATTCTGCCGCACCCGAGCGCCACTTCATAATTTTTACACCGTACGATTTCAGCGAGTACCGCGCCCGGAATCGCTGCCAGGGGGTGAGTGCCGCCCCGCGTGCCGCCCGGTCGGCCTCAACGGCCTCCCACATCCAGTCCGCGTCCTGCGCTGACACTCCCTGTGCTGAGAATACGGCCCGCGTGGCCGTATCAGCAGCCCATCTGGCAGGAGCCGTGCCAAGTGCCTCTGCGATCTGCGAGCGACTCGCTCCCACGGGGATTGCGACCCCCGTGTCTGCGGCGCCTTCTACGAGCTCTTGCCAAGCGCCGAGGGCACGCAGCTCAGGACTCGGCTCGGCCCTGCGCGCGCGAGCCCGCCTACGCTTTGCGAACGGCAGGAAGACTAGCGGCAGAGTCAACAGCAGCAGTGCCGAGAGGCTCAGACCGACTGCGCGCAGAACGGGAAGGAGCCAAGAAACCTTATCGTCGTCGCTGGGGTCGTCGAGACTGTCGTTGCGTTCACCAAGCCCGAGTGGAGGATCGATCTCTTTTGCATCGCGCTCCTCAGGCGTGGTCGGAAACTCTGGCAGCTGCTCGCCCTCTTCGAGCGTGGTCGGGCGCAGCTTCACCTGAGGTGTCACATCGATCGGCACCCATTCGCCCTGGTCGCCCTGCACTTCAACCCAGGCTGCGACGTTTTCACCCGTGCACTCAGTGTCGCAGGCAGGAATACCAGGCACCTCAGCGGCGTCATCGCCGGCTCGAACGCCCATCACTACCCGCGAATCAAACCCGAGCGCCTGAGCGATCAGTGCCGCTGCAGCAGCAAACTGCTCGTCATCGCCGACTGCCGCCACCAGCATCTCGGGCGTCGGTTCTTCACCGGCCAAACGCTGTTGGGTGTTGAGCTGCGAGAACAGCAACTCGAGGCGAGCGAGCGAGTGTCCACCTGCGCTCGATTCGAACTTCGTACCGTACTTCTCGGTCAGGCGCTGCAGCCACAATTGTTCGCCTTCGCCCGCACTGATCGAATGGCTCAGGTAGCCGCGATCCCGGAGCCTCTTGATGAGTTCGAGCAGGCCCTCAGCTGTCGCGGGCTGGTTCTGGCCTTTCAACCAGGAGGCGAGCTCAGGCATCGTCTCGAGGTCGATAGTCGAGGCCGAGGCGATCGGCCCGCCGCTTAGCTGAGCATCGGGCTCTGTCGACATCGTTGCGGTGAGCGTGTCGCCCGCTTCGAGGCCATTCGTCGCGGTACCTCCCGGCACCGCGATTGCGGCCTCGGTCGCGCGATTCACGAAAAACGCGTCGGCGAGATCGTCAGCATTCTTCCCGCCAAATCGCGGCACGGAACCGAGGCCGGCAGTCGGCACCCAAATATCGCTATAGCCATCATCGACGCGAATGGTCACCGTGGCTGGATCGCTGACGTTGGCACCGCTCGGATACCGGGTGAACCTGCCGGCCTCATCTGCGCTGACGTGAAAATCGACTCCGTCATAAGCGTCGAGCACCGCAAGCCTGAGGCGCCCGGGCATGGCGCCCTCCGATGAAAGCGTGAACATCGGCGCGTCGAGCGCACTATCGCGTTTCCACGTGCGGTACGAGGCGAGCGGGCTGGTGCGCTCGCGCAGCACGATCTCTGGATCAATGCGGTCTCGAGGCACCTGGCGGGAGCTGCCATCGAGCACCGGCGCGAGCACCAGTCCGGCAGCGAGGGCCACGAGCACCGTCGCGGCACCGAGCGCACCGCGAAGCGCGCGACTTCCGCCGCTTCGCTCGCCCTGCGCCCTGCCTCGGCGCAGTGCCGCACGGCGTTCAGCGCCTGCCGCAAACCAGACCCAGCACGCGCCGAGCGTCGCGGCGAATAGCCAGAGCGCGAGCTCGCGTGGCGCTGTCACCCTCAGCGGCCCCATTGCAAGCGGCGCGCTCACCGCCGACGAGCCGAAAATTGTGCCAAACGCCACGGGTGCGACAAGCGGAAATGCAGCGAGCGCCGCGAATCGCTTAGCCCGCACCGCGATCAGCGTGGCAGCAAACGCGACCACCAAGAACACGAGGTAGGCGGGCACCATGATCGCTTGATACGTGCCGACCGGCAGCGTGAGCGTGAGCAGTTGCTTCCAGCCGAGCACGATAGCCGCGACGCCATCGAGCAGGCCGCGCAGCAATCCGGCGGGCAACCGTTCGAACGAACTCGGAACGGCAACGGGCACGACGGTCAGCACGAACGCACCGAAGAGGGTCGCGCAGGCAATCGCCAGGCCGAATCGTCTCGTCACGAAGGCGCCGATCAAGACACCCACCGCAGTGCCGACTGTCGCCGGCACGACGAGCCACCAGGTCTGATAGATCGGCCAGGCGGCAAACACGCCAAGGGTAGCGGCGAGGATCAGCCAGGCGCTGATGCCGAGCAGCCGTGTGCGGGCGCTCACAGCGCACCCCGAATCATCAACTGCGGCAGGTCGCCGAGCGCGCCCACTGTCGCGAGCGTCAGGGAGTCGATGCGCTGCGCCGCCGGATCTGCGAGCAGTTCTGCGCGTATTGCGAGTACGTGCACATCGGGTGAGAACGAGATCGCTGCACGCCGGAGGCGATCCATCTCGGGAATCGAACCGGTGACGATCACGACGATAGAGAGATCTCGCGTCGAATGCGCGAGGCTTCGAGCGAGCACTTCGATCGGCATACCGTCGATCGCGGGGCCAAGCTCTGCCCAGGCGTCTAGCATACGAATAGGGTCGCGTGACGAAAGCTCTTCGAGTCCGTCGATGCTCGGCCGCGCGCGCCCGGGCGCCCAGGCCGAGGCGACGAAGCGTTCCCGGCCCTCACGCACCGCTTGCACCGAAATCGATGCGGCGATGCTGACTCCCAGCTCGAACTCGTCGTCGCTCGCGTACTCTTCGCGGCGTGCGTCAAACAGCACCGCCAGCCTTGCCGTCTGCGACTCCTCGTACTGTCGCACCATGAGCTGGCCGGTCTTCGCGGTGCTCTTCCAGTGAATGTGGCGCATCGCGTCGCCGGCCACGTACTCGCGCACGGCGTGAAACGATAGGTCGCTGTCGGTGAGCCGACGCGAAGACTGACCCTCAAGATCGCGCACAAGGCCCGCGGAGTTCGGGGGCAGCAAAACGGTGCGGGGATGCACGTGCACGTGATGCACGTCGCGCCAGGTCATCTCACGGCGCAAGAGACCCAGCGGGTCTTGCCTCGCAACGGTGAGCGGTCCAACGGTGATCACGCCTCGTCGCTCGGTGGGCACCGCGACCTGCAGCACGGTGCCGTGGTGCGGTCCGAGCATCGGCACTGTCAATTCGCGCAGCGCGTTGCCGACCGGCAGCTCAATCACCGCGGGCAGTTGGGGGCGTGCAGCGGTGTTCTGCACCTCGACCGTGAGGTGCACCTCGCCGCCGGCGACGACGTTGGCGCGGCTGANNACTGCCACAAACCATGCCTCGATCCAGCCGACCGCGAATCCTACCGCTATGCCGATGATCGCGATCGCGAGCACAAACCATCCGAGCGGGGTGATGGCTCGCGTTGCCGTTCGCACTCGGGCGCTCACCCGCCGCCAGGTGCGCCGCCACCAGCGCTTCACGCGCGTGCGACGGTATGCCAGCGAACCGCCAGCGACCGTGCCTGATGCCACGGTTCGCGTGCGGGTGCCCGTGAGCCCACGCGTTCCGGTACGCCCGAAGGTACCGGTGCGCGTCAGCCGACGGTTGTGCGTGCGTTCGGAGTTCACGCGGTGCCGTTCTCCTGCGGCTCGGGAACGTCAAGCAGCAGCTGCCCGACGATCTGCTCTGCGGTTACCCCGTCGAACTCGGCCTCAGGCTCGAGCACGAGACGGTGTGCGAGCACCGCGATCGCGAGGCCGCGAACGTCGTCGGGCACCACGTAGGCCCGCCCCTGCACAAGCGCCCACGCGGTCGCCATGCGCTGCAGCGCGAGCGCGCCGCGCACGCTGGCGCCGAGACGAACCTCCGCTGCGCCGCGGCTGGCCTCGACCAGTCTGGTGATGTAGTCGACGATGAGCGGGCTCACGTAGACCTGCTTCGCGAAGTCCTGCAGTTGCACGAGGCTACCGGTGTTCATAACCGGCTGCAGATCGACGTGCACTGCCTGCTGCTGCAGAATGCGGCGCATCGCCATCTCGTCTGGGTAGCCGATGCTTGTCTTGATCATGAAGCGGTCGAGCTGTGCCTCGGGC
>DDEV01000150.1 GCA_002336855.1 Leucobacter sp. UBA1945 | reverse complement strand
GGGTTGTCGGCGAGCCCGCGCGCGGCGAGCTCGAGCGCACGGCGCATCGCCGTTTCGAGAGTTTCGCGACCGAGCATCGGGTTCAACTTTCCGCGCGCCGGGTATGCGAGGCGACCGCACGGGTGCGGGTGCCTTGCGTTCCTCTCCTCCGGACTCGCACGTCTTCACCTGCATGGCGCAGGTGATTCGTACATCACCGTCGGCACCGGAATTTCACCGGTTCGGCCCCGCAGGAGCGGGGTTCGCGGGCTATACCGCCGGTTCAGATTCTCACTGACCCCGGAACACGCTTATTACTCTAACGTGCGAAGCTCTGGAATATTCCCGAGCATTTTGGAGTGAACCGGCCGAGCCCGAGGCGGGCTCGGGACATACGGCGCGTAACGCGATGCGTTACTTTTAGCGCCTTGGTCCGCAGGTCCCCGAAAGTATTCCCGTGCATGCAGTTTGCGGGGATCCTCGTCGTAAAGAACTAACCGAGCCCCTCGAAGCCGCCGGAGATCGTGTTCATCGTGAGCACGATGATGAGGGCGTTGAAGAAGAAGCTGAAGGTGGAGTGCCAGACGACCGTCCAACGCATGCGCGTGGTCGCGACCATGACGTCTGAGGGCGCGAACGAGGTGCCGTTGATGAACGAGAAGTAGACGAAGTCGATGAGGCGCGGGTGCTCGGTTTCGGGAAAGATCAGGGGTTTCTCGGCCTGGCGGTTGTGATAGGCGGCGTAGTAGATGCGCGAGTAACCCCAGTGGAACATCGCCCACGAGGCGAGCATCGCCCAGACCGCGACGAGGTCGTAGAGGTTGAAGTAGTCGGGATCTTCGGGGCCGACGATCACGGTGACGGCCGCGCTGAGGCCGACCAGGCTCGAGCTGAAGGTGACGATCGCCGAGAACACGGCCACTATCGGGTGCCGCGAGGTGCGCCGCATGAACTGGTGATCGTCATCGTTGACGCGCAGGTCGATGTTGAGCCAGAACACGGTTCCGGCGAGATAGATCGTGGCGATGGCGCACCAGGCGAATAGGCGGGCTTGCTCGTTGAGGGTTTCGTCGTCGACGAAGAGGTAGCGCAGGCCGGCGTAGACGAGCACGAGCTGCACGAGGGCGCCGAGCGCCTCGATGATGATGGTGAGGGCGTTGGTGTGGCGGTTGCGTCGTGGGCCGGGAGTTGTGTCGGTGCCGGTTGTGGTTGCCGCTGCGCTGACAGTCACAGGGTCGTTGCTTGCGTCGGTTTCTTTGGCGGCGCCAGCTGGGTCTTCTGCGCGCGCTTCGTTGGTCGCGGTCATATGGATAATTTTAGGGTCACGATAAGAACAAGTTCCCGCTCCGTTGGCTCCTGGGACCAAATCGTGTTCTATTTTGAAGTGCAACGCTCCACCATCGCATACGCTAAAGCTGCGGCAGCGATCTGACTTGCCCGACCGTCCAGATGGATCATGCTGGCAGCGCTAGGGCTCAAAGCGTCAGAACGGGCGCCCCATAGTAGCTCAATGCGTACCGCCCGAACCGCGCAATACAATCACGACATGACGCTCACTTATACAACCGAGCAAGCGGCAGCACTTGCTCAGATCTTTCTCGTGATGCTTATCGCCACAGGGCTCAGCCTTAGGTTTGAAGGAATCGCAAAGACGTCTAAGGACTTACGTACATTTGGGGTGGCTTATGGCAGCATTATCGGGGCAATCCTGACCAATGTGCTGGTGCTCATCTTCGACCAAGACCTGAAGCTTGGGTTCCCGTGGAGTCCAGCGATCATCATTATGGGAATGCTCAATATTCTTGCTCTCACGTTTGGTCTGGCCGCGCTCGCTGGGCAAACCTACGCAATTGTAAAAGGGGTTCGCAAGCATGACGGGGACCCAGGAATAGATGCTATAGGGCCCACGACTGGTAAGAATGCTGGTGGCTCTAATAAGAATGCGACTCGGGAATTCAGTATCACGTTCCAATATGGCAGTGGCAAGCGAAGAGGCTCCAAAAGCCAAATACAACGGTCCATACAAAACAACGAAGGTTCTGATGGCAACTTGTAGTGGTCGCAGCAAATAGTTTATCTCTAGGGAAACCGTTCATCCAAGCACCGCCAGGTGGGCATAGTGCTCTTGAGTAACGGGTACACACATTGCGTGAGCCGTAAATCGTTGGCGGCTGGAACGCAGCAACACGAGTTTGCCGCGCGGCGGTGATGATTGTGATGCGGGCGAAATGGAAGGGTTTCGCAACCTCAGTTGTCGGGAGCAGCTGGTTCATTATGACCAAGTAAGGCGATAACCCAGCACGGGTGTTGTACTTCGAGTGGGAACATGCCAGGTCGCCCTCGTTGCCGCGTGTTGAGTAGGCTTGCTCCTCTCGCTTAGTCCAGTCGCCTGAAGAAGATCAGGCACCCGTACCGAATGAGCGCTAATGGCAATAAGATCACCAAGTACATCCTGGTTAGGAGAATGGATTGTCATCAGCAAGCTCGGAACTTATCCCAATTAAGTCGACCACACGCACAATCCAAGATTGTTTTCGCTTGTGCCTGTACGTAGTTCCCAACTTTCAGCGCCCCTACAGTTGGGACATTGATGAATTAGATGACTATTGGTCTGACGTGGTATTGGCTCAGGGCGACTTCTTTTTCGGGTCAACTGTCACATGGGAGAGCAAGTCTCGGGAGTTGTTCAACAATTCATACTCAATTATCGACGGCCAGCAGCGCCTGACGACAAGCGCGATTATCTTGTCGGTTATCCGAGACGCCTTCATTGCGGCTAGCGGGCGGGAAGAAGGGGGCGTCGATGCGCACGAGCTCCGATCGCAGGCAGAAGCACAAGCAAGCAACACACAGCGGTACCTTGTCGCTGAAGATGACGACGGTAAGAAGTACCCAGTAATTGAACGCAATGAACCCAACTTCAAGGAGGTTGTGCAGAACCCTAGCGCGATTCCTTCCGGTCTAAAGTGGAACGGCAGCGCTCGGCAGATTGGTGTCGCTCGCGAGTATTTTGAGAACAGAATTCAGGCAACGCTAGATGGCAAGTCTTTGTCGGAAGCGATTGAGGCACTCAAATCGCTACGCAACAATGTTTTGAAAGCGCGCCTTATTCAGGTCGAGTTAACCTCCGAAGAAGACGGATTCCTTATCTTTGAGACGCTCAACACGCGGGGTGCTGACCTTCGGCTCGCTGACCTTGTGAAGAACCTTCTCGTGCGAGGTGGTTCCCTGGACGGCGAAGATAGGGCAACCATTTCGGGGCGTTGGGATCGATTGGTTGACCGAGTGCAGACTGAAAATGGATCGATGACCGACGTCGATCAGTTTATGTGGCAATCTTGGAACTCTCGTCGTCCCGCAGTCACCGAAGCTGAACTCTACAAGCAAATCATTAGCTTTATTGGCGGGTCGGCGCAAGCGCACCTTCAATATCTGGAGGAACTCGAATTCGACTCGATCGCTTATCAGTATTTTGACGACATTGGCCTCGTCATTGACAAATCAGCGGTTGGAGCAAAGAGCGCTCTTGCAATTCCCGAAGTTGCAGAAACCATTCGGGCCCTTGCGCTCTTCAACGTATCTGTAGCGAATTCTGCGATCCTGGCGGTAGTTCGGAAATATGAGAAGTCGGGAGTGATGCGACAGAAAGACGTTGTGGCTGCGTGTCGTGCGATTGAGAACTTTCACTTTCAATTCACGGCGCTCAAGAACAGTGGTTCCACGGGAGGCACGCGCGGTCGATATAACAGGTTTGCGGTAGAACTTGAAGAAGCTCTTTCAAAGCAAACAGTGCAGGAAGTTATCGAATCCTTCCGACTGAGGCTGGATGGCAGTCTCCCGGACTCAAAAGAGACCAAAGAGGCATTTGCCAAATTGTTCTATGCACCAAAGGCACGACTGACGAATGCCCAAAAGCGTCGCTCACGCAAACAGTTTATTGCCTACATCCTGCTGCGCTTTGCGCAGCATTACAAGACATTGACGCTGGGCCAGGATCTAACAGCATGGACCATCGAGCACATCAGGCCTCAAAGCCACGCATCAGCTGAGGTCGTGAGCTCAGAGTACTCGATCGGGAATCTGACATTGCTGACAAGCGCGGCCAATGGTGACCTCGGAAATGGTGATTTGGCAGCGAAACGTTCCGGACTGAAGACATTCGTGCCTTGGAAAGATCCTCACTTATCGGAGTGGGTAGGAAACAACGAAATGAATGAGGTACTCCCGGAAGACATCACCTCAAGGGCCGCCGCGTTGGCGGATCTCGCTCTGGACACTGTGTGGTCGATCAAGTAGCTGACGCTCGAGCGAAATTTCTGTCCATTTACCCCTTCACTCAGAGGTAGTCGTTCTTGGGCAAAGGCCCTCACTGCAGTGCGTCGTTTCCCTCACTCCCCTTCTTCTTTTGGCTGACTCTATGAAATACAATCGGCTCGGCAGAGGGGCGGTGCGTTGAAGCTCGCCCTTTGCCTGTGAGCACCATCAGACGTTGCTCGTGCAGTTTCTCTGTACAGCGATCATCCTCCGCCCCCGTCGAACGAATGCAAAGCATACGGAAGACAGCGATGTGAGAGACAGGAATGCGAGCCGCGGAATCATGCCAATTCTCATCCCTATGGAACGTGACCATAATGCGCGCTAGTCAGGGTAACTGGACCGCCTGCACCCCTCCATAGGGAAGCGCTTCGAGCCGTTTCTTAAAGTCATCGTAGTTCTCGACAGTCGCGCCGGGCTCCGAGGATAGATCGAAGTCCCTGCGAATCAGACGCATTTCTTGACGGACGCGTTCCGTCTCATCGGTAACCTCAGTTAACTGGTGCTCTATGTCTTCAAGCAGGCTCTCGACGTCTCGACGTAAAGCGGATACTTGATGGTCCCGGAGGAACGCATCCTTGTAGCGGGTTAGTGTTCTCCGAACGCGCTCACGGCCGTTTGCTCGAATGGCCTGACGCTGTGCCTTTTCAATGCGAGCGAACAATTGCTCGAAGTTTCCAATGGTAAGCGCTCTCAAGTTCTGATCTGCTTCGTGTTCTAGGCAGTGCAGAACGGCTCGCGCAAACCCAACTTTGTCGAGCCTCAGTTTGGTACCTGCCGCCTTGCAGGCTGCTTCGGCCGCTTTGAAAACTTTCTGACCCGCCGCAACAGGCACGGTCTTAACAGCTGCGGTGACCTCGGCGGACTCCTCAGGCGACAGTACTTCTGTGGCATAGCGCCGTATCGCCATGGCGACAAGGTCGGTCGGGATAAGATCCTCGATTTCGCGGATAGCATCAGTTGCTACCGTCACATCGTCGATGCTGATGTCACTGGATTGGATCACGAACGCATCGTCGACATACTTCCTGCCTCGATACCCTTTCTGCAACTCTTCTCGGATGCCGTCAGCCTCGCCGTCTCCGTCGAGTAGAACAATGACTGCTGGAGTGTCGACGTCACGGCCGCGTGCTAAGTAGACCATGTAAGGTATATGTTGGGCTGAGCCGGAAGGAACTAACGACAAGCTGTTTAGGTTCAGCGTTGCTCCAGTGCTTTCTGACCGGCGCGCCAATGAACTGACTCCTGCCAGCAGCACCTGGTCAGCCTGACCTTCGATCATTAGGTTGCAGTTACTAATGAAGGTCGTCTCGGCGACGAATGCGCCGAAGGCGGAACGGAGCGGCTCGTAGTGGTTGCGGCCCGCGTTCGCGACGAGGCGGGTCCCCTCTTCACCGTCACCCTTCTCGAGGACGCGTATCCGTTCGCTGTGGTTCTTGTCGATCAAGAATGGTGAGTGCGTCACATACACGACCTGGATCGGTCGCGCTGACTTGTCCTCCGGTTCGGCGAACGAATCAAAGATCCGCAGCAGATCTTGCTGGCCGAGCATCGATAGGTACGCGTCTGGTTCGTCCATCAGTAGTACCTCCTGCCCACCGGTCGGGGCATGCGATAAGTATTGGACGAAGTAAGACAAGAAGTAACTCATCCCACCGCTGCGCTCGCTGAATGCGTACTCGCTACCGGTGCGGTCTCGGACTGTGAAGACCAGGTCGAAATCGCGCAGCGTCAGCGTCAAGGAGAACTCGGAGTCCTGGGACCACCACTTGGGGAAGTTCAGTGCCTTTGCCAGGTTCTCGTTCATTTTCGTCACGATGCCGTTGGCATAGCCGTCATGGTTTTTTACGGCTGTCTTCAGCTGCTCAAATGCATCTTTGCCGATGCCTGCGACTTGGATGAGCAACTTCTCTGCCAGCTCGAGACGTTTCATCAGGTGCTCGTCGTCGGACTCGTCGACCGCGTTGAATGCGGTGTAGTTCTCGACAAGTTGAGGTGCCGCTTGGCCGATTGCCTCCTTGCTACCGAACCAGTCAGGGTTCGCGATCAAATTCTCTATCCAGAGGAGTACCTTCTTGCGTGGGCGTGCCTTTTTCGTTTTGCCCGAGGCTGTGAGGTAAGCCAGAGGAACGCTATCTGGCAGCGGCGTTTTCGCGTCGATTAGGAAGTAGGTTGGTAGATCCAGTTTCTCTACTTCGGTGGCTTTGAGCTTCACCTCAGTCCAGCTGACCCCACTCCATATGTAGACGACGGCGCCGGCATTCATGCGAAAGAAGTGGAAAGCTTCAATCTCGACTAGCTCATCTAGGTTTGCGATCGCCCGGATTACGGCGACCTGCTCATCACTAAGGTCGGTGAACTCTCCACCGAACTCCGGTCTCTTCATCTCGCTTCCGACGGTAAAGAACTGCGAGTATCGGCAGAAGTCCCGCGGTTCAATTTTTTCACCGGTTAGCAGAGACTTAATCGCGCCGAGCAGTTGACTTTTCCCAGACTCGTTCGCACCAACAACCGTTGTTATGCCAGGCTCCAAGGGAACGCGCACGAACGGGTAGAACAACCCGGACTCAGGTAGTTGATCCCATAAGTCAGGCACGGCATTCGCATGGCTTTTGCGGAGATAGTCATAGTTGAATGACTTGTAGAACCGTATGTAGAGGGTCTTGATCTTCATTGGGCTCCTACATGGCTTCGTTGCCAACGGGGACTGCGATATTGCCCGGACCAGAACTTGAACGCACGGACGGTATTTATAGCAAAGACTAGTTCACGGCGTGGGTATTTGACATACTAGCGGTGTCGTGTTTGTCGCCCACAAAGAAGCAGCCAGAATGCGTACAAAACAGAAGTCGGAGGGGTGTCGCCGCTGCTTCGTCAAAGCCTCTTCGGTCGGAATGCGCGCAGCGGCAGGTAACGAGCATTTTCTATGTGCAACCGACTCGATGCTTGTGACATGCTCTCATCATGAGTGGTGAGTCGGCCGGTAACTCTGCTTTTCGTGAGTACGAGCGGCGTCGCGCGAATGAGTTGGCTGCGGTAGATGTGCGTCGTTCTAGAGTGAAAGAACGCTTCGGTGGCGGACCTATCGGTTCTGCAATTGCGGCAATGGCAGTCGATGGTTCTGTGAAGACAAGCACTCATGTGTGGAAACAGGGTGCCATTGGAGAGCAGAAAGTTGCTCAGGTTCTTGACGGGATTGCCGGAGCAGAACTGGTGGTGCTGCATGATCGCAAACTGCCCAAGAGTCGCGCCAATTTCGACCACCTCGTGGTTACGACGGCCGGCGTGTGGGTAATTGATGCGAAACGCTACATCGGCAAACGACCCGAACGGTATCAGGAAGGCGGGTTCTTTAGCGCAGCATCCGTTGGTCTCAAGGTCGGCGGCCGCAAACGCGACTCGCTGATTGACGGGATACTCGGCCAGGTTGACCAAGTGCAGACGGTAGTCGGTGAGAATGTTCCGGTGCGCGGAGTTCTGTGTTTCGTAGACTCGGATTGGCCACTTTTTGGGGGCAGCTTCGCGGTGCGGGGTATTGAAGTACTCTGGCCAAAGCGCCTACCGAAACTGTTACAACAATCTTCCGAGGTCAAGCTGGACGTACCTCAGATAAGCCTGATGCTGTCGCAAAGATTTGTGTCAGCCTAGCTTCTCGCCGGGCTAGGCGTATAACACGAAGCATTGTGAGGGTGATGAAGCACGCGAGCCCTGTGCCGTGTTTCGGCGTTGCCCCAGCTGAGCCGTAGGCCACCTACGCCTGCCCGTATCAGGCTTTCGCATCTACACGCGCGTCGAGCTCGCGCAGCAGGTAGCTGCGGTTCGCGATACAGGCGTAGATGGCTTGCCCAAACCAGGGCGCGATGACACAGCCGAGTGCGATATCTGCGGCCACGCTCGGTGGCGATCCTGCCGGTGGGGCCGGAAACGCAGCCATCGCCCAGTACCCGGCGACCGTGAGTGCAAACGTGACGGCTGCGATGATCCTGCCAGGTCGGACTCAAGCAGGCACGCCCCGGCGGCACCGCACGCGCCGAATTATTCCCCTTGTCGGTGGCTGATGCCAGAATGAGAAGCACCACCCAGCTCGTCGCGCGGCGACGCGACAGACCCAGCAGGAGACAGAGATGTCGACAGAAATCCCAGCGCAGAGCGCCGGCACGGCCAAGCCCAGCGCGCTCACCATCGAGCGAACCGGCATCGAGATCGTGCCCGAATCCGATCGCACCGCGAAGCCGCGCGATCTGTTCTGGCCGTGGTTCGCCGCGAACGTCTCGGTCTTCGGCATGTCGTATGGCTCGTTCGTGCTCGGCTTCGGCATCTCGTTCTGGCAGGCGACCGTCGTGTCGATCGTCGGCATCGTCGTCTCGTTTCTGCTCTGCGGCCTCATCGCGATCGCCGGCAAACGCGGGTCAGCGCCCACGATGGTGCTCTCGCGCGCCGCGTTCGGCGTGCACGGTCAGAAGGTGCCAGGCATCGTCTCGTGGCTTACCTCGATCGGTTGGGAGACTTTTCTCGCGATCATGTCGGTGCTCGCGACCGCGACCGTCATCACGCAGCTGGGTGGTGACGGCGAAAGCATTGCGCTGAGGATCATCGCAACCGTCATCGTCGCCGCCCTCATCGTGGCGGCCTCCGTGCTCGGCTACCACACCATCATGAAGCTGCAGTCGCTGCTCACCTGGGTCACGGGTGCGGTGACGATTCTCTACATCATCCTCGCGATCCCGCACATCGACCTCGCCGCCGTGGCCTCGCTGCCGAGCGGCAGCATGGGTCAGGTGATCGGCGCGCTCGTCATGGTCATGACCGGCTTCGGCCTCGGCTGGATCAACATCGCCGCCGACTGGTCGCGCTACCAGAAGCGCACCGCCTCAGACGGCGCCATCGTCGCCTGGAACACCATCGGCGGAGCCGCAGCCCCGGTGATCCTCGTGATCTTCGGCCTGCTGCTCGCCGGCTCAGACCCGGCGCTCGCCGCCGAGATCAGCTTCGACCCGATCGGCGCGCTCGCCAAACTGCTGCCGGTGTGGGTGCTCGTGCCGTTCCTGCTGACCGCCGTGCTCGCGCTCGTCTCGGGCGCCGTGCTCGGCATCTACTCCTCGGGCCTCACCCTGATCAGCCTCGGCATCCGCATCGCGCGCCCCGCCGCCGCGGGCATCGACGGGCTCATTCTCACCCTTGGCACCATCTGGGTCGTGTTCGTCTCAGACGACTTCCTCGGCCCGTTCCAGAGCTTCCTCATCACCCTCGGCGTGCCCCTCGCCGCCTGGGCGGGCATTCTCATTGCAGACATTCTGCGTCGCCGCAAAGACTACGACGAAAACGCGCTCTTCGACGCGCGCGGCCGCTACGGCTCGTGGGATTGGGTCTCGATCGGCACCATGATCGTCGCCTCGATCATCGGCTGGGGCTTCGTCGTCAACGGTTTCGCCGAAGCCGCCCCCTGGAACAACTGGCAGGGCNNGGCGAGTGGGCCTACGCCAACCTCGGCGTCTTCTTCGCCCTCGTGCTCTCCTTCCTGGTGACCTGGTTCGCGCGCGCGGGCAAGATCCGACAGCAAGAAGCAGCATGACGAGCACCGGTAACACGAGCGACGAGGATCGCCGGGCCTGGCTCGTGGTGATCGATCCGCAGGCGATCTTCGCCTCGCCCGACTCGGCCTGGGGCTCGCCCTTCTTCGCCGACGCCTTCGCGAACATCGAACGCCTCGCGAAGGCCGCGGGCGACCGCGTGCTCGTCACCCGCTGGCTGCCCACCGCCGACCGCAGCACGAGCTGGGGAGACTACTTCGAGGCGTGGCCGTTCGCCGACCAGCCTGCTGACGACCCACTCTTCGATCTCGTGCCCGAAGCCCAAACGCTCTCGCCGCATCCAACACTCGACCTGCCCACCTTCGGAAAGTGGGGCGACGAGCTCGAGCGCCGCATCGGGCGCGGCACCCCCGTCGTGCTGACCGGCGTCTCGACCGACTGCTGCGTCATCTCGACCGCGCTCGCCGGTGCCGACGCGGGCGGCCGCATCACGATCGCCGCCGACGCCTGCGCCGGATCCTCGGCAGAGAACCACGAAGCCGCGCTCAACGTGATGGGCCTCTACCCGCCGCAGCTCACGGTCGCAGACACTGACGCCTGCGTCGAACTGCTGAAAGGCTAAGGTCTAGCGGCTAGACGCTCGAGCCTCACCCCGCCGAGGCGGGCGCGGGCGCTGACGAGCCCNNTAGGCGCCGCCGACACGATCAGATCGCGCAGCGTCGCGTCGGGCAGATAGGCCCGGGTGAGCGCCAAGCCGATGCGCGGCAGATCGCCCTCGTCGCGATAGAGCAGGTAGAGCGGCTCTTCACGCGGGTTGAACTTCTGCTTGAAGCGGTGCAGCGATTTGAAGCCGTACATCGGCTCGATCAGCTCACCGATGCGCGTGAGCACCTGGTCGACCGGGGTCAGCTCGCGACCCTCGGGGTGGATGAACGGCGCGCCCGACAGAGAGACGAACTGGTAGCCGTGCTCGGCGAAGTACTGCGCCGACGAGGCGATCAGCAGCTCCATCGTCTGCGAGAACGCGCCGTCGGCGCGGCGCATCACGTCGAGCGTCCACCCGATAACCTGCGGCTCGCCGGTGCCCTCAGAGATTGGCCCATACACGGGCAGCCACGACGTGATGCCCTGCATCTCGCCGGCCTCGTTGAACGCGAGCCCGACCATCACCTCGGGGTCGAGCGCCTCGGCGACCGTGCCGAGCGTGAACTTCATCTCTGGCAGCGCCTTGTCGCCCGTCCACTGCTCAGAGATCTTGCGCACCTGCGCCACCACGTGCCGGGGCTCGTCTGCCAGACGGGTCATGCGAAACGTGATGTCTTCGCGCCCGGCCTTGTTGATCGCCGCCCGCACCGCCGCCCACGCCTTGCCGGTGAAGGCGAGCCCCGGCAGGTCGACGATGGTGTCTTCGGCGACGATGAGCGAGCGCCACCCGGCTGGCATCGCGTCGAACGATCGCTGACCCGCCGAGAACAGCGCCGGGATCAGCCCCGCACGCTGCGCGGCGCCCGCAAACTCTTCGATGGCCTCGGCTTGGCGATCCTCGGAGACGAGAGCATCGCCAAGCATGATCGCGACCCCGGCGTGTGACTGAAACCCGGCACTGCCGTCGGCCAATGCGACATGCCGGTTGAGCGGCCACGTCGTCATCCACGAGATGGTGCCGCCGCCGTGCTTCTTGAGATGCGCGGCGCTCTCTGCGGGCGTGACGTTCGGCGCGTCGAGCACGCGCTTCGACGATCGCATCGACACGCGAAACGCGCCGCGGCCCGCGATGAGAATCACGGCCTGGCCGATCCACAGAATTGCGGGGGCGAGGATCAGCCCAAACACCTCGGCGGGGCTGTCGAGCAGCCCCGTCTGCACGAGCAGCGGCACCACCGCGAACGCGAGCGCCGCCGTCAGCAAGTTGAATGCGGCGAGGCAGAGCGTGATGATCCAGGCGACACGATAACCGCGGCGAATGCCGTTCGCGACGAGCAGGATCACGACGAGGTCGGTGGCCACGTCGATCCACGAGGCGACCGGGGTGTTGCTGCCGAGCGGGCCGTTCGTCGGCACCGCGAGGTCGAAGATCTGCATCGCACCGACCGTGATGAGCCCCGCGAACGCGAGAAAGCGCCACTCGCGCTCGGTGGGGCGCCCGCCGCGGTGGCTGAACGCGGGCAGCGAACCGCTCACCGCGAGCGCGACCGCAAGGGTGACGGCGTGCTCGACGTCGTAGATCTCGCCGAGGTAGAGCACCGAGAGCAGAATCCACACGATGACGAGCGCTCGCGCGCGCAGTCGCCACGGCGACGGCAGCGTGGCGATTGCGAACACGAGCGCGGCGATCGCGCCGCACGAGGGTCCGACGTCGAGGTGCGTCTGCAACCGGCCCGCCCACTGCGAGCCGGCGAGTGCGAGCAGCCACACGACGAGCGCGCCGCCGAACACCCCGACGAGGTGGCCGACGACGAAGAGCGCGATCGTGCGCAGCGTGCCGAAGCGCCACTCGGCCCAGACCAGGCTGCCGAGCAGCAGCGGGGTGAGCGTGAGGTAGACCCACGGTTGGTCGACGAAGAACATCGAGGTGAGGGGCGACCACCAACGCCCCTCGGCAAACGCTGGAATGCCGGTCGCGACCTGCGAGAACCACGCTTTCTCTGACGCCGCCGAGAACAGGGCGCCGCTGATCGCGCCGACCGAGATGAACACGACGGTGAAGATGATCGCGAACGGGGCGCGACGCAGCGCCTCCCTGAGCTTCTGAGCCATGTGTTCAGTGTAGTGATGGGGTCAGGGCTGCCAGCGATGCAGATTGCGAACCGCAACATTGCAATCTGCGCACGAGAGCGCACGACCCGACTGCGGCGGGATAGGCTAATCGCTTGACATTGCTGTCGGCGCAGAACCATGGGGGAGCCATGCGTACACATCAAATTTTTGCTTCGGCAGGAGCCGTCGCGCTCATGGCCGCGAGTCTTATCGCTGGCGTTGGCGTGACCGCGGCAGCAGCAGACCTGCCGGCGAACCCGGCTGCGAACTGCGCTGTGAACGAAGCCCTGCCAACCCACCTGAGCTGCACGGTGAGCTATGCCTCTACCGGCGCCGAGCAGACGTTCACCACGCCCGCAGGCGTCACGAGCATCGACGTCGAGCTCATCGGCGGTGCTGGCGGAAACTCAGTTTTCAAAGGCGGCGGCCGCGGTGAGCGGATCGTGGGCAGCTATGCGGTTTCGAGCGGTACCCCACTATATGTCCACGTTGGCGGCAACGGCTCGAACGCGAGCGGTGGCTTCAACGGAGGTGGCTCACCGGGCGTCCCGGTCGGTTCGGCACGGCAGGCCGGTGGC
>DDEV01000021.1 GCA_002336855.1 Leucobacter sp. UBA1945 | reverse complement strand
CGGGCGCGGGCGGTCGCCGGCTTCGCGCCTCGCACGGCGGGGAGGCTGGACGACGATGGTGTGCCTCAGGATGACGACGAGTACGACATTCTGCTCACCACCGACGTGCTCGCCGAGGGTGTGAACCTTCAGCAGGCGGCACACATCATCAACTACGACCTGCCTTGGAACCCGATGCGCATCGTGCAGCGGCACGGCCGTGTCGACCGCATCGGCAGCCAGCACGCCGAGATCGCTCTCGGAGTCTTCTTCCCGACCGACCACCTCGACGAGTTCCTCAAGCTCGAGCAGACGCTCGTGCGCAAGTTGCGGCAGGCAGACGCCGCGGTCGGCACCGGGGTCGTGCTCCCGGGCGTGAGTGCGTACGGCCCGCAGGACTTCTTCAACCCCGACGAGATCGTCGGCGAGATCGAAGCGCTCGTCGAGAGCGGCGGAGGCTCCGCAGCGGGCTCAGGCGAGGAATATCGCCGGCGGCTCGCCGACGCCCTCGACCGTCAGCCCGCGCTGCGCGCCGAACTCGAGGCCTTGCCGCATGGCATCGGCAGCGGGTTCGTCAATCCTGCCGTGGAAGGCAACGTCTTCGTCTTCTGCATGCGCATGGGCGGCAGCGATCGCGTGTGGTTCCGCAACGTGCACGTCGACGCGTCGTGGCAGCCGCTGCCCGGTGACGAGGGTGCTGAGTGGAAAGTGGAAGACGACACACTGTCGTCGCTCGTGGCCGCCGATCCCGGAACGCCGGATCGCGAGCGGCTGCTCACCGAGGAGGCCTTCCGCGGTGCATACGAGGCATGGGCAATTGCGCGTGATCACGCCTATGAGGAGTGGATGGCTGGCACCGACCCGAACGCCCTCACCGCCGCACTGCCCAAGGCGTTCCGCGATGCGGCTGCGGTGGCCATGGAGCACGGTGCGGCACTGGGGCAGGCAAAACAGGTGGAGCTGGTGCGCCGCCTCAAGTCTGTGCCGAGCGTGAAGGCCGCGCGCGCGATGCGCCAAGAACTCAAGGATGAATTGAGCGCCACGGAGCAGCTGAAGGCAATCACAGACGTGCTGGACCGGTTCGGCATTCAGCCAGCGGAGAAGGTTGAGCCGCTGCCCAGCATCCGCATCGATGAGGTTCGGCTCGTGGCCTGGATGGCAGTACAGGGATCGATACCTGCGGCAACGGAAGAAGCTGGCGCATGAGTCAGGCAGTGCAGATCGATCTGGTGGCGAGCGAGGTCATTAGCTACGCGGCAGCGTACAACGGCGCCCCGACTGTACTTGCCCTCGCGATCCGTCCGGCGGACGCGCGCTCGCATGCAGAGCTGGAGGTATCGGTCACCCTGACGAGCTTGGGGGAGCAGTGGGCAGAGCCGTGGCGACAGACCGTGCCTGTGCTGGGTCCCGAAGGCATCGTGTGGAACGGAAGGGAATTCCGCGGCTTCACGCCCGATGTGAACCGCCTACTCGAGCAGCGGGAGTTGCGCCGGGCTGAGTTGACCGTCGTGGTGTCGCAGGGAGGCGAAGAGCTAGGGCGGTCAGTCACGCCGGTCACGGCGCTCGCCGCCAGCAGCTGGGTCGCGGGGCGGCCACTGACGACCAGTGCGGCCACCTTGGCCTCGTATGTTCAGCCGCACGAGCCGGATCTCGCCGGGGTCTTGAAGCATGCGGATGAGCTTCTGTCCAGCGACGCGAGCGGGCCTGGTCTCGACGGATACCAGTCCCAAGACCCGACTCGGGTCGACCGAATGGTCGATGCCCTCTACGAAGCGGTGCGCTCACGGGGCATCACCTACGTAAACCCTCCCGCGGGCTGGGATCTGGCCGGAAATCCGCAAACCTCGGGCCAGAGAGTGCGTCTTCCGGGCGAGGTGCTTCGAGAGGGGCTCGCGACCTGCCTCGACTCGACCGTGCTCATGGCATCCCTCTTTGAGGCAATTGGGCTCCGTCCCTTGATCTTCGTGATTCCCGGGCACGCCTTCGTCGGTTACTGGCGGCATGATCGCGGTGCTGCGCTGGATGGTGGCGCCGCAAGCTTCGCCGACCCGGTCATCACGGTGCGCGATTCGCTGAGCGACGTCGATGCGGGGCGAATCGCACTCATGGAGACAGTCACGCTATGCGGGGGCAAGCACTCTGAGACTGCGCGCCAAGCACGACAGCGGGCGCTCGGCCACCTCGATCGGGACCACCTTATCGGCGACGACCTCGCCGTACGCATGACTGACGGAGGAGCCGCGGCCGAATTCGCGGTCGCCGTCGATGTGGCTGACGTTCGCTACGGCGGTCGGATCATGCCTCTTCCGATCCGGAGCGTGCTGGATGACGGAAGCGTGTCCGTGGTCGAGTACCGGGGCCAGCAACTCACGCTCGACCTCATCAGCGATGCTGTGGCCCGCGCCGGTGGTGGCTCAGCCGCCGGAGTGCTCGCGCGCGATGCGCCTGTGCGCATGAAACGGTGGCAGGATGCCCTGCTCGATCTGAGCCGCCGCAATCCTTTGCTCAACTACCGGTTCTCCGAGCGGTCGAGTGTGTCGCTATTCATCACCGAGAAGGCGATGGGCGTCGTCGAGGATCTTCTCCAGACCGGCGCGACTGTTCAGCTTGCCCCTTCTCCGTCCAACAGGAATGGCGAGCCATTGCGCCTCGCCGCGCGACGGACCGCGCCCGCCGAGCTCGACGAGCAGCTCACGACAGAGCTGGTGGCCAATCGGAGGATTCTCACCACGCTCTCATCCGACGACTTCTCGGCGCGACTGAGACGGATGATGACGACCTCGCGGTCCGTGGCTGAGGAAACAGGATCGAACGGGCTCTACCTGGCTCTCGGGATGGTGGCGTGGGTGCCTCAAGGGCACAACGTGGAGCACTACGCGCCGCTGATCCTCGTCCCCGTGGCGCTGAAGCCCAGCGATCGGAACCGCCGGTTTTCGCTCGAGATCGACCCGACCGGAGTCATCACACCGAACTTCTCTCTCGCCGAGCGCTTGAAGCAGGAGTTCGACCTCGATCTGCCTAAGCTCGTCGAGCCAGAGATGGACGGCGCTGGCGTCGACATCGACGGGCTGATCGCTTACATGCGTCGGCGGTTCATGGAGGCCGGCCTCCGTGACTTCAGGGTCGATGCGGCCTGCTCGCTCGGCTTCTTCGACTTCAGCACGTACCGGCTGTGGCGTGACCTAAGCGATCACTGGCCGACGTTCATCCAAAACAGCGCCCTAGTGAAGCACCTGGTCGAGAAGCCGACGCAAACCTTCGCAGATCCGACGGCCGTCGACGCCCAGGATGTGCGCACGCTCGATGACTTTGCCGCCACTCTGCCGGTACTCGCGGATGCTTCCCAGGCCCTTGCGGTGCGCCAAGCCATGGACGGTGCCACGTTCGTGCTGCAAGGCCCACCCGGCTCGGGCAAGTCGCAGACCATCACGAACCTACTGGCCCGAGCCCTGCATTCCGGCAAGCGCGTGCTCTTCGTCGCTGAGAAGGCGGGGGCTCTCGGGGTCGTGCGCGACCGCCTGACAGCAGTCGGCCTCGGTGCGTTCGGCCTCAACCTGCACGACAAGGGCATGCGGCCCGCTGATGTTCGGCGGCAGCTCACCGAAGCACTCGACGCGGCGGCTGCTACCGATCGCATCGGGTTCGACGCCGCTGAGCGCGACATCGATCGTGCGATCACGCCGCTGCAGCAGTACCCGCAGCAGCTGCACGCCATCGGCTCTCTCGGCGAGTCCGCGTACTCGGCCCGCAACAAGCTTCTCGCCGTGCCGACGCAGGCCGAGCTCTCTGTGCCCGCCGCATTCGTATCGTCGGTCGACTCCGAGACTGTGGATCGGGTTCGCCGTGCTTTCCGTGAGGCGAGGGAGGTCTCGGCGCGGGCGGGTGCGGCCATCGCTAACCCGTGGTCGTTCGGGCGTGTCGGTGCCGGTGCATTCGCACCGGAAGAGCGCGCGCGCTTCAGTATCCTGGTGGCCGAGATGGCCTCTGCCTATGCCGCTGTGAAGGCAGATCCCGCTGCGAACGCCTTTCTTCAGGAGGTCGAGAGCCTCGATGAGGTGCAGGCGACCATCCGGATGGTCGACCGGGCCATCGATCTCACCATGGTCGACGCCGCATCCGGTCAAGACGCGGCGCACGCTCGTGCGCATGTGCTGACCACGCTCAACGGATTCGACGTGCGCAATCTGTTCGACGGGGCGTCGCCGAGAGCGCTCGACGCTCCGGTGGCTGAGCTTCGCACCCTAGCCGAGCAGGCGATCGCGAGCTTCTTCATCGGGCGCAAGAAGCGCGTGCGCGCGGTGATTGATCGTGTGCACCCGTACATCGCATCGGGTCTCGTCCTCAAGCAGGACGGCTTGTTGCCGATGCTGAGCGAGATCGAGAAGCTTCAGGGCCTCGCACGCGACTACGTCACCTTCCTCCGTACGATGCCGGGTGTCTTTGTGCCTCCGACGGTGAACTTGCTTGAGGCAGATGACCGGGAAGCGGTCGAGGCGCAGGTCCGTGAGCTCGATGCAGACGTTGAGTTGGCCCGAGCGGGCGCGGCGACGAGCTCGGAACGCATCAGAACGTTGATCCACGCGGGCTCGACTGCTGGACCGGCTGTCGGCATGATGGCCGCAGCGCTGACGGCATTGCTCGACACCCTTGATCCGACGCCAGAGTCACTAGAACTCTGGCGCGGAACGCGGAGCATCGCGGAGACGCTCGAATTCGCTGTACCGTTCTGGATCGCCGATGCCGAGGAGCGCGACTTCGTGTTGCTCCGACGCTGGCTTGAACTGCGTGAGTTGCTCGCGCCGCTCGAAGCGCTGGGCCTCGACAGCGCCGTGGCCGGGGTGGCCGCAGGCGCTGTGGCGTCGAATGAGATCGATATGGCCTTCGAGCGGGGATACCTGAGTGCCCTGCTGCGCAAGCAGCTCGATGACCAGTCGCTCGATGCATTCGACGGGTCGCGGCATGATGCCCAAGCAGACGCGTTCGCCGTCGCTGCCGATACCCTTCGTCGGCTCAGCCCCGGGGTGCTCGCCGATGACATGATCGCGAGTCGAGGATTCCAGCCTGGTGCCCAGATCGGTGCCGTCGGAGAGCTGCGTCGAGAGCTCGGTAAGCAGCGCGGCTCCAAGCCGATCCGCCGTCTGCTACGCGATCACTGGTCGGTTATCAGCCGTGTGACGCCCCTCGTACTTGCGGTGCCCGACGCGCTGGTTCGCTTCGTCGATGGCGACCTAGAGCCCTTCGATCTCGTCGTGTTCGACGAGGCGTCGCAGATCAAGGTCGCCCATGCAATCGGGGCCTTGGGACGTGGGCGTAGCGCAGTTGTCGTCGGGGACTCGAAGCAGATGCCGCCAACCTCGGTCGCGCAGACCGGATCGGGCGACGACGACGAAGCGGCGGATGTCGATGCCGAAACCGCGCCCCGGGATGAGGAGAGCATCCTGACGGAATGCCTTCGCGCGTGGGTGCCGGAGACCTACCTCACTTGGCACTACCGGAGCGAAGACGAAACTCTGATCGCGTTCTCAAACCGCACCTACTACGAGGGACGCCTCAGCACGCTGCCGGCGCCGACGAGCACCGTGCAGCACAAGGGGCTGAGCTTCGTGAAGGTCGCTGGCCGGTTCGTGCGACAGACGCGCGGTGCCGGAGCGGATCGAGGAACAAACCGGGCCGAAGCAGAGGCGATCGTCGCCGAGATCGTGCGGCGGGTTCATGACGATCACTTAGCGCGCTTCAGTATCGGCGTGGTGACCCTGAACCGACCCCAGCAGGAGCTCGTGCAGACGCTGCTTCTGGCGTCGGAAGATGCGGCCGTGCTCGCGGCTCTCAACCCCGACGAGGTTGAGGAACCCATTACGGTCTGGAATCTCGAGACCGTGCAGGGCCATGAGCGCGATGTCATCCTCTTCTCGATCGGCTTCAGCAAAGATGAGAGCGGCAAGTTGTCGCGCAATTTTGGACCCCTGGTTCATGCCGGCGGAGAACGGCGACTGAACGTCGCGGTTACCCGCGCCCGGAGACAGATGATGGTGTACTGCTCGTTCGAGCCAGAGGATTTGCGGGCTGAGGGCATGTCTGAGGGGCTCCAGCAGTTGGCCGAGTATCTGCGGCTGGCGAAGTCGGGACCTTCCGCGTCCGGTGCAACAGGGGCGTCGCCCGTGGTCGCTCCTGACCGTCATCGTGACGAAGTTGCTGATGCACTCCGCGCGCGGGGACTTCGTGTCGCGACCCGGGTCGGGCTCTCAGAGTTCAAGGTCGACATCGCCGTGTCCCGCACCGCAGATGGCGGCAACTGGAGCGTCGGTATCCTCACCGATGGCGGGGCCTGGCGATCGCGCGCGACCGTCGGAGATCGCGACTCGCTACCCATCGTCCTGCTCTCTGACCGGATGGGCTGGCCCGCCGTCACCCGTGTCTGGACACCTGACTGGTTGCGTGACCGCGCAGGGGTGCTGGACCGGATCGAGACACTTGTCGACGGCGTCGAGAGCGGCGAGCGACTGGTCTCTGAACCGGTGACAACGGCAGCCCAAATGGCTGCGCCCGCGCGAATCGCCCAACCGATAGCGGAAGCAGTCTTGGTCACCAGGGCGTCAACTGAGCCTGCAGCGCCAGTGTGGGAGCAGTGGGAGCCAAGCGCACTGCATCCAGGCTGGGTGCTCGACCAGCTCCATGACCAGAAGACACGCGAGTACCTCGTGGGGGTCGTGCGCGACATCGTTTCCACTGAGGGGCCGGTGCTCGCGGCGCGAGCAGCTCGACACATCGGCCGTTTGCACGGTCTAGACCGTGTTCGGGAGGCGCGCGTGCAGTCCATCGTGGCCGCGATCGGAAAGTCGCTGCCGCTCAGCACGGACGGGTTCTACTTCCCGACCGAGTCTGGCCCCGATGACTACGAAGATTGGGCCGCAGCTGAGCCCGGCGCCAGAAAGGTCGACGAGATCAGCCTCGCGGAGATATCGAATGCCATGGCCCATGTCGCCCAGGTGGGCCTTGGCGCGTCACGAGAGGAACTGGTGACGGCATCGGCTTCCGCTCTTGGGTTCCTTCGCGTCACTTCCGGGATTCGCGAGCGTCTGGACCAAGCGGTAACCGAAGGCGTTCGTCGAGGAGTTCTCCGCGAAGAAGGCGCCTACTTCGTCGCAGTGTGAGCGAGTTCTGAGGCATTAGATCTTGATGCCGGGCGGTCCGGGCTGGAGGTCAGCGAGAGAGTTCGCCTAAAGGTCAGAGAGAGCTTGAGCAGTCTTGATCTCGTTCTCTCGCTCTTCAAGGTCAGTTGAGTCGTGCTTGGCACAGTCGTCCTCGAGCACATGCTCACTGTCGACCCGAGGTTGCTCGCCCAATGTCCTTGGCTGTTGTACCCGGTGACGCCGCATCCAGCGGCGCATCCGCGAAGGAGAAATGGTGTCCGCGCGTGACCCAGAAGGAAGTGACCGAGCCGCCGTTCCGCAACGAGTATTGGGACAACCACACCGTCAGGATCTACCTCGACGCCGTGTCGATGGAGACGCAAGCGCGCTTCGTCGCCAGCGGATCTCCAGCCCGCTACTCGAAGTCGTCCGTCGGCAGCGCGTGCTTGTCTATGGGCCTCGACCCCGGCCGCCATTCGACCTCAGCGTCGTCGGAGTGTATTCGCCCAACTTGTCTGCGCCAGGGCACCGTAAATGTGTCGTAGTCGTCGGGCAGAATCACGTCGCGCACTGCCAATGCATGGAGAGCCTCGACCCCGGTGTGGTGGAAGAAATCGTTGGTCGAGATTGCGCGCATCAGAGCCTCAGCTTGGTTTATGCCCTCGATGCGATTCGCCTCGCCGGCTGCGACAAGAACTCGATCCCAAGCCGCACGGCGCGCGTCATCCCATCGTTCTTGGGGGACTGCAAATATGTACCGAGATGCCCACAGCAACATGGCCTTCATCTCGGTGGATTGCGGACCCCACAGCGTGGTGTCAACAGGGGCCACTTCACGCTTCACGTCGACGAATGTCGATGACGCGTAGGAAGCACCGAGGGCATCCGCCATCTGTTGCGCGTATTCATCGGCATCCACGTCAAAGCTTTCTGTAGCGGTGACGCGAATCACCCAGCCGTCCCCGGCGATAGTTGACGATATGGCGGTGGAGTTCAGATATCCATCGAGTGCAACGGCGGCGCCCTCGGCGACATTCTCATCGATCAGAACGCACGCAAAGCCAGCGGGGCCACCGTCAAGTCCCACTCGGAAGGAAGCGAAGGAGTCATCGTCCAAGCTCTCAGTGAGGTAGTCGCCGAGTTGGGCATCGGGCCCGGCGCCTTCGACTTCGACCTCAAAGCCTGAGTCCCTCAACGCTGCCAGAACCTCCGAGGCGCGTCGAAAGCGAGGTTCGAACCATGTCGCTCCGTAACCGCGGCCCCATTGAATGTAGCTACCGGGCAGCAGCGTACGAATATCTTGAGCTAGTCGCTCAGGTACATCGGAGTCCAGTTGCCCCTCACGCACCGTGAGAGCCCAGTTTGTGCCCGTGATGAGAGCCAGCGGAAATCGCACTTCGAGCTCCTCGAGATGGTCGACCCAGTCGACGTCAGCGGGGTCGGGCCACGAGGTGACGTCGATCGTCCATGCGACGATGTCGTTGTCGCTGAAGCCAGAGTGTTGGTAGCTCACGCCCTGACGTCGCGAAGGGCCTGCGACATCGATGCTCGTTGGTTGGCCTGGGGAGTGGATCAGGCCGGCCTCAACGAGGCGTGCCGTGATTTCCACAGCGGTGTCGAATCCGTCGCTATCGGAGAGCGGTAGTCCTGGCTCGGGCCCAATGGGGTCTGGCTCCTCGATACGAAAAATCCCATCGTGCATCTCACTCATCACGCCAAGGGCGCGGACGTCATCCGACTTGCTACCGAAGGTCACCAAGTCGGACGGTTGGAAATCGAAGAGCAAAGTCAAGGCGCCGATGATCTCCGTCGCGACCGACACCGTGTTCCATCCCGTCGCATAGGCACGGTAGGCGTTCGGAGCGGAGTCGGGCACATCCCACCCGAGCAGTGCAAGTTCGGCGCGGCGGTCGCCGATCATGGTGTGGCCCCGCACCTCGGCCCGCAGCGTACCGTCAGTCTCGAGCAAAACTTGGGCGTAGGGAGACGTGTAGGGGTCGTACCCATGCGCACCCGAATGGGAATCCATTCGCCAGAAATTGCCCGCCCGCAGCCCGTTCGTCAAGGCAATCATCGCGAAGATCAACGGGTTCCATTCGGGGCCCACGATCTGGCTGTCTCTATCGGACGTGTTCATTGCACCCTTTCGTGCGGATCCTGCAAAGTGAGCAGTATTTCAGGGTCTCGCAAACGGACGACATTCGGCCAGTCCGCGTTCGCGGCGCAGTACTCAACCCGCCACGGGCCCAAGTGTCGGTGTCTGTCGATAACCTGAGTGACGGTCGGCATTCTCGCCACCAGCGACAAAGGAGTTCTGCATGGCGCGTGCCACAGTGGTCGCTTACGGCTCGGCGGCCCTCGACGCGCTCGAAACAGCAGTGGCAGAGCTCAAGAAGCACGACCCCATGGCACCTGTCGTCGTAGTGGTGCCGAGCGACATCGTGGGCATCGCCGTACGGAGAAGACTCGCCCGCGGCGTCGGCGGTCGCCCGGGGATCGCGGCTTTGACAGTGACGACGCTGCCTCGGCTGGCGGACTCCCTCGTGGCAGGTCGCCTCGAGGGTNNTCGACGACCCGCAACTCCGACAGTCGTGGCAGCTGCGTGGCGCGCAGCTCTCGCGTCGGCCCCCGGTCGCTTCGAAGCCGTTGCTGGGCACGCGGCGACTGTGCGAGCCCTCGTGCGCGCGCATCGCGAGTTACGTGATCTTTCTGACGATGACCTTGCTGCGATCGCGGAATCTGGATCTCTAGCGGCGGACGCTGTCCGACTGTACGGCGATGTGCGCGGAAGGCTTGCCGCTCGATATGACGATGCAGACGTAATCTCTCTCGCGATCGAGCTTCTCGATACGTCTGACGTACTCGTCGCCCTGACACTGCTCTACCTGCCGCAGCGCTGGACGAATCGCGAGACTTCGTTCGCGGCGGCGTTGGTGCGTCATGGCGAAGTGGGTGCAATAGTGGCCCGCTCGGGGAGTGATCGCGCCGACGCCGCGATTCTGAAGGCTTTGAAAGTCGCCGGCATCGAGACGATCGACGCCGGCCCGGAGCCAGCGCTCGCGACCACGGTGTTCAACGCCTCCGACTCTGACGATGAAGTGCGTTGGGTCGCGCGTCGTGTTTTGAAGCGGCTGGAGACAACTCCAGCTCACCGCATCGCCGTGCTTTACGGTTCGACGTCGCCTTATGCTCGACTGCTTCACGAGCATTTTGGTGCTGCGGAGATTGCAGTGAACGGCCCCGGGGTGGTCGCCGTGCGAGACCGCGCGGTTGCCCGGGGCTTCCTTGATCTTCTCGCGCTTCCTTCGAGTCAGTTCGCGCGCACGGACCTATTCGCCGCCCTCAGCCAAGCTCCAATCCGCGACAAGTCCGGTAAGCGAGTGCCCGTCGCGCGTTGGGAGCGATCCTCGCGCAAAGCCGGGGTGATACGGGGGAGCGACTGGACCGTGCGGCTCGACGCGAAGGCGGTCGAGCTCGAGCTCGCTCGAGAGCTAGCTGCCGCAGAAGATAACCCTGAGCGGGCAGCCTACCTAGAGGCATCCATCGCAGAGACGCGAGCGCTGCAGTCGTTCGTCGCTGACCTTGTCGAGCGACTAGCGGCGGGTTCCGCGGCCGCGTCATGGAGCGAGATTGCCGACTGGGGCACGACTCTTTTGCGCGACTACCTGGGGGCTCCCGAGGAACTCGTCGGGAGGCTCCCTCCTGCTGAGCTCTATGCGCTGACGACGGTCGAAATGAGCCTGCGTGCCCTAGGCGAACTCGATGAGTTCGAGGCCCCCGTTGACCTCCCCACAATGATCGCGGTCATCGACGCCGACCTAGAGGCTGCGCGACCGCGAGTGGGCAGGTTCGGTGACGGTGTGTTCGTAGGCCCCCTCTCGGCCGCGCCGGGCCTTGACGTTGACGTGGTGCTGGCCGTGGGACTCTCGGAAGACTCTGTTCCCGGTCGCATCGCCCCGGATGCCTTACTGCCCGACGAGGTTCGCTCACTCGTTGAAGGGCACCTGCCTCTCGCTCAGGAGCGCACGGCAGACCGTCATCGCCATCTTCTGGCGGCATTCGGCGCAGCCCCGACGGTTATCGCGTCGTTCGCGCGTGGGGATCTACGACGAAGCGCCGGTCGATTGCCCAGCCGGTGGTTGCTGCCGAGCATCCGCCACCTTGCCGGGGCACCCCAGCTTCTTGTCACGGAGTGGGAGAGCGCGACAGGCCCGCAGTTGCTGAGCGCGAGCTCCCACTGGAACGAGATCAGGAGCACGAAGGATGCCGCGACCGAGACCGAATGGCGGCTGCGGGCAGTAGCGACGGGCGTCGAACAGCACGATCTTGCGGCCGACGCTGCGCTTGCCCTGATTAAGGCTCGTGAATCTGATGCGTTCACGCGCTTCGACGGTGACCTGAGGAACGTGGTCGGCCTGCCGAACTACGCCCACGACCCTGCCCCCGTGGCACCAACAACTCTCGAGAGTTACGCCGCTTGCCCCCACGCTTACCTCGTGAAACGACTGCTGCGGGTGAACCCTGCCGAGCAGCCAGAAGAGCTCATCACGATCAGCCCGCTCAACAGCGGAAACCTTGTGCATGAGGCGTTCGACGTGTTCTTTCGGCAACTCACTCACGTTCCTGACTTCGGTGAACCGTGGACCGCCGACTACAAGCTCGAACTGCGTGCGATCGCACAAGAGATCGGCGAACGCTTTGTTGCCGCAGGGCTAACCGGGCATCCCAAGCTCTGGTCTCGTGACCTTGCCGCGATCCTGCTCGACCTCGACGCGATGCTTGACGACGACTCTGCGGAGCGTGCACGACGAGACGCCCGTGTGATTAGGACCGAACTACCGTTCGGGCAGGCAGGGGAAGAAGCCGTTCGCGTGGTGCTGGCCGACGGTGTTGTGCACATGAGGGGCTTCATCGACAAGATTGACGAGCAGCGCGACGGGCGCCTCGTTGTACAGGACATAAAGACGGGTAGGGCTGCGTCTTTCAGCGAGATTCCGAACGACGTGGTGGTTGCCGGAACGAAGCTCCAGCTGCCCGCCTACG
>DDEV01000101.1 GCA_002336855.1 Leucobacter sp. UBA1945 | reverse complement strand
TGGCCCGCATTTCGGTGAACGGCCCGGGCGATGACGAGTTGGCTGCGTCGAGGATCCGCCTGATCGGCGGCGACCGAGTGCGCACCGCGGAGTGGCTCGGTGGGCTCGACGAAGTGACGCTGTGGGCTGAGCCTGTGACGATGGCCGGCCCGGTCGAGCTGCTGGCGTTCGTGCGCGAGCAGGCGGTCTCGATCGCCGCGCACCGGCACGGGCTCGCCCTGCTGCCCGCAGGCATCGGCGGCTGGATCGCGGAGCTTCAGGGGCGCGGGTAGCGGCGGTCGATTTCCCATTGTCGCCCGATGCCTGTATCGTTAGTTGCTGGCCGTGTCGCTTCGTGTGACACACCTTCTGGCGGATTACCCGAGCGGCCAAAGGGGGCTGACTGTAAATCAGCTGACTACGTCTACGGGGGTTCGAATCCCTCATCCGCCACAAACNNNNCGCATCGCCTCAGGCAGGTGAGCTTTGTCTACTCCCTATTTCCTGAGAAAGTCCGTTGCTCAACGGGCGGGCAGGATATGCCGCTGCCTGTGTTTTGCGGCAAAAAGTTTAGTTTTCGCAGGTAGCTAGAAAAGCCTGGACGACAACGTCATACTGCTTCTGCAACGTATCGATCGCGTTACTGTCGGTCTCAGCGCCAAGCATCTGAGCTTCACGGAACATGTAAAGAGTATGCCCGTGAACTTCGATGATCTGGCCAAGCTCCTGAGTCTTTGGATCTGCTAGAGCTGCGACAGTGGCTTCGTTGATAGCTTTAATTGCAACGTTGAGATCCTCGCTTCTGCCCGGTGAACCATCTGCAAGCATCAGCTCGTACACTTTGTCGCAAGACTTGGGTTTGATCGGCACAATGATTGGAGCCTGTGGCTTGGCCTCTGTTGTCGGAGTTGGTTCAACAGGGGCAGGTCTGTTCGGTTCCCCAATCTGAATGGTGCACCCTGCGAGCGCGGCCGCGAGTCCAATCAATATGGACGCTTGGATGGTTCGAGCCGCAGTCATCATGTCATGAATCATAGAGCGCCACCGGCTGGGGAATTTCATGAATCTCTGTGTCGCTACAGGTTATTCGATTCAGTTCATAAGATTCAATCTAATTCGAAGTGACGATCTGACACGTCGAGTTCTGGAGCTCGCGAATTCGAATCCCTCATCCGCCACAAACAAACCCCCGATCGGAATCAATTCCGGTCGGGGGTTTTCTGTATCTCGCGCATCGCCTCAGGCAGGTGAGCTTCTAGTCAGCACTACCCAAGGTTGTAGGGCGCGATTGTCTTGTCGCCCTCGGAAGGATGGCGAATCAGCGCGGGGTCTTCTTGCCCCTTGCGGGGGTCAATGCTGTCGTCGGCCCCTTCTTCGGCGCCGTCCAACACAGGTTTGTCGAGGGTTTCGTCTTCTGGCTTCTTGTCCTTCATCACTACCTCCAGACACTTCGGGTGACAACAAAGCTATCGCCGAAGCGAGAGACACGGGCGGGCCTTGACAGAGCGGCAATCATGAGCCCCGCAGCCAGCAAGAGGCGGGTTCGATCCTCGCCCTCACAAATCTCAACACCGCACTACCTCAGCCTGTGCACGCTGCCTTCCACAACTCTTGAGCGCTGCGCAAGCCCTAGCCGCACCGCTGAACGCTCTGTCATGGTGAAATCGGCAGGGTTTGCGGCGCGGAGCTTCGGGGAGCGCCGCGCCGCTACCGACTGAAGGCTGAAAGGGGAAGAATCGGTGACCACCGCACACGACAGACAACAGATCGAGGCCAACGCGGCCGGCCAGTTTCGGTTTCCCGCGGTCATCGCAACCGCGGCCGCGATTCTGCTCTACGGCTTTCTACCCAGCGATATTCAACCGCTCTGGTTGCGAGTACCGGTCGTCGCCGTGTCGACCTTGCTGCTGCTCAGCGTCTCCTTTGTGAACCCGGCGAGAAGCAGCAAAGGAGCTCGTCTGTTTCGGGTGGCTTCTCTGACTCTCGCCTTCATGCTCGTGGGAGCCAACACCCTCGCCCTGAGCCACACTGTTGTGTTGTTGATCACGACGAAGCCCGGCGACGGCGTCGAGATACTGATTGCGGCGGCCCAAGTGTGGGCCACAAACGTCATCGCGTTCAGCATCTTGATGTGGGAGTTGGATCGCGGCGGGCCAGTGGCTCGCAAGCAGTGGGATCGGCACGAACTCCCACCCGCTGACTTTCGATTTCCGCAAGACGAAGATCAGGACACGTCAGAAGAGGTGGCTGAGCAGTCTGCGATGGAGTCGGACTGGCGCCCGAGCTTTGTCGACTACTTCTACGAGGCTGCCGTCGCGTCGATGGCGTTCAGCCCTGGTGCGGGTGTGCCCGTTCGACCTCGCGCGAAGCTTTTGCTGGTGTTTCAGAGCCTGCAGGCGTTCGTTCTGCTCGCGCTCGTCATCGCACACGCCGTCGGCTCGCTCGGCAGCTAGCTCCCTCTATCGCATACCGCACAAAGGCTTTGCAAGCCCCTGTGCGGCACGCACGACTCACTCGAAACTGAATACACCTATCCGTTAACCCGTGAGGAGAACATCATGGCTCAACAGAAGATCGAGAACCCAGAAGAACTGCTGCACTACCAGATTCGCAGCGCGCTGACGATGGAGCAGCACTCGCTCGAAGCCCTCGAAGAACTCGAGTTGGCGGCACGAGACAGCAAGATCAAAAAACTCTTCTCGCACCACTCAGACGAGACGCGCGAGCAGATTGCAAACCTCGAGAAGGTCTTCACGCTGCTCGAATACGAGCAGACCACGGCACCGTCGCCGGCGACGACCGGCATCAAAACACAGGCCGCCGCGCTGCTCGACAAGGCCGACTCGAAGCTGCACAACCAGATCGCTGTGATGAGTGCCCTCGGAAACGAGCACTTCGAGATTTCGGCCTACACGGGTCTCGTCTTGCTCTCTGAAAGCCTGAAGGTGGCCGATGTAGCGAAGCTGCTGCAAGACAACCTCGATCAAGAGCAACACACCAGCGAAGAGCTCCTGTCGACGCTCAAGGAGCTGACACAGTAGCCCAGAAGTTACTGGTCGCCCTCGTCCCATCGTGGTCTGCGCCGCGGCTTTGTGGTCGACTTGAGGTACAGGCGAACGAGCGCCTGCTTCTTGATGAGATAGGCGTGCGGCTCGATCTGCCCTGCGGCGCGCTGTTGCTCGAGTTCTGCGATGGAGGCAGCCGTGTACTCAGCATCGAAACCCGGGCCTCGGGTGACGGTTTCAGTGCTGCGAATCCTCACGTTTCAAGGCTAATGCGAGGGCCTGGCGGGTGCGGTCATGCCCCTCGGCGAGTCAGAAGAGCAGCGGCTCTCCCGCAGATTTCGAAGGTGGGGGAGGCGCCGCAGTCACCGCTTCAGATGTCTCGACCGAGGCGAGCTGGATCGCGGCCGCGAGGCTTTCGTCACCTTTGCGGCTGGGGTCGAGCCATTCGTCGTGCATCTCGGCAGGCAAGATCAGAGGCATTCGATGCCAGGAGCGAGCCGCTTCGCCGAGCGATTCGCGAGTGACCATCGAATATGAGATGAGTGCGTCTCCGGTCGCGTCGTCGACGACGGTAGAGGTGAGAGCTGCGATCGCGAATGTTTCGGTGCCCGGTAGCTCGAATCGCACGCCCTTTTCGACGTACCAGCTTGCGGGCAAGAGCGCTCGCCGCTGAAACGGTCGTGACCAACTGCGTACGAGCGCGTCATCGCGCGAGTTAAAGGCCGAGAACTTTACCGGCCCTCGACCGTCGAGCCAGAGCCACCACCAAGCGAAGCTGAGCTCGCGACTGCCGGCGGCGTCGGCGCGAATTAGCGGATTGAAATTCAGCGCCTTTCGTCCGGTGATCTTCGCTGTCGCGCCCTGCTCGAGCATCCATTGATTGAGCAGCACCTGGTTCTCGCGAAGGTCCAAGGGGTGCAGCCCGACGCGCTGATTCTCGTCGTATGGGCCACCGCCGAGGCCATAGGAAGCGCACATGGCGCAAGCTTACGACTGTGCATTGGAGCACACAAGAAGTCCCGGGCAGGCTTCAGTCTCCCGGGACTTCTTGAGTGTGCGCGGTGCCGCGCTAGCGGCGACTACCGGTGATACTGCGAATCAACCATGCGATCACTGCGATGATCAGCAGCACGATGCCGACCCACAGGAGAAAGTTCACGGCCTTCACGAAGCCGCCTACGAGCGCCAGGATGATTGCGATGACGATAATTGCGATAAATATGCCGTTCATGCTTTGAAGTTACTGCCGAACAGGAGTGCGGAATACCCCCTTGACCCCGGTGACTCGCGGATGGTAGCCAAGCCTCGCCTTGCTTGCGCTCCCAGGGCAACTGCGTATCGTTGAATGTGACGCGGCAGAGCAGGCGACGACCGGCTCGACTCACGAGCCCCTGTGTCGCGTGAGATGGGAGAAGAACATGACGACAAAAGAGTTTCAAGCCCCAGCAGCAAACGAGAACCTGAAGCGCGCTTCGGGTGTCGAACAGCATCTCAGCCCCGTGCTGCACGATCTCATTGCCCTGCACGTCAACACGAAGCAGGCTCACTGGCACGTTCGCGGCGCCAACTTCATGGGTGTGCACCTCTTTCTCGATGAGGTAGTGACGCACGCGCAGGCGGCTGCCGACGAGGTCGCAGAGCGAGTCGTCGCACTCGGCCTGCCCGTCGACGGGCGCGTCGAAACCGTTGCGAAGCGCACCAGCACCCCCGAGATGAGCCCCGGGTTTCAGCAGTCCATGACGACCGTCGCCGAGGTGGTGGCGCAGCTCGACGCGACCATCGCAACCGTCAACGCGGCGATCGAGGGTCTCGACGAGATCGACCCGGTGAGCCAAGATGTCGTGATCGCGATCGCGCAGCAGCTCGATAAAGATCGTTGGTTCTTGTTCTCGCACTACGCCGAGTAACTCGCCACGAATTCGCAGGGCCGAGGATGACCGAGCGCGGTGCACTCTCGGCCCTGTCTCGTTGTGCGCCCCGTGCGCGCTCAGTAGCCTGAACACATGAGCGAAGCCGCCCCCACCGTTGTGATCGCGCCCGATTCGTTCAAAGGCAGCTGCTCGTCGATCGAGGCTGCGCGGGCGATCGCGCGCGGGGTGCGGGCGGCATTCGGTACTTGCGCAGAGGTGCTGGAGCTGCCGATGGCCGATGGCGGTGAGGGCACGCTCGACGCGCTCGTGGCCGCGTGGGGCGGCGAGGTGGCGCGGGTGCCGACAGGTGATGCGCTCGGGCGGCCGCGCGAGGGCCGCGTTGGTTACGGCCGAACCGCGGACGGCGGTCTGCGGGCGATCATCGAGGCAGCCGACGCCAA
>DDEV01000110.1 GCA_002336855.1 Leucobacter sp. UBA1945 | reverse complement strand
AGCAGCAGCACCCCGAGTTCGGCGATCGCGGCGGGCAGATGGGCGAGCTTCGCCTGCTGCCGAAGCAGCGACGGCCAGTCGAGCGCGGGCGAGTCGAGTACGAGCCCCCGCACCACCTCGCGGTTGCGGCCACGCCCAGCGGCGAGCACCGCGGCGGTGCCGCCCATAGACCAGCCGACCACCACGACATCGCTCGCCCCCTGTGTGCGCGCCCACCCGATCGCCGCATCGACATCGTCCTGCTCTGCGAGGCCGAGACCGTAACGGCCGCCCATGCCTGCGGGGGCGCCCCTGTCGTTGCGGTAGGCAATCACGAGGCTTGTGTAGCCGGCCTCGGCAAGCGGTGCGACCCCGCGAAGCGTCTCGTGTGGCAGCGCTCCCCTGCCATGCACGTGCACCGCCCAGCGGCCGGGTCGCGCGTGCTTTGGGGTGATCACCCAGCCCCAGCCGACCCCGTGCGGCAGCGGAATCGAGACGAGTGTCGTCGCATACCCGAGCTGTTCGGGCTCGGTGAACCACCATCCCGTGATGCGCCCCCGAGCCCCCACACGCAGCTCGCCCCGCTCGACGTTGAGCACTTCGCGCGCGACCCGAGCCCCTCGGCCCGTTCCCTCACGCACAACAACCGGGCCAAGCCGCGCATGGCCCGCAAGGTGCTGCGTCTCGCGCACGCCGGCATCGAAGATAAACGAATAACTGCCCTCGAGATCCGTGTCGGGGCCAGCGAGCCAGATGCGCATGCCGGCTGGGGCATCGTCCGAACTCTCAAGCGCGACGACCTCGACCTTGCTCTCTGGCCGAGCCGCGGGTGTCACCACCATCCTCGCGAACTTCAACGCCGCAGCAACCGCACCCCCAGCCAGCACGCCGAGACCGACGCACCACCACAGGCCCGACCGCTCGCGCGCGTGTGATCCTCGTGCCGAACGCATACTGCCTCGCTCTCAACCGAGCCCATTCGCCCGCTGCCCGGCGTGGCAACGCGCGAAGTCTACCCTCAAACTCTAATGTCACCTGTGTGAGACCAGCTGTACAGAGCGATGATGCGCGGTTCGAGAGTGCCGCCAAGAGCTTGCGCGCCGCGGCGTTTCGTAGTGAGCTGCAGGTTCGCGAGATTCCCGCGCCTGAGCGCATCGCTCCGCGCTCCATCGCGCTCGCCGCTGGGGTAGTGCAGGGCAGCACGCACCCCGCCGACGACGGCGATTCGCCCTACGGCGCTGGTCGCCTGATCTTGATGCATGATCCCGCTTCGAGCGAGGACTGGGGCGGTGAGTTTCGCATCGTCTGCTTCGCCCAGGCGCCCCTTGAGATGGAGATTGGGATCGATCCTTTTATCGCCGATGTCGCGTGGTCGTGGCTCGTCGACGCACTCGAATCTCGCGGCGCAGCATACGACTACGCCTCGGGCACCGCGACGAAGACCCTCTCGACCGGGTTCGGCACCCTCGAAGAGCAGGGCGACGCCGCGCAGATCGAGATTCGCGCTTCGTGGACTCCGCTCGACACCGAGTTTGGCGCGCACGCCGAGGCCTGGAGCGAACTGCTCTGCCTACTCGCGGGGCTGCCCCATCACGAGGGTGTCGCTTCTCTCGGTTCGCACCGTGCGCGCCGAGGCGGGCAGGGTGCATAGCGCGTGGTGAAGCAAGAAGATCTCGAGGCGAGTTGGTCGCTCGTCACCAACACCGAAGAGTTGAAGCGGGCGGCAGACGCGCTCGCGAACGGCATCGATCAGGTCGGCGTCGACGCCGAACGCGCCTCGGGTTTTCGCTACGGCTCCGAAGCGTATCTGGTGCAGATGTACCGACGAGGATCCGGTACCTTCCTCTTCGACCCGACCCTGATTGACGACTTCTCGGTGCTGCGCGATGCAGTAATCGGCGAAGAATGGATCTTGCACGCGGCGAGCCAGGATCTGCCCTGCCTCGACATGCTTGGCTTGCGGCCCGAGACCCTGTTCGACACCGAGCTCGCCTCTCGCCTGCTCGGCTTCGAGCGGGTCGGGCTCGGCAGCGTCGTCGAGCAATTGCTCGGTATTCAGCTGAGCAAGGCGCACTCCGCCGCCGACTGGTCGACGCGCCCGCTGCCACACGCCTGGCTCGAGTACGCGGCGCTCGACGTCGCACTGTTGCCCGATCTGCGCGACGCGATCGCCGAGCAGCTCGACGCACAGGGCAAAGTTGATTTTGCCGCGCAGGAGTTCGAGGCAGTGCGCACGCGCACGCCGAAACCACCGGCAGACGAACCCTGGCGCAAGCTTGCCGGCGGCAACCGGCTGCGTACGCCGCGCGAGTTGACTCTGGCTCGCGAACTCTGGAACGCGCGCGACGCGCTCGCCCGCGAGAAAGATGTCGCCCCGGGTCGGCTCGTGCCCGATGCCTCGCTCATCGTCGCGGCGAAGATGAACCCCCGTTCGCGCGGTGAGCTCGCCGGCAACAAGGATTTTCGTGGGCGCGCAAGCCGCAGCGAGCTCGACCGCTGGTGGCAGGCGATTCTGAAAGCAAAGACAGCCGAACCGCCGACCCCGAAACCGCGCACGCGCGACAAAGACGCCGTGCCGCACCATCGCAACTGGGAGCAGCGTTTTCCAGAGGCAGCCGAGCGCCTCGCTGCCGCCCGCGACGCTGTAGTGGCCGAAGCCGAGCGTCAGAACATGCCAGTTGAGAACCTGCTCACCCCCGATGTAATGCGTCGGCTGGTGTGGGATCCGCCGGCAGAACTGACCGCAGGAGCGGTCGAGGCAAGGCTGATCGAGCTCGGCGCGCGAAACTGGCAGGCTGTATTGACTGCACCGATTCTGGCAGAGGTTTTTGTAGAACTCGCATAAAAGGTGCCGCGGTGCGACGACCCCTCTCAGGTGAACTCACACGTTGCATCTGCGGGAGGCGCACGATCCTTTCTAGGATGGAACTACTACCACTCACACTCGAAAGGCATGGTGGCCGTAATGAGAGAAGTCGTCTTTGTTGACGGGGTGCGCACCCCGTTCGGACGCGCCGGTGAAAAGGGCATGTATTGGGGCACGCGAGCCGATGATCTCGCGGTGAAGGCCCTGCAGGGGCTGCTCGAGCGCAACCCCAACCTGCCCCTCGATCGCGTCGACGACGTCGGCATCGCAGCGACCACGCAGCAGGGCGACCAGGGCCTCACCCTCGGGCGATCGGTTGCGATCCTCGCGGGCCTGCCGATGACCGTTCCCGGTTACGCGCTCGACCGCATGTGCGCGGGCGCGATGACCACGACCGCAATGATGGGCGGCGCGATCGGCGCCGGTCAGTACGACATCGCGATCGCCGGTGGCGTCGAGCACATGGGTCGCCACCCGATCGGCATTGGCGCAGACCCGAACCCGCGCTTCGTCGCCGAGAAGATGGTCAGCCCGGATGCCCTCAACATGGGCCTCACCGCAGAGCGTCTGCACGACCGCTTTCCCGAGCTCACGAGAGAGCGCGCCGACCGTTTCGGCATGCTCAGCCAGCAGAAGGTGCAAGCCGCCTACGAGCGAGGCGAGTTTCAGCCAGACCTGATCCCAGTCGCAACCCGCAGCCAGGCCGGCTGGGGCCTCGCGACCGAAGACGAGGGCCGTCGCCCCGAGACCACCATGGAGGGCCTCGCGACACTCAAGACGCCGTTCCGCCCGCACGGTCGCGTGACCGCGGGCACGGCTTCGCCCCTCACCGACGGCGCGACGATGTCGCTGCTGGCAGGCGGTGACACCGCACGCGAGCTCGGCCTGAGCGCCAAGATGCGCATGGTCGGCTTTGCCTTCGCTGGCGTCGAGCCCGAGGTCATGGGTCTCGGCCCGGTGCCCTCGACCGAGAAGGCACTGAAGCGCGCCGGTCTCACCATCGACGACATCGGCCTGTTCGAGCTGAACGAGGCGTTCGCCGTGCAGGTACTCTCGTTCCTCGACGCGTTCGGTATCGATGACGAGGATCCGCGGGTCAACCCTTGGGGCGGCGCAATCGCTCTCGGCCACCCGCTCGCCGCAACCGGCGTGCGACTCATGATCCAGCTCGCTCGTCAGTTCGAGCAGCGCCCTGATGTTCGCTACGGCCTGACTGCAATGTGCGTGGGCCTTGGCCAGGGCGGCACCATGATCTGGGAGAACCCCCACTTCGACGGCAAGAAGGGCAAGTAAGCGCAATGACCGATTACAGCAAGATTGATTTCTCGCCGCTGCTCGCCGCGGCCGAGGGCGAGGTCGTTACTCACTCCTACGTGCGCGACATCGCGCTGCCTTCAGGCGGCACCATGGCGCTCATCACGCTCGACAACGGCGAAGACTACACGCGACCCAACACGCTCGGTCCGCTCACGCTGCGCGAGCTGAACGGCGTGCTCGACGAGCTGACTGCCCGCGCGGCGGCCGGCGAGATCAAGGCTGTCGGCGTTACCGGCAAGCAGTTCATCTTCGCAGCTGGTGCCGACCTGTCGAAGGTGTCGACCCTCGCAAACCGCGAGAACGCGAAGCTCATGGTGCAGTACGGCCACTGGGTGCTCGGCAAGCTGGGCAAGCTGGGCGTGCCCTCGTTCTCGTTCGTGAACGGCCTGGCACTCGGCGGGGCGATGGAGATCGCTCTCAACAGCGACTACCGCACCCTCGACTCGTCGGCGGCCGCGCTCGCGTTTCCCGAGGTTTTTCTCGGCATCATTCCCGGTTGGGGCGGCGCGACCATCGTGCCGAACCTCATCGGCATCGAGAACGCGATCGAGATCATCGTCTCGAATCCGCTGAAGAACAACCGCATGCTGAAGCCGAAGCAGGCCTTCGAGCTCGGCCTCTTCGACGCGATGTTCGACTCGGTCGCCTTTCTCGAGCACTCGGTTCGCTGGGCCGATAGCGTGCTCACCGGCAAGGTCAAGGTCGAGCGCCCGAACGTGCCAGGCAAGATGGAGCGCCTCACCAAGTGGCCGATCGCCATCAAGATCGCGCGCGACACGCTGAAGGCGAAGATCGGCACCGCCGCAAAGTCGCCCTATGCGGCACTCGATCTGCTGAGCGCGGCGAAAGACGGCGACATCGAGCGCGGATTCGAGCGCGAAGACGAGATCATGACCGATCTCATCTCGGGCGATCAGTTTCACGCCTCGATCTACGCGTTCGACCTCGTGCAGAAGCGCGCGAAGCGCCCTGCGGGGGCACCCGACAAGAGCCATGCGCAGAAGGTGCAGAAGGTCGGCATCATCGGCGCAGGCCTCATGGCCAGCCAGTTCGCGCTGCTGTTTGCTCGCAAACTGAAGGTGCCGGTGCTCATCACCGACATCGATCAGGCTCGCGTTGACAAGGGCATCGCCTACATCAACGGCGAGATCGACAAGATGCTCGAGAAGGGCCGCCTGTCGAGCGACGACGCGAACCAGGTTCGTGCGCTCGTGAGCGGCACTACCGACAAGTCGCTCTATGCAGATTGCGACTGGGTCATCGAGGCGGTGTTCGAAGAGCTCAGCGTGAAGCAGCAGGTCTTCGCCGAGATCGAGCCGATCATCAGTGAGACCGCGATCATCGCGACGAACACCTCGTCGCTATCGGTCGAGCAGATTGGCGCGAACCTTGCTCACCCCGAGCGCCTCGTCGGCTTCCACTTCTTCAACCCTGTCGCGGTCATGCCGCTGATCGAGGTCGTGAAGGTGCCCACCACGAACGATGCCACCCTCGCCACGGCGATGGATGTCGCAAAGCGCCTCGGCAAGACCGCGGTCATCACCGCCGACCGCCCTGGCTTCGTGGTCAACCGCCTGCTCGCGAAGGTCTTCGGCGAGGCAGCCCGCGCCCTAGACTCGGGCACCCCGATCGCCGCTATCGAACGCGCCTACTCCCCCATCGGTCTGCCCATGGGCCCGTTCGAGTTGATCGACCTTGTCGGTTGGAAGGTCGCGGCTCACGTGCAAGACACGATGGTCGGCGCGTTCCCAGATCGCTTCTACGCTTCTGAGAACCTGCACAAGGCTGCCGAACTCGAGAAGGTCGTCGAGAAGAACAAGGCCGGCAAGGTCGAAGATCTCTCGAAGGAGGCCAAGAAGGCCCTCACCCTTGGCAAGACCGCTACCGACGAGGCAGAGATTCTGCGCCGCGTCGAAGAGGGGCTCGCCGCTGAGATCAAGATCATGCTCGACGAGGGCGTGGTCGCGGCAGCCGAAGACATCGACCTCTGTATGATCCTCGGTGCCGGCTGGCCGTTCCAGACGGGCGGTGCCACGCCGTACCTCGACCGCGTCGGCGCGAGCGAGCGAGCGTTCGGTGCGAAGTTCCACGATCCGGCGATTGCCGGGCCGCAGAGCTAGACACTCACCAATAGTTCGCAGCCACAGGGGCGGTTCGGGTTCGAGCCGCCCCTGTGGCGTTCATGCCACCCGCTATTCTCATGCTGAAAGACACTCGCATCGAAAGCACGGTCACCCAGATGTCCCTTCCCCCTCACGCAATACCCCCGGGCTGGTACCCGGACCAAGGCGGCCAGCTTCGGTGGTGGGATGGCGAGGCATGGGGTGATCTCGCGGCTCAGCAACCGACCTCGCAGTCGCAGCCAGTTCTCGCGGCAGTTCACGCATCTCACGTTCCCGCTGCATTCGCTCCGATTCAGACGAGGATCAAACCTGCGTTCTCAGAACTCACGGCTGCGGCAATCGCGCTCGTCGTGCTCGCCTGGGGGTTCTGGCTAGCCGACACGCTCACACCGCCTCCCGTCGCCGAACGGTGCGAAACGCAGGAGTGCTGGAATGCTGTCGCAGAGGGAACACTCAATCTCACGCCCGCCCCGACCCCGGCGATGATCCTTGGCTACTTTGTGGCTCCCCTGCTTCTCACCGCGGTTGCGCTCGGGCTGGCCGGGCTCATTCGTTCGACACGCAGACCACTCGGCGTGCTCGGGCTCGTGCTGCCGGTCGGGACGATCGTCCTCATGCTGCTCCCAAAACGGCTCATCGGATTTTAGGGTGTAGCAGCGGCTTGAACCCGCCCGCTTCGAGGAGCGATCTCGCGAAGTAGTTCATGAGGTTCCGGAAACCTAACGCGGACCCTCGGAGGTGCTCGAGCCTGCCGTTGATCG
>DDEV01000119.1 GCA_002336855.1 Leucobacter sp. UBA1945 | reverse complement strand
GCATGTTCGTCATGATGAACGAGGCTCGCGTCGGCATCGGCGTGCAGGGGCTCGGTATCGCCCAGCGCGCGTACCAGCGGGCGAACGACTACGCCTACACCAGGCTGCAGGGTGCAGTGCTGGGCCTGCCGGCTGGCACCCCGATCGCGGGCCACCCCGACGTGCGCCGCCTGCTGCTCTCGATGTCGAGCCGCATCTCTGCGATGCGTGCCTTCTCGGTGCTCGTCGGCGACACCCACGACCGGGCGCACGCAGGCGACGCCTCGCAGACCGCGCTCGCCGAGTTCTTCGTGCCGATTCTGAAGTCGTGGTTCACCGAGCAGGCCGTGCAGATCTCGTCCGACGCGGTGCAGGTGCACGGCGGCATGGGCTNNCATGGGCTTCATCGAAGAGACCGGCATCGCTCAGCAGTATCGCGACTCGCGCATTCTGCCGATCTACGAGGGCACGACCGCGATCCAGTCGAACGATCTCGTTGGTCGCAAGGTGCTTCGCGACGGCGGGCAGACCGCGGCCGGGGTCTTTGCCGCGATCCGCGCCCAGCTTGACGCACTTCGCTCGTCGGCGAATCCCGTGGCGAGTCGCCTCGTCGAACGTACCGAGCGCGCAGTCGAGTCAGCCGAGCGCGCGACGGCCGCGATCCTCGCAAATGCTGCGAACCCGCGCGACGCATACGCAGTGTCGGTGCCGTACCAGGAGCTGCTCGCGACGCTTGTGGGGGGCTGGATGCACGCGACCATCGCGGCCGCAGTGTTGAAGCACGATTCGCTTTCGCACGACGATGAGCGCCGACTCACCGAGGCCGACTTCTACGGCGCGCACCACCTCTCGAAGGTGCACGCCCTCGCCGAGACCGTCGCCGCCGGAGAAATCTCGTAGTGCTCGGCCGCCACTGATCTTGTAGTTTGAAACCAGACCAACCAACGCGGGCCCAAGGCGCTCGCGGCAACGAAAGGTAACGCAATGCAGCGCGATATTTACGACGAGGATCACGAGGCCTTCCGCGAGGTCGTCAAGGAGTTCTTGCGCCGGTACGCGACCAATGAGAAGCGCGAGCAGTGGGAGCGCGACGGCGAGATCGACCGAGCGACCATGCTCGCGGCGGGCGAGCAGGGGCTCATCGGCCTCTCGGTGCCCGAGGAGTTCGGCGGCGCGGGCATGCTGCAGGACTACCGCTTCCGCGCGATCGTCAACGAAGAGGTCATCGGCGCAGGCCAGGGCTCGCTCGCGGGCGCTTTCGGCATCCAAGACGACCTCGCTGTGCCCTACCTCGTGCACATGGGTACGCAGGCGCAGAAAGAGAAGTGGCTGCCCCGCATGGCGACCGGCGAGGTGCTCGGCGCGCTCGCGATGACCGACCCGGGCGCTGGCAGCGACCTGCGCGGCGTCACCACCAACGCGAAGAAGGTCGACGGCGGCTACATTCTGAACGGCGCGAAGACCTTCATCTCGTCGGGCAAGACCGCCGACATCGTCGTCACCTTCGTGAAGACCGGCGAGGGCAACCGCCCCGACGCGTTCAGCCTGCTGATCGTCGAGAACGGCATGGAGGGCTTCGATCACGGAAAGAAGCTCAGCAAGATGGGCTTTCACGGCTGGGACACCGCTGAGCTCTCGTTCACCGACGTCTTCGTTCCCGACGAGAACCTCATCGGCGGCGTCGAGGGCAAGGGCTTCGTGCAGCTTATGATGAACCTGCCGCTCGAGCGCCTCTCGATCGGTGTCTGCGCTGCGGCCGCCGGCGAGGCAGCCTTCAAGTGGACCCTCGAGTACACCTCGAACCGCGAGGCGTTCGGCCAGGCCGTCGCCGACTTCCAGAACACGCGTTTCCGCCTCGCCGACATGGCAACCACGGTCGACGTGCTCTGGGCATACAACGACCGCGCCATGGAGCTCTACCGCCAGGGCAAGCTCAGTGCGGACGAGGCCGCGAAGGTCAAGTTCTGGAGCACCGAGCGCGAGTGGGAGCTGCTCGACATGGGCGTGCAGCTGCACGGCGGCTACGGCTACATCACCGAGTACCCGATCGCCCGTGCCTTCCTCGATGCCCGCGTGCACCGCATCTACGGAGGCACCAACGAGGTCATGCGCGAGATCGTCGCCCGCGCCGTCACCGGCCGCAAGTAGCGATCGCGGCCCGCTTCACGCCGCGGCATTTGCGGCAAGAACGCGGGATCGCGGCAGCGCCGGGGCACCCGTCCGGGGGAGCGAACACGCACCTCGGGCGGGTTCTCCGGTAGGTTTGCGAGTAGTTTCGCGCAGATGCGCACCGAGTCGGATCGACCGAAGAAACAGAGGATCATGAAAATCGTCGTACTGCTCAAGGAAGTGCCGGACACCTACGGTGACCGCAAGCTGAATCTCGAGACCGGCCTAGCCGAGCGCGCTGGCGCTGACAACGTGGTTGACGAGATCGGCGAGCGCTCGCTCGAGGTTGCGCTCTCGTACGCCGACGCGAACGAGGGCACCGAAGTGACCGTGCTCACGATGGCTCCCGAGGGCGCGACCGCATCGGTGCGCAAGGGCCTCGCGATGGGCGCGGCATCGGCCGTGCACATCGCTGATCCAGCGCTCTCCGGTGCCGACCTCGGGCTCACCGCTGAGGTGCTGGCCGCAGAGCTGCGCGCCTCGGGCTTCGACCTCGTCATTGCGGGCAACCAGTCGACCGACGGCTCGGCAGGCATGCTGCCGGCGATGCTCGCTGAGCTGCTTTCGGTGCCGGCTCTGACGTCGCTGTCGGCCGTCACGATCGCGGCCGACACGGTCGCGGGCACTCGCGCCTCAGACGACGCAACGATGCAGGTGAGCGCCTCGCTGCCCGCCGTGATCTCGATCACCGAGGCGCTGCCCGACGCAAGGTTCCCGAACTTCAAGGGCATCATGGCGGCGAAGAAGAAGCCGCTCGAGGTCAAGACCCTCGCCGACTACGGCATCGACGCAGACGACATGACCTCGTCGCGCGGCATCATGGTGTCGATCGCAGAGCGCCCGCCGCGGGCGGCCGGCGTGAAGATCACCGATGAGGGCGACGCTGCGCAGAAGCTCGCCGCCTTCTTGGCAGAGAACCGCCTGGTCTGAATCTCCGGCCCGAAGCTTGAAGGAACACACGATCATGGAATTTGCTGCAGATTCGATTCTGGTGCTGCTCGATACCACTACCGAGGGTGGGCTTGCGAAGTCGTCGGCCGCGCTGCTCGGCGCCGCAGCCTCGGTAGGAACCCCCGTTGCGCTTATCGTGGCGGGCGAAGCCGAAGCCGCAGGTCTCGCCGCTGCCGCGGCAGAACTCGGCGCAGCCACCGTGCTGCAAGCCCCCGCCCGTGCCGAACTCGGCCGAGGCGCGGCAGACGCGCTCGCCGCTG
>DDEV01000070.1:54867-61502 GCA_002336855.1 Leucobacter sp. UBA1945 | reverse complement strand
GGCGAGCGCGTCGGCGGCGTCGGCCGGTTTCGGTGGCGCCGCGAGCCCGAGCAGACGCGTCACCATGGTGGTGACCTGCGCCTTGTCGGCTGCACCGTAGCCCGTGACCTGGGCTTTGACCTCGTTGGGCGTGTACAGAGCCACGGGAATGCCCCGCTGTTCGGCGAGGTACATCACGACGCCGCTGATCTGGGCGACGCCCATCACGCTCGCGACGTTGTCTTGCGCGAAGACCCGCTCGAGCGCGATGCCGTCGGGCTTGTGACCGTCGAGCAGTCGCTCGATGCTCGACCCGATCTGGTGAATGCGCTCGGGCTGGCTCGCGCTCGCCGGGCTTTGAAGCACCTCGACGTGCTCGAAGGTCACGCGTCGCCCCTGATGAGACGTGACGATCCCGACCCCACATCGCGTGAGGCCGGGATCTATTCCGACGATGCGCAACGCTTCGATCAGTCGTCGCTCTCCAGCTGCGCCTGCACCTCAGCGGTGAGGTCGAAGTTCGAGAACACGTTCTGCACGTCGTCGCTGTCTTCGAGCGCGTCAATCAAACGGAACACCTTGCGCGCGGTGTCGGCGTCGATCTCGACCTTCAGGTTCGGCACGAACTCGGCGTCTGCAGCCTCGTAGTCGATGCCTGCCTCAACGAGCGCGGTGCGCACAGCGACCAGGTTGCTCGCCTCGGTGATGATCTCGAACGACTCACCGTTGGGGGTCGCGTTGACCTCTTCGGCGCCCGCGTCGAGCACTGCCATCAGCACGTCGTCTTCGGTGGTGCCCTCTGCGGGAACCGTGATGACACCCTTGCGTTCGAAGTTGTACGCGACGCTGCCCTGCTCGCCGAGGTTGCCCCCGTTGCGGCTGAGCGCAGTGCGCACCTCTGCGGCGGCGCGGTTCTTGTTGTCGGTCAGACACTCGATCATGAGCGCCACGCCGTTCGGGCCGTACGCTTCGTACATGATGGTCGTGTACTCGACTGCATCGCCCGAGATACCGGCACCGCGCTTGATTGCGCGGTCGATGTTGTCGCCGGGAACCGACTGTTTCTTCGCCTTGTGCACGGCATCGGCGAGCGCCGGGTTGCCCTCAAGATCGGGGCCGCCGATGCGCGCGGCGACTTCGATCACCTTGATGTACTTCGCGAAGGCCTTCGCGCGGCGCGAATCGATGATGGCCTTCTTGTGCTTGGTGGTTGCCCACTTGGAGTGTCCTGACACGGTTGCTCCTCTTTCTTATCCGTAAGTCGAAATCAAGTCTATTGAGATTCGCTCGCGCCCGGCCCAGGATCCACGGGCCACGCGGCCGCGATCCTCTCACGAACGTCACCGAGCAACTGCGGCATCGACTTCGTCTTCGCGATGATCGGGAAGAAGTTGGCATCTGCCCGCCACCTCGGCACCACGTGCTGGTGCAGATGAGCGGCAATGCCTGCTCCCGCGATCTCGCCTTGATTCATGCCGATATTGAAGCCTTGGCAACCCATCGCCTGCGTGAGCACTCGCATAGCGGTCTGGGTGATCTCGCCGATTTCGGCGACCTCTTCAGGGGTCGCCTCGTCGTATGTCGAGATGTGGCGATACGGGCAGACCAGCAGGTGTCCGTTGTTGTACGGGTAGAGATTCAGCAGGGCATAGCTGGTCTCGCCGCGATAGACGATCAGCGCCTGTTCGTCGTCGAGCGACGGCGCGTGGCAGAACGGGCAGTCGTGCTCGTCGGGCTGGTGCGTATCGGCGATGTAGACCATGCGATGCGGCGTCCAGAGACGCTGCATCTCGTCGGGGTCACCAACGAGACCGCTCTCGCTCAGGGTTTCAACCCGAGCGTCATCGGGCCCTGCGCCTACTCCGTCCACGCCGTGGTCACCTGCTCATGCGTTTCGATCGAATTCAGAATGCGCTGGATCGCCTCTTCGACCGGCACGCCGTTCATCTGGGTGCCATCGCGGAAGCGGAAGCTCACGGCACCGGCCGCGCGATCCTCTTCGCCAGCAATCAGCTGGAACGGAACCTTCGCCTTCGTGTGCGTGCGAATCTTCTTCGGCATGCGATCATCGCTGTGATCGACCTCGGCACGCACACCCTTCGCGCGCAACTGGTCGATGACGCCGTCGAGGTAGTCGCCGTACTGCTCAGCTACGGGAATGCCCACGACCTGCACTGGCGAGAGCCAGACCGGGAAGACGCCGGCGTAGTGCTCGAGCAGGATCGCGAAGAAGCGCTCGATCGAGCCGAAGAGGGCGCGGTGAATCATGATGGGGCGATGCTTCTCGCCATCGGCGCCCGTGAACTCGAGGTCGAAGCGTTCGGGCAGGTTCGGGTCGACCTGGACGGTCGAGAGCTGCCACACACGGCCGATCGCGTCGCGCGTCTTCAGGTCGATCTTGGGGCCATAGAACGCGGCCTCGCCGGGAACTTCAGTGAGCTTCAGACCAGAGGCCAACGCAACCTGGCGCAGCGCGTCGGTCGACGACTCCCAGAACTCATCGGTGCCGATCCACTTGTCTTTCTCGTTGTCCTTCATCGACAGCTCGAGTTCGAAGTCTTCGAGGCCGAAGTCGCGCAGCATCGAGATGATGAACTCGAGCACCTTGCCCGCTTCTTCCTGAAGCTGGTCGGGCGCGACGAAGAGGTGCGAGTCGTCTTGAGTGAAGCCGCGCACGCGGGTGAGGCCGTGCAACGCACCCGAGAGCTCGTAACGATAGACCGTGCCATTCTCGGCAAGGCGCAACGGCAGATCGCGATAGCTGCGCGCACGCTCCTTGTAGATGAGAATGTGCATCGGGCAGTTCATCGGCTTGAGGTAGTAGTCGACGCCCTTCTTGGTGACATTGCCCTCGTCGTCGACCTCTTCGTCGATGCGAATCGGCGGAAACATGTCGTCTTTGTAATTGACGAGGTGGTTCGACTGCCAGAACAGGTCTTCTTTCGAGATGTGCGGCGTGTACACATAGGTGTAGCCGCCCTCGATGTGGCGCCTGCGAGCGTGCTGCTCCATCTCGCCGCGCACGATGCCACCTCGAGGGTGCCAGACCGACATGCCCGAGCCGATCTCCTCGGGGAATGAGAAGAGGTCAAGCTCTTTGCCGAGCTTGCGGTGGTCGCGCTTCGCGGCCTCCTCAAGGCGCAGCTGGTAGGCACGCAGCTCGTCTTTTGAAGGCCAGGCGGTGCCATAGATGCGCTGCAGCATCGGGTTCTTCTCGCTGCCGCGCCAGTAGGCGCCCGAGGCACGAGTGAGTGCCCAGCCGTTGCCGATCATGCGGGTGTTGGGCAGGTGCGGGCCGCGGCAGAGGTCCTTCCAGCAGAGCTCGCCGGTCTTCGGATCGATGTTGTCGTAGATCGTGAGCTCGGCGCCGCCGACCTCGACGCTCTCGTTGTCGCTGCCAGCGACCTCGTCGCCTGCGCTGCCACCCTTGAGCCCGATCAACTCGAGCTTGTAGGGCTCATTCGCAAGCTCGGCGCGCGCCTCGTCATCGCTCACGACGCGACGAACGAAGCGCTGACCCTGCTTGACGATCTTCTGCATCTCTTTCTCGATCTCCCGCAAGTTCTCGGGAGTAAAGGGAGCAGCCGGATCGAAGTCGTAGTAGAAGCCGTCGGTGATGGGCGGGCCAATGCCGAGCTTTGCCTCGGGATTGATGCGCTGAACCGCCTGCGCGAGCACGTGCGCCGCCGAGTGGCGCAGAATGTTCAGGCCGTCAGGGCTGTCGATCGTAACGGGCTCAACGGTGTCTGTGTCTGTCACTTCTGCCGCGAGGTCGCGCAATTCGCCGTTCACGCGCATTGCGACGATAGAACGGTCGGTGAACAGGCTGAAACCATCTGCCACGGTTCGACTCCTTATGAGCTAATAGACCCGTTAATCCTAGCGGGTGCCTGGCTTCGAGTAGAGTCGAGAACCATGACATCACACCGCACCCGCGTCATCGCCGCATGGTCAGTGCACGCATTCACACTCACCGGAGTGATCTGGGCGACGCTCGCGATGCTCGCGCTGTTCGCGGACCAGCCGAAGCTTATGTGGCTCTACCTCGGTATCGCACTCATCGTTGACGGTGTCGATGGCACGCTTGCCCGGCGAGCAAATGTAAAGACGTATGCGCCGAACTTCGATGGGGTGATCCTCGACTGCGTCGTCGACTACCTCACCTGGACGTTCATTCCGGCGCTCTTCATGTACCGAGAGGGGCTGCTCGGCGAGGGTGCGATCGCCGTCGTGCTGCTCGCGCTTATCAACGTCACCTCGATGTTCTGCTACGCGAACACCAAGATGAAGACCGACGACTACTACTTCATGGGATTTCCCGCTACCTGGAACATCGTCGCTCTCGCGCTCTGGCTCGCCCAACCCCATCCGCTCGTGAATGCCATTCTTGTGGTCTTCTTCTCGGTGTTGACCTGGGCGCCGATCACGTTCGTGCACCCGTTCCGCGTTGCCAAGTTCATGGCGGTCAACGTCATCGCGACGCTTGCATGGGTGGTGTCGTCTGGCGTGCTGGTGGCGTACTACCCACAGAAAGTGCACTGGGCGTTCATTGTGTGGGCGGTGTCAGGGCTTTGGATTCTGGTGCTCGGACTCGTGCGCACCGTGGCGACGAAGCGCGCTCAGCGTGTCTCTGCGAGCGCCGATGTGGCGCCCGAGGCCGCGGCGGACACGGATCGATAGCGTCGGCGCAATCCCTGCTCTTGGCGGTATCGATTCGCCTCGAGCAGCACGCTTGCTAGGGTGAGCCCGACGATCACGATCGGCACGTACGGCGGGTATCCCCTGCCGTGCAGCCAGAAGTACACATACGGACCGACGAATGTGACGAGGGTCGTCAAGGCAGCCAGTAGACGTATGCGCCGCTTTGGCGCGAACAGCATCGCGAGCACGCCCCACGTATACGGCACCGCAGTGATCAGGTCGATTGCCCAGAGCACGAGCAGGCTCCCGTGAAATTCGCGTATGAGCGCGACGGGGAGCACCCGCAGCGATGAATACACGAACACGATCACGTACACCGGAAGGCTGGGATGGCGCAGCACACGCTGCAGCACGCTGGTGCGCTGCACGAGAATAGACTCGGGCAGCATTGCGAGCGCTTTATGCGGCGTGCGGTGTGTCGGCATGCCACGCAGTGCTTCGGCGAGATCGGCCACGTCGTTGTGGGCGAGCGCCGCACGCAACAGCGAGATCACGTTTACGCCGTAGAGTGCCCGTTCGCCGGTCTCGGGCGGTTCGTCGAGGCGCACGGCGATCCCCCGCAATGCGTTGGTGAGGCGCAACCCGTCAAGGGTCGTTTCAGACTCAACGAAAAGGATCACCGCTCCCCGCTCGAGCGCCCGCCGAAGAGTGTGCGCTCGCTTCTTGGTGTCGACGACGTCATCGACAGCAACGACCAGAGCGTTATGCGGGCCCAGCTCGGCGAGCCGCTGCACGCCCGCGGCGTCGCATACGTGCTCGGGCGACAGCGAATGCGACGCAAGCGCTGGAAATGCGGCAAGTTTCTCAGGGGTCACAAGCAGCGATCCCACCACTCGTTGCACCCACCGCCACACCATAGAGGGAAGCCTATATGAACCTCGGGTGAACATGCCTTCGCTGTGCGAGATACTTGAGCAGTGACGCATGACCAGACCGCAACCTCGTTGAGCCGGCCGTATATTCGACCTGGAAACGTGCCTGCCGACATCGACCTGTGCGCCGAGATCTGGGTTCGGGCTCGCGGCACGTGACGGTTCGGTTGACGGGCCTGGCATGACCTCGCGAGTGCAAGCGTCGTTTGCAAACCCTATCGTCCGGTTTGCCATCGCTACGGCACCCCGTCTCGGGTTCTCGCTTGTCGAGGCCGTGCCTTCGCGCCCGACGGCCGCGCTGCTTCGCTATCTCGCGGTCGACCCGGACGGAGCTGGACGGGGAGTCGGAAGCGCGCTGCTCGACGACGCGATTTCCCACTCACGCCTGCAGGGATTCGCAACGCTGTTGCTCGAGGTGAGAGATATCAACGCGCGTGCGATCGAGCTATACACTCGAGCCGGATTCGTGTCTGCGGGCGCGGCCGTACCGCATCCGCTTGCCGGGTATCCCATGCAGGGGTACGAGCTCGCCCTCTAGCGCCAACGACCGCGAGATAGTCGCCCGCGTCGTTCGTTAACAGAGAATTTCCCAACGATCCGCAGGGAAATGCGATGCCCTGAGATCCCTGATCGCTGCGTCAACCTCGCCTCGAGTGAGAGCGTACTCACTTGGGTAGTCCACGGTTTGTCCACCGACCGTAAGCTCCACGGTGTCTTCCTCTGCGCTCGCTGGGGCACCACTCAATGCGTTGGCGACGCGCTGCCCGGCATCGGTCGTCGCCGTGATGATAAACCGGTCGGGCCCGCCACCGACCATGACGTCCCAAGGACCGATAGTGATCGCGACGATCGTGCTCGTGAGTCCATCCAGATCGTCTATGCCCCAGGTATTTGCTTGCTCAGTCATCGGCCCATTCTTGCACTGCGAGAAGGCGACCGCGGTATCGATACGAGACGAGAAAGGCCCCCGGCGAAGCCGGGGGCCTTGTGAGTGCGCGATACTGGGATCGAACCAGTGACCTCTTCCGTGTCAGGGAAGCGCGCTACCGCTGCGCCAGCCGCCCGAGGTGGAGACGGGATTTG
>DDEV01000070.1:34257-54861 GCA_002336855.1 Leucobacter sp. UBA1945 | reverse complement strand
GCCTCGCCTCTCGGCCACGCCACCGGAGTGGTTGACACCACAAGCGGCCCGAACTAATCGGGCCACTGGAGCGGATGACGAGACTCGAACTCGCGACCCTCACCTTGGCAAGGTGATGCGCTACCAACTGCGCTACATCCGCATGTTCACGTTGCCGTGTACTTGAATGACTATAGGGGAACTTTGGGAGGCGTCGCAAATCGAGCCTGCATCACGGCGTGTTCCGCATAATAACAACCCATTTCGGTAACGTTCCGGTGAGTTTGGCCGAGTTCACAACTCGAAGCACCCAATACTGGAGTACATGGCTGCGTCGGCGAAGAAAATTACTTCACGAGTTCTCACCTGCCTACTTCTGGCTGCCTTGCTCATCGGTGGCGTCTTCGCCTATCTCAACCGGCAGCAGATCAACGACCATTTTGCAGCGCAACGTTTCGAGCCGACAGCTCAGATCGAAACCTTGACGACCGACCTGCATCTCACCGAGGCCGGCCACCGAATATTCTGGGCATCGGCCCCCACGCTCGATGCGAGCCAGAACTTCAATCAGCAGTGCGCAAACGTGGACCATTCAGAAGACGGCCACATTCTTGGCTGCTACACCAGCGGCCGTATTCACCTCTTCCAGATCACCGATGAGCGCCTCGATGGCATTGTCGAGGTCACAGCGGCACACGAACTGCTGCATGCGGCTTTCGCACGCATCGGCGACGGTGAAAGATCCTCGCTGACGCGCAAGCTCAACGCACTGTACGACGAACTTGCGCCAGAAAACCCTGAGCTCAAAGAACGCATGTCGGTCTATTCCGGACTTTCGAAGACTGCATTCGCGAACGAATTGCACTCCGTGCTCGGCACCGAACAACGAGAACTTCCCGAGTGGCTCGAACAGCACTACGCGACTTGGTTCAAGGACCGAGGCGCAATTCTCGACCACTTCGACAACTATCACGCGGTCTTCAACCAGTTGAAGCAGCGTGCCTCGGAGCTCGAAACCGAGATGGCGTCCCTGCGAAGCGACGTCGAGGCACGCAGCGCCGCCTACGATGCCGCTGTCGAGCAGTTCAACAGCGAGTGGGCTGCTTTCGTTGCGCGCAACGACGCGTTCGAGTTTTCAAGTGACCCCGATGAGTTCTACCGACTCCGCGATGATTTCTACTCACGACGGGATGCGCTCGGTGCCGAGATGCGCAGTCTCAACGCAGATATCGACCGCTATGAGCAGATGCGAACCGAACTGCTCGAACTCAGCGAACTCAATCATGAACTCGAGCAGCAGCTCGACAGTGCACTCGCTCCCCCAGCGCCGGCGCCTACCGGCGAGGTATAGCGACGGTTTCACGGCGTGTCGTGAGTGGCGGTGCGGAGTGGTCACCTGCACCTCAGAAATCGTGTAACATCGTTGAGGTTGGCATCACAGCATATGTGAGTCACGCGGGCGATTGGCGCAGTTGGTAGCGCGCTTCCTTCACACGGAAGAGGTCATCGGTTCGAGTCCGGTATCGCCCACCAAAGTCTCGTATCATCTCTCTCGGTGCACGAACACCCCCTCACGCCCTGGGCTGACCATTGCTAGCGTCTCAAGGCATGAGGATCGCAACCGTGCAGCCAGACACTGAACGCCCGTCACTTGCCAGAAAACTCGCGATTGCGGTTCTGCTGCTCGCTGCTGTCGCCCTCATCGCAATCGGTGGATCCGCCGCTACCTTTTCGGAGGTCGACGGATGGTACGCGGGAGCGCAGAAGGCCCCGTGGAGCCCGCCAAATTGGGTGTTCGGGCCAGTGTGGTCCGTGCTGTACCTGATCATCGCCCTCTCAGGCTGGCTGGTGTGGCGTGCAGGGTTTCGAGCCCAGAGAAAGAATGCCGCAACGGGCCTGCTCGCACTCTACGCCGCTCAGCTCGTGCTCAACGGGCTCTGGACGCCGGTATTTTTCGCCGGCTACCCGGTTGCGGGCCCAGCTGCCTGGTGGGCGGCGTTCGTCATCATTCTGACGCTGATCATCACGGTCATCTGGTTCGGGCTCGGCGCGGTTGCGTGGTCAAGGATCGCCGCATTTCTGATGGTTCCCTACCTTGCCTGGCTGCTCTTCGCCGCGTCCCTCAACCTCGCCATTCCGCTGCTGAACTGAGGCTGCTTATAGCGTCCGGACCGCCACGAGTCAACGGGTTTCGACTCACCGATCGCTCCCGCCACAATGAGACGACCAAAGGAGGCCAATCATGACCATAGGTACCGGAATTGTTTTGCTCGTTATCGGCGCGATCCTTGTCTTCGCCGTCAACGTCGACGTTGAGTACGTCAACCTCGACCTCATCGGCTACATCTTGATGATCGCCGGGGGCGTGGTCGTGCTACTTGGGCTCATCTTCATGATGACCCGACGCGGGCGGAACGACCTGCCCCTCGAGTGAGCTCCCCGGAGAATCTGTCGAATCGTGCTCAAACGCTGCCGTGTCAGCGTTTGAGCCGTTTCGCTTTCTCAGCATCGCAATGACAGCAATCGCTACACCAACCACAAGCAGGCCCGCTCCGACCCACCACACCGTCGAGAGGCTCTCGCCTCCGGTGGCCGCAAGCTGTTCCTTCAGAAGCTGCATGGCTACCTCCTCGTAGCTTCGATAGGGGCAGTCTAACCGTTACGCCCTACTCCCCTGCCGCAACAATGAGGCTGGTGATGAGCGATACCGCCATAGCGACCACGATGGCGTTGAATGCGAACGAGATGTACGTTTGCGTGCGCATCGTCGTGAGGCCGGGCCGGGTGCGGGGCGTGCCAGCCGACGTCGCCGCGACTGCCGAGACCATGATGGCCATCGAGAGAAAATCGACGAAGATGGGCTCCTCTGCGATATCGAAGTCGATCGTCTCACCCGCGGCATGCAGTCGAAAGTAGCGCAGTGCAAACGCATATGCGACTGTAGCCCAGGCCATTGCCACGGTGAACAGCACGAGCAGAGGCAACCAGAAACCCCCCTCACGCGCGCCCAGAATCGCGGCAGCCCCCGAGACCATGAGTGCAGTCAGCGCGGCCGACATTGCCCAGTCTTCGGCGGTCTTCATGCCGATGGCGCGCGAGATCCCGCTTGCCCCCTGGCGGTGCTGAAGCCTTGCGATCTGCATCAGCTCTGCCCGGTCGCCGCGAGCAAAGACACGATGGGTCCAGATCATGTAAATCACGAAGAACAGCGTGAACGATGCGCAAAGCGCCGCGAAGATGAGCACCGCGTTCGTGAAGAAACGCTGATCGTTGAATTGCATGAAAAGGATCGCCGCGACGATCGGCGGCGCCGATCCGAGAAGAGAAACTAAGCCACGAAACCCGTCGTCGTAGCGAAGTGCGAATGCTCTATGTACCCGGAGTCTACTCATTTGTGGCGAGTCTACCTGCCGCCGCCGAGCAGCCCAGACTTTAGCTGGGATCCCTGCGGCACGCAACGGGGTGCCGCAGGTGAATGATTCGCGCTTGGCTGGTGAAGAGAAAAGGCACAGGCAAGGAGCATCACATGTCGAAACTTTCTGAGAAACGAGTGGCGATCGTCGCGACCAACGGCTTCGAGGATTCAGAACTTACCGAGCCGCTGCGCGCGGTTCGAGAGCATGGCGCCGAGGTAGAAGTGGTCTCGACGCACACCGGCACGATTCGCGGCGAGCACGGCTACGAGATGATCGTAAGCCGCGATACCGCTGGGGCCAGCGCCGAAGATTATGACGCCCTGATCTTGCCTGGAGGGGTGCACAATGGCGACACTTTGCGCCTCGACGAGCATGCGGTAGCGCTCGTTCGATCATTCTTCGACCAGCACAAGCCGGTCGCCGCGATCTGTCACGGTGGTTGGATCCTCGCCGACGCAGATGTGCTGCGCGGCCGTAAGGTGACCTCGTATCCGAGTCTCAAGACAGATCTGCGCAACGCAGGCGCGACGTGGGTTGATGAGGAGGTCGTGGTCGATCAGGGGCTCGTCACAAGCCGCACACCCGCCGACCTGCCCGCGTTCAACGCGAAGCTCGTCGAAGAGATCGCTGAGGGTAGGCACCGGGGCCAGACCGCCTGAGCAGTCACTTGCGATCAGTTGCGGGCGATGGCCGCCGTAGATCCCTCAGTGGCCCGCAGAAGGCCTGCTGGGGCGAGTTCGATATCGAATCCGCGTCGACCCCCGGAGACGAGCACGGTCTCGTAGCTGAGCGCCGACTCATCGAGCACGGTGCGAAGCCTCGTGCGCTGTCCGATGGGGCTGATCCCGCCGATGACGTAGCCGGTTTTTCGCTCCGCAAGCGTGGGATCGGCCATCGCCGCTTTTCGTGCCCCGACGGCGGCGGCGAGCGCCTTCAGATCGAGCTTTCCCGCCACTGGCACGATGCCGACCACGAGAGAGCCGTCGGCGTCTGCGAGCAGCGTCTTGAACACGCGCTCGGCGGGCACGCCAAGCGCGTCGGCAGCCTCGCGGCCGAAGTCAGTCACGGAGGGGTCGTGCTGGTAGTTTCTCGCCTCGAAGTCGATACCTAGCTTCGCAAGGGCGACGGTTGCCGGTGTCGAACCCTGCGCGCCGGAGTGCTTCTTCGCCATGCTGACAGCCTAGACCCGCCGAACAGGCGAGAAGCGTCAGCTGCCGAGGCGTCGACGCAGTAACTCGATGCGCTGCTGCAGCTGAGTCACGCTCGCTTGCGCTACGGCGGGGCCGCCGCAGACGCGCCGCAATTCGGTGTGAATGGAGGCGTGCGGGTCGCCGCTGACGCGCGAGTACATGCCTACGAGGCTGTTCAGCAGTTTGCGCTGCTCGCCTAGTGTGCGGTGCAGCGCCTGCGGCGCCTCTGACTTCTCGGGGGCGTGCTCGAGAATGCCTTGCTTGGCGGCTGAACGCTTCGCTTGCCTCGCCTGCCGTTGCAGCAGGAGCGTTTTGACCTCGTGCGGTTCGAGCAGGCCGGGCAGCCCGAGAAAGTCGAGTTCTTCTTCGCTCTCGACCTCGGCATAACCGCCGAACTCGGCACCGTCGAAGAGCGCCCGGTCGAAGTGGGCGTCCGAGGCAAGCGCCTCGTACTTGAACTCCCCCGTGAGTTCCTCCGAGGCGCGATCCTCGCGCTCGGCCTCGGCCATGATCGCGGCCTCGGCGTCCCACATCTCTTCGGCGCTCTTCGGGCCCTCGAGCACGTGGCCGCGCTGCTTCTCGAGCTCGGCTGCGAGCTGCATGAGGGTCGGCACGTTCGGAATGAACACCGAGGCAACCTCGCCCTTACGTCGCAGGCGCACGAAGCGCCCGATCGCCTGGGCGAAGAAGAGCGGAGTCGACGAGCTGGTCGCGTAGACTCCGACCGCGAGTCGGGGCACGTCGACGCCCTCTGACACCATGCGAACGGCCACCATCCAGCGGCTGTCGCCCCTCGAGTACTCGTCGATCCTTTCGCTCGACCCGGCGTCGTCTGACAGGATCAGCGCGACGCGCTCCCCGGTGATCTCTTCGAGCTGGGCGGCGTACGCCTTCGCAGCCGCGTGGTCGGTCGCGATCACGAGCGCGCCGGCGTCTGGAATATTCACGCGCACTTCCGAGAGTCGCCTATCAGCTGCGCGCAGCACCTTTGAAATCCACTGGCCTGCCGGGTCTAACGCGGTGCGCCAGGCCTGCGCGGTGATGTCTTTGGTGTTGCCCTCGCCAAGGCGCGCCTGCATCTCTTCGCCCGCAGACGTCTGCCAACGCATCTCGCCCGCATAGACCATGAAGATGACCGGCCGCACGACGCCGTCTTCGAGCGCACGGTCGTATCCGTATCCGTAATCGGTTGCCGAAACCTTGCTGCCATCTGGCTGCAGCACGTAGTCGACGAACGGGATGGGCGCGTCATCTGAACGGAACGGGGTGCCAGTGAGCGAGAGTCTACGTTTCGCGGTGCCGTAGGCCTCGCGAATGGCGTCGCCCCAGCTGAGTGCGTCGCCACCGTGATGCACCTCGTCGAGAATGACGAGCGTATCTTCACGCTCGGTCAAGAGGCGATGCTGCACGGGCTTCATCGCGACCTGCGCATAAGTCACCACCACACCGTGAAAACGCCGGCCATAGGCCGTGCCATCGCTGTTCGAGTAGCGAGGGTTCAGGTGAATGCCGCCACGCGCCGCGGCATCGGCCCACTGGGTCTTCAAGTGCTCGGTCGGCGCGACCACAACAATCTGAGTGACCGTATGGTTGGCGCGCAGGATCGCGGCAAGCCTCAGCGCAAACGTCGTTTTGCCCGCGCCCGGCGTCGCGGACACGAGAAAGTCGCGAGGCTGCTTCTCGAGGTAGCGCCCGATCGCTTCTTCCTGCCAAGCGCGCAGGGTACCTGCCGTACCGCGGGCGGCGCGATCAGGGTACGCGGGAGGGAGGTGTTCGGCTGCACTCGTGCCCGGCAGGTGCAGGGCTGGGTCAGACTCGATCACGACGCTCTAGACTAGTCGTTGCGCATGAGAGAGTCGAAGTTACGAAGAGGAGCGCGCCGTGTCGGATGAGAGAACCGAGCTTCCCTGGTCGAGATTTGTCGCTATCGGCGACTCGTTCACCGAGGGAGTCGGAGACCCCGAGGCTGATAGCCCGGGCGGGCTGCGCGGCTGGGCAGATCGCTTCGCCGAGGTGCTGGCCGAGCACAACAGCGATTTGGCCTATGCGAACCTTGCCGTTCGCGGCAAGCTGATTCGACAGATCACGGACGAGCAGCTTGAGGCGGCGATCGATCTGCGGCCAGACCTGGTGAGCGTCTGCGCTGGCGGCAATGACGTGATCCGACCCGGCGCCGATCCCGATGCCGTCGCGGTGCAACTCGACTACCTGCTGCGCAAGCTGCGCGAAACCGGCGCGACCGTAATGGTGTTCACCGGCGTCGACGTTGCCTTCCAGCCAGTCTTCCGCTCGATTCGCGGCAAGGTGGCGATCTATAACGAGAATGTGCGCAAGGTGGCGCAGCGCCACGACTGCGTGGTGGTGGATCAGTGGGCAGTCGAAGAGTTGCAGGACTCGCGTTATTGGTCCGACGACCGGCTGCACCTCAACTCGCTCGGCCACCACACGATCGCTCGCACCGCGCTCGCGGCCTTGAACGTGCCGAACGACTTGAAGCCTCTCGATCCCCCGCCGCTGCCACAACAGAACTGGCGCCAGGCACGCAAAGAAGATGTGGTCTGGGCGAAAGAGCATCTCGTGCCGTGGGTGATCCGTCGACTCAGGCACGAGTCTTCGGGCGACAACATTGTCGCGAAACGCCCAGAACCGGGCGCGGTGAAGAGCGTAGACTAACTCGCATGGCTAGCATCACGAAGCAGATCGCAGATACCGTCACCTCTGTCGGAGTGCACGCCGCCTATGGCGACCCGGTCGAACTCGACGGCACCACCATCGTGCCCGTCGCAATCGCAGGGTATGGCTTCGGAGCAGGCGAGGCCGGCGCCTCGGATCAGGGCGAGGGCTCAGGCGCCGGGGGCGGCGGCTTCGCTTGCCCGACGGGTGCTTACGTCACTCGCGACGGATACACCCGCTTCGAGCCGAACACGATTGCGCTCATCGCGGTCGGTATTCCCTTCGTGCTCGTCGCGGGCCACGCCCTCACCCGACTGATTCGCGCGCTCAAAAAATAGCACCACTCCAAACCCAAGCTTCGCGCGGTAGCCGTTGAGGGTCGAATCGCTCGAGCAGTTCAGCCATGCTGAGCGATTCCCCTGGCTGCGAAAGGCCGAGCGACGCCGCGAGTTCGTCGCGCACCGATTCTGCCGAGACCCCCTGCTCGGCGAGATCTTCGAGCGTCACCGCACCGTCTCGCTTCGCGAGGCGGGCACTGCTCGGCCCGAGCACGAGCGGCACGTGCGCGTACATAGGTGTGGGCAGGCCGAGCAGGCGCTGCAGCAGCATCTGCCTCGGTGTCGACGACGCGAGATCGTCACCCCGCACCACCTGGTCGACCCCCATGTCGGCGTCATCGACGACCACCGCAAGGTTGTAGGCGATTGCTCCGTCACCGCGCTTCAATACGAAATCATCGATCGAGGCGGTCACCTTGCCGAGCAGCACGTCTTCGAAAGACAGTTCGGTAACCTCGCTGCGAAGTCGCAGCGCTGGGAGACGCGGCGCGATTGCGGCACGGGCGCCTGCTCGCTCCTGTTCGGTGCGAGTGCGGCACGTGCCGGGGTAAGCGCCCGGGGCGGCGTGCGGGGCGCTCGGGGCCTCGAGAATCTCTCGCCGAGTGCAGGTGCACTCGTAGACGAGACCGCGCGAAGCGAGCTGCGCGATCGCAGCGTCGTGCGCCGCTCGACGCTCGGTCTGCACGACCGGATCGCCGTCCCAGTCAATGCCGATCGCTGCGAGCTCGGCGAGCTGCTCGCCCGCGACGCCCGCATCTCTGCTCCTGTCGACGTCTTCGATGCGCATCAAGAATCGCCTGCCGGTGCTGCGCGCAAACAGCCAGGCGACCATTGCGGTGCGCAGGTTACCGAGATGCAAACGACCTGAGGGGCTCGGCGCGTACCGCCCCGCACCTGTATTCGCCATTCCCCCATCTTGACATAGCTGCCACAATGAGCGCATGACAGACTCTTCTGCGCATACCGCCGAATCGGCGTCCGCGAACGCGCGCCCGAAGCTCCCTCCCTCATCGACGCAAAGCCTCGCGGCGGGGCGGGCACTGCGAAAGCGCATGCCCCGCAGACAGCTCAGCGCGCTGAGCCACCACGACAGGCGGCCACTCGAGATCCTCGCCGAACAAAACTCGACGCGGCTGCAAGACCTCATTCCGCTGCGCAACGAACGTATGTCGCAGAGCCCGTTCACCTTCTACCGCGGTACCGCGGCGCTGATGGCCGCCGACCTCGCAGCTGATGTGCACACTGACATTCTGGTGCCATCGTGCGGCGACGCGCACGTCTCGAACTTCGGCTTCTACGCCTCGCCGCAGCGAAGCCTCGTCTTCGACCTCAACGATTTCGACGAGGCAGCCTGGGCTCCGTGGGAGTGGGACGTCAAGCGGCTGGTGGCAAGCGTAATCATCGCGGGCCAAGCAACGAGCCGCAACCAAGATGTCGTCGACACCGCTGCGCTTGCCACGGTGCGCGCCTACGCGCACACCCTTCGCGCAAACCTCGGCCTCTCGCCCACTGAGCGCTACTACACCCACATCGACGCCGATGCTGGCGTCGCCACATTGCCGAACGACGCTCAACGGGTATTGCGCAAGGCGATCAAACACGCCCGCCGGCGCACCGGCGAGCGCTCGGTCAAGAAGCTCACGGTGACCGAGGAGAACGGGCACATGCGTTTTGTGCTGCAACCACCCACCCTCAGCCAGGTGGCCGACGCGACCCTGCAGCAGATGCGGCACCTGATGGAGCACTACCTCGAAAACACCAACTTCGATATTCATCAACTGCTGCGGCACTACGAGGTGGTCAACATTGTTCGGCGCGTGGTGGGCGTGGGAAGCGTCGGCACGCGCTGCACGCTGAACCTGCTGCAAGACGGCGACGGCAACGCACTGCTGCTGCAGGGGAAGGAAGCGGGTAAGAGCGTGCTCGAGCAATACGGCGGCATCACACAGCCGCGGATATTGCGAGACGGGGTCGCGCGTCACGGCGAGGGTGCCCGAGTCGTGTCGATGCAGCGGGTACTGCAGGCCGTGTCTGACCCGTTTCTCGGATATCTCAGGCACGACGGCGCCGACTTCTACGTGCGCCAATTTCACGATATGAAGGGCGGCATCGATGCCGACACACTTGATGACGGACCGTTCAAGGTGTACGCCCAGGCCTGCGGAGTCACGCTTGCCCGCGCGCACAGCCAGTCGCCGCGGGCCGCGCTCATCAGCGGATACCTCGGCAACGGTCGCGTCGCAGCTCAGGCTCTACTCGAATGGGGCTATGCCTATGCAGATCGTTCGCGGTCAGACTACGAGCAGTTTCTCGCTTCGCTCTAGCCGCCGATGAACGTTGAGATGAGGCCTGGCGCTTCGTTGCCCGCAAGTGCGCGCCCGATGGTGCGCCCCTCGTCTTCGAGCGTCTCTGCAAAGCTGCGCCCATACGTCGCTCGCACCAGCCGTTTTGCCTGGCCCCGTGCCTCGGGGGCGTTGTCGGCAATGAAACGCGCGAGCTGCTCGGCACGCTCGAGCACCTGATCGTCAGGCACCACCTCGGCGACCAGGCCCCAGTCGAGGGCCTCTGCGGCGCTCAGCATTCGGTCCTGCAGCACGAGCTGCATCGCGCGGCGCTCACCGATCGCCCGGGCGAGCAGCGCCGGAACCGTGAGATCAGGGGTCAAGCCGAGCTTCGCGTAGATGCTGCCGATCTTTGAACTCTCGCCCACGATCGCATAGTCGCTGTTCAGCAGAATGCCGAGCCCACCGCCCGCGGTCGTTCCGTGCGCCGCTGCGACCACGGGAACGGCGGATTCAAGAAGTGCAAGCTGCCCCTGATTGATCTGCTGCGCCAGTTCGAAGATGCGATCCTCGCTAAAACCGCCAACGGCCATCGAGCGAACGTCACCGCCCGCGCAAAATGCCCGGCCATTGCCAGAAAGCAGGATCACCCGCACGTCATCGCGCGTCACCGTCTCGGTGGTGACCCGGGCCCAGGCTTCTGCGGTTTCTTCGTTGAATGCGTTCAGGCTGGCGGGGCGATTCAGGGTAATGCGGGCGATGCCGTCTGCAACCTCGCAGAGTACCGAGTCGTTCATGAAACGCACCTTTCGTTGTGCAAGCGGGGCTACTGCGAATCGTAGCGACGTGTTCACCCTATCCGGTGGACCGTTTTGCATCGTGCGCCTCGCGCCTTTGGTTCATTTCGCACCGCGGGTGAGATGATCGGACGATGCGGATTCTTTCGATTCAAAGCTCGGTCTCGTACGGTCACGTCGGCAACTCTGCCGCGGTATTCCCGCTGCAGCGCATCGGCCACGAGGTCATGCCGATCTATACCGTAATGTTCTCGAACCACACCGGTTATGGCGAATGGGGCGGTCCGCTGCTCACCGGCGACAATGTGCGCGACGTGGTGCGCGGCATCGATGCCCGCGGCGGTCTTGACGACGTGCAGCTCGTGCTCAGCGGCTATCAAGGAGGCAACGACATCGGCGACGCAATTCTCGACGCCGTGGCGCTCGTGAAAGCACGCAACCCCGAGGCCGTCTACGCCTGCGACCCTGTGCTCGGCAGTGCATCGTCTGGCTGCTTTGTCGCGCCCGAGGTGCAGTCGCTGATTCGCGATCGCGTCGTGCCGGCGGCAGACCTGATCACGCCGAATCAGTTCGAACTCGGTTTTCTCACCGGCACCGATCCGCACACGATCGACGAGACACTGGCATCGGTCGATCTCATTCGTCAGAACGGCCCGCAGACCGTACTGGTCACGAGTGTGTTGCGCCCCGATCGCCCTGAGGGCACGATCGAAATGCTCGCAGTCACTCCCGACGGTACCTGGATCGTGCAGACTCCCCAGCTTCCGTTCAAGGCGAACGGCTCGGGCGACGTCACTGCAGCACTGTTTTCTGCGCAGCTGCGAGGATCGGGCGATGCGGCGAGCGCACTCGGCCGCACTGCCGCCAGCGTGTTCGAGTTGCTCGAGAACACGCTGAATTCTGGCGAGCGTGAACTGCAGCTCATTGAGTCGCAGGAGGCCTACGTTTCGCCGAAGCACACCTTCGAGGTGTCGCAGGTTCGCTAGGTCGTCTTCCATGCACAATAGTTGTGCATAGAAATTATGCATGGCACAATTGCCTGCATGAACGATCCCAATGCCGCCAGCGATCTTCGGCTCGACAAGCGTGCGCTTCGTGTGCTCGCCCATCCCCTGCGTTCACGCCTCTTGACCGAGCTACGCGTGAACGGGCCAGCGACAGCCACGGAGCTCGCCGCAAAGCTCGACACCAACACAGGTGCGACGAGCTATCACCTGCGCGAGCTCGAGGGCGTCGCCTTGGTAGAAGATAGCGGCGAGGGAGTCGGCAAGCGCCGAGTGTGGAAGGCAAGCACCGCGTCTCACTCCTGGCAGAACTCAGACTTTTCAGAAGATCCAGATGCAAGTGCTTCGCTTGACTGGCTGCGACGAAACTATCTCAGCCAATACGCCGCACAGACCGAACGTTGGCTTGATGCCGAGCACGAATGGCCGAGCGAGTGGACCGATCGGCTCGGCTTCAGTGACGTCATACTTGAGGTCTCACCTGAACGACTCGCGAATTTTCACGCAGAGTTCGAGGCCCTCGCCCAGAAGTATAAAAAAGCCGACGACCCGGCAAGCTCGAGAAAAGTACTCTTCATCACCCAGGCGATCCCACTCGATCTGACTCCTCCGATGCCATCGTGATCTCGCAACAATCGGCGGAGCGTCGCCTCGTCTGGTTGACCTGCATTCGCTGGTTTCCGGTCGGAGTCATGTTCACCTCGACGATCCTGTTGCCTGCAGAACGCGGGCTCTCTACCTTCGAGATCGGCACGCTGTTGGCGATCCAGGGCTTCATTGTGCTGGGCCTCGAGCTTCCCAGCGGCGCACTCTCAGACACTATCGGGCGCCGCCCCCTCCTCGTCGCAGGCGGAACTCTCGCAGTGTTGGCGTCCACCCTATTCGTCGTCGCTGATGAGTACTGGATATTCGCCGTCTCGTTCGTTGTGCAGGGCGTATTTCGGGCACTTGAATCAGGCTCTCTCGAGTCGTGGTTTGTGGACACGGTGCACGCGCACGACCCGCAGGCAGATATTGCCCGGCCCCTCGCCCAAGCGGGCACAGCCCTCGGCGTGACCATCGCTTTCGGGGCGCTCGTAGGCGGATTGCTTGTCGCGTGGAATCCATTTCCGCAGCTCTCGGCACTCACCCTCCCTGTCTTCGTAGCGATCGCCTGCTACGCCTGTTACACCGCACTGAGTTTCACACTCGTGCACGAGCCTCGCCGGCCACGGAGCGAGCAATCGCGCCGCCTGAAACGCCTCACGAACACACTCGCGGCGATACCCAGGGCGACCGGCGGGGGTCTGCGCCTTGCGGCGGCATCGCGAGTCCTGCGGGGGCTGATTCTCGTCGAAGTCTTCTGGGCCCTCGCAATGATAGGTTTCGAAACCCTCACGCCACTGCGTCTCGCCGAGCTGCTACCCAGTGAACGCGACGCGGCGGCCGTTTTCGGCTTCGCCTCAGCAGCAGCATGGCTCTGCTTCGCCGCAGGATCGTTCGTAGCGGGTTTGGCCGCCAGAAGGATTGGCCCCGCGTGGGTCGCAATCCTCGGGCGCCTCTCGAATGGTGCGTTCGTAGCACTCATGGGGCTCGCCACAGGTGCGGGCGGCGTGCTTCTCGCCTACGGTTTGTGTTACCTCACACACGGCTCGAGCGGACCGGTACATGCCACACTCTTGCATCGCCAAGCAGATGCCTCGACGCGAGCCACGGTGCTCTCGCTGAATTCAATGGTTTCGGGCGGAGCCTACAGTCTCGGACTCCTCGCACTCACCGCGTTCGCGGAAGCACAGTCGGTTTCGTTCGCAATGATCGCCGCAGGCGGGCTCAGCCTAATCGGCGCGCTATGTTACCTCCCGGCCCTCACCCAAGAGCGGCAAGCAGCTCGCGCTCCTCGGCATCAGTGAGCCCTGCCCCGAGCACCACGGCGCTCCCCCGGCCTCGGCACCACGCAAGGGTGTCGCGCATCGTTTCAGTGGGCGGTCGTAGCTCGAGCCCCGCGTCGAGCGCCTTCGCGTTCGAGAGCGCTCCGATGCCCGCAACGTCGGCATCGCACACCCAGAGCGGCAGTGATCCCGGCCCGGCCCACTGCGACACACCGTGCTCCGTCAGCATGGCGTTGCTCACCGCGAGCGTCTCTTGGTGGTAACTGGCGGTGGCTCTCGCGACGGCGAGATACTCGCTGAACGGCATTACCGCTCCCGAAGCGTTGAAGACGCCCGTCGTGAACTGCTGGATCAGCCGGACCGTCCAGTCGGCCAGGTCGCGCACATCGATCACCGAAGTTGGAGCCCCGGTCTCAGGCACGAGCACCCGCCCGTCGGCGTTCGAGGGCGTGGCAAACCGCATGGGCCAGTAGCTTGTGCGCCCGCTGGGATCGCCCGGCCCACCGATCAGCCCCGGACGAATGATCGTAGTGCGATCCGGGCCGAACCTTTGCAGAACCGCGAGTTCGCAGGCCACCTTCGCCGCGCCGTACTCACTTGCCGAACCCATCTCGTCCGCGTCGAGCGCCTCGTTCAACGGAGCGGTTTCTTCGATACCGGCCTCGGAGAGTGAGGCATAGGCGTTGCAAGACGAGATGTACACGTACTGCCGAGCCCGATCCGCAAATGCCTCGGCGGCCCGGCGCACCTGCCCCGGTTTCGAGGAGACATCGATCACCGCATCCCAGCTCGGCGTACCTGGTGAGGTCACACCTGCGAACGCCTCAGCCGAGTCGCGGTCGGCACGAACGCTGGCGGCGCCGTCCGGCACGCCGGATCCTCGCGCCAAACAGGTAACCTCGTGACCTCGTGCGATCGCGGCCCGAGCAATCGAACCGCCGACCCACGCCGTGCCCCCGAGTATCAGGATTCTCATACGCACCAGTATGCGGGCTTCACCTGCATTCAAGGCATAACCTGTCAGCATGACCTCATCGATCCCAGCGACTACCGGTTCGCGAGTGACCTCGCGCCCGGCAACGATCGCCGTCGCGATTCTTGCGCTTGCCCTCGTCTGCGCAGTTGGGGCCTGGATCGCGCTGCACGGCGGCGAGCCGTTTGCCATCGACAGCGATTGGCGCTCGATGATCGGAGTTGATCCTGGGAGCGCGGGCTACGCGGCCGCAGCGACACTCGCCGCCGCCGGAAGCGCTGTCGGCGTTTCGCTGTGCGTAGGCATCGCGGCAGTGTGGCTGTTCGTTTCCGGGTCGCGTGTTAACGCGGTGGTGCTCGCCACGACGGCCGTGGTCGGTGTCGCTTGCAGCGAGCTGCTCAAGCTGCTGATCGCAAGGCCACGGCCCTTCGATGCGCTACTCGAGCCGCCTGGGTTCTCGTACCCGTCTGGCCACTCCATGGGCGCCGCGGCGCTTGCAACCGGGCTCGCGCTGGTGGCTCTCGCGCACGTCGGATCGCGTCGGTCCCGCGCCTGGGTGATCATCGCGGCAGTGTCGTGGGTGACCCTCATGATGTGGAGCAGAACCGCGCTGCACGTGCACTGGCTCAGTGACACTATCGCGGGCGCGCTGCTGGGCTGGTCCGTTGCCGTGCTCGTGCGCGCGGTGCTCATGCGCGCCGTAGTCACGCGAGCCGCGGCAGGGCCATGACCGCGTTCATCGGCACGCCCGTGAGCCCGCCCGATTTGCAGAGACAGTGACTTACCTTACAATCATCTTGTAATGAAGAAATCCAGCCAACTCCTGGGTCGCCCTCGCGTCGCCGAGATCGACCAGAATCTTGAGCGCGCCTTCGAAGAACTCATCAATGAGATTCCGCTTCGAGAATTCAGTGTGCAGAAGCTCATCTCTCGGGCAGGCACGACGCGAGACGCGTTCTATCGCCGCTACGCCTCGCTCGGCCATTTCTTCATCGAGGTCATTCTGATTCATTTCGCAACCGACCCCACCGAAGACACGGGCTCGTTGCACGGCGACCTCACGGTGATTCTTCGCGCCCAGCGCGAGATGTACACTCATCCGCTCGCGAAGGGCCTCATTCCGCTCGTGCTCGAAGCAAGCTTTCGCGATCCCGTCACCGCCGAGGCCCTCTCCACCCGATTCATTCAGCAGCAGCGAACTGCAGTGATCGAGATGCTCGAGCGTGCGGTGCAGCGGGGCGAGATCGAACCGATCGCCGATGTACATTTTGTGGTCGATCAGCTCTACTCGCCCATGCTCTTCCGTGCAGTGCTTCCTGGCATGCAGGCGATCGACGAGGCATACGAGCAGACGATCCTGATCGCGGTGCTCGAGAGCCTCGGAGCTCCGATCAACACACAAGCCGCCCCCTGAACCCCCGTTCGCGCGGCGCTATTCCCCCGAAGCGCCGCGCAGACCCCGGGCAATGAGGTAGATCGCAAGCCAGATCTCGCACGCGATCTGATTCTCGTTGGCGCTCAACGGCTCCACGAACGCAGCTGGACGCCCTCGACGCCGGTACAGCGCAGCCTCCCAGACTGACAGCGCCGGCCTCACCGTCGCCGCAGCGGCGACACGAATGCGGTCGAGACTTGAGCCTTGCCGAAACAGCAATCGCCGACATCTACGATGCCGGCGATTCTCATAACATTCTTCTGAGTGGATCTGAGGGGATTCGAACCCCTGACCCCCTGCATGCCATGCAGGTGCGCTACCAACTGCGCCACAGACCCGTGGAAGTCGGAAGAATTCTCCCCCGACAACCCCTCTACTCTACACCATTCGAGCCTTGCGATTGCAAATTCGGGGCGACCTCGAGCATGGCCGCGACGTCGACCGTCGGGCAGTCCTTCCAGAGCCGCTCGAGCCCGTAGAACTCACGCTCTTCCTGGTGAAACACGTGCACGATGAGGTCACCAAAATCGAGCAGCACCCAGCGACCGCTCTCGCGACCCTCGCGACGAATCGTGCGCACACCCGACTGGTTGAGCTCGTCTTCAATCTCGTCTGAGATCGCCTGCACATTGCGCTCAACACTGCCCGTGACGATTAGAAACGCGTCAGCGAGCGGGAAAAGCTCGCTCACGCTCAATGCGACGGGAGCCGTCGCTCCCTTGCTGTCCGCAGCACGCACCGCGATACGGAGACTCTCAAGGGTCTGATCTGTTACTTCCACACTCATCCAAACAGTCCGCTCGCCGCTGCCCAGACAATCAGGCCTGCAGCGCCGAGCACCAATACTCCACCGGTGGCGATCAATACCACCGGCATCTTGCTCTTATCTTTCGTTGCCTCGGCAACGAAAGCACCCTGCACGCTGCGCGCGCTCACCGCACGCGAGGCAGAGACGGGTGCCATCATTCCGGTCGGAGTTGCCTCAGCGAACCCGAGCTCATCGAGCGGATCTGCCTCGACCGAGTCGTGCAGCGCGGCATGCCCACCGGTTTCGCTGAGCGACTTCGGCAACTCGAACGAACCGGTCACGAAGAGCTCACCGGTTTCGCCGAGTGGCCCAGAAAGGCCGTCAGTCTCGGGCATGGACGGCAGAATCAGCGCGGAGGTGTTAGTAGAACTCGCAGCACCCTCCTGTGCCACCGCCCGCGTGATGAGATCGTCGAAGCCTCGCCCGTCACCGGTGTCGGGGCCCGTCTGTGCTCCCTGCGCATTCATGACCTGAAGTGCAGGATCGTCGAAGATCGACTGCCCCTCATCGAGCGGAGCAATGTCAGGAAACGAGTAACCCTGGCTCGGAGCAGCCGAAACGGGAGCAGCGTAGTCGTGAGCCTCGAAGTCTTCAGCAGCCGCTGCAGGCGCTGCCTCTGCCTCGACCGCGGCTTCTGGCTCAATCTCAGGTTCAGCCTGGATCTCGGGCTCAGCTGGGACATCGGGCTCGGTCTGAGCCACCGGCTCAACCTCCGGCTCAGCCTGAACCTGAGGCTTGGCCGCGGTCTCGGACTCAGGCACCCTGTCTGGCTCGGCAAAGACTTCAGCTTCACTCAACGCAGAGGCGTTCTCTGCAGCGATCTCATGCAGGAGCGCCGCGAAATCATTGGCGGGCTCAGGCTGCTGATCAGCGATGACATCAAACGCAACGGTCTCGGGCAGCACGAGCTCCGGCTGGGCCTCTTCTGCATCAGGCTCTTCGGCAGCAGGCTCGGGCTCTACCTCGACTGGGTCGTGATCAGGCTCGGGCTCGACGGCCTCGGCTTGAGCGGGATCCGGCTCGACCATCTCGGGCTCGGGCTCCGGCTCAGCCTCGACAGCACTCGCGGCCTCTTGCTGAGCAGCAGCCCGCTCAGCAAGCGCCTGCTCGCGCAGGGCACGCAGCTCGCGCCGGCTGCGCTGGCGGCCAGTCTCGTCAAAGAGTGAGATCTCGATGTCGTCCGAGGCATCGGTCGCGGTGTCGCCCGCAGCAACAGCTTCTTGTGGCGCTGGCGTCTCTTCGGGCGCCACTCCAGCGGCAGCCATTTCGCGCAGACGTATTTCGCGCCGGCTCAGTGGGCGGCTCTCGTCTTGATCAGTCATGCGTCAGTCACTTCCATCGGTGTACAAGCGGTGCTTGGCGATGTATTGGACGACTCCGTCAGGCACCAGGTACCAGACCGGATGTCCGCGAGACACTCGACTTCGACAGTCTGTCGAAGAGATCGCCAGCGCAGGCACTTCTAACAAGCTTACGTGTTTGCCCGATAATCCTGAAAGCGAGAGCTCATGCCCGGGCCGCGACACACCGATGAAGTGCGCCAAATCCCATAGCTCGTCTTTGTCTTTCCAGCTCACGATCTGCGCGACCGCGTCGGCACCCGAGATGAAGAAGAGCTCGTCATTCGGAAACTGAGCGCGCAAATCACGCAGGGTATCGACCGTATAAGTTGGGCCGTCTCGATCGATATCGACCCGGCTCACGGTGAAGCGAGGGTTCGAAGCGGTAGCGATGACGGTCATCAGATAGCGGTGCTCGCTCAGGCTCACCTTGGCTTTCTGCCAGGGTTGCCCGGTGGGCACGAAGATGACCTCATCGAGCTCGAACTTCGCAGCTACTTCGCTCGCGGCCACCAGGTGGCCGTGGTGCACGGGGTCGAAGGTACCGCCCATCACCCCGATGCGGCGCGACTGCGCCGCTGGCGCCTTAGTGGTGCTGCTGGGCGCCGTGCTCACGGGCGTAGGCCTCGGCCTTCTCTGCATGCCTGTTTGCTACGTCGCGGAAGCTGAAGGTAACCGCGGCGCACGCGACGAAGAATGCAAACATGACCACGCCGAACAGCGGTGCTGGCATCCACAACTCGTTGAGATGGTGCGCTTCTTCAGCTGCAACAGCGATCGTGGCGAGAACTGACATCAATACCCCTGCGATGAGAACGTTGGTTGAATAGCAATAGTCTAGCGGGCTGCGAGCGAACTCACCGAATCTGGCCGTTGCCGCGCACGAGCCACTTGGTGCTGGTCAGCTCGGGCAAGCCCATGGGGCCGCGTGCGTGCAGCTTCTGAGTCGAGATGCCGACCTCTGCCCCGAAGCCGAACTCTCCCCCATCGGTGAACCTCGTCGAAGCGTTGACCATCACCACGGCTGAGTCGACTTCGGCGAGAAAACGCTGCGCATTCTCGTAGTCTTCGGTCACGATCGACTCGGTGTGCCTGGTCGAATAGCGCTCGATATGCGCCAGCGCCTCGTCGAGCGATTCGACGACCTTGACCCCCATTTCGAGCGCGTGGTGCTCAGTCGACCACACCTCATCAGCCGCCTCGGCGATTCCCTCGGCGAGTGAGCGCGACGGCGCGTCGCCATAGAGCGCGACATGCTCGTCTAGCAGTACGGTGGCGAGCTTCGGCAGCAGTCGCTCGGCCGCATCGCGGTGCACGAGCAGTGTCTCGGCAGCGTTGCAAACACTCGGCCGGTGCGTCTTCGAGTTCTTGACGATCGCGAGCGCCTTCTGCTCGTCAGCGCTGGCGTCGACGAACACGTGCACCAGTCCCGAACCGGTTTCGATGACCGGAACCGTCGATTCTTGCACCACCGCAGAGATGAGCCCTGCAGAGCCGCGTGGGATCAGCACATCGATGTAGCCGCGAGCCCGCATCAGGCGCGCCGCCCCTTCCCGGCCGAACTCGTCGATAGTTTGCACTACATCGCCGTCGAGGCCGGTGCTGCTGATGGCGCGTTGGATCAGCCCGACCAGCACACGATTCGAGTGCTCGGCCGCGGTGCCTCCGCGCAGCACCGCGCCGTTGCCGCTTTTCAGCGCGAGCGCCGCAATATCGACGGTCACATTGGGGCGAGCCTCGTAAATTGCGCCGACCACACCGAACGGCACCCGAACCTGCGTCAGCTGCACCCCGTTTGCGAGCGTGCTGCCACGCACGACCTCGCCGACCGGATCGGCGAGTCCGATGACGTCTCGCACCGCTGCGGCGAGGCCGCGAAGCCGCGCCTCGTCAAGCAGCAGCCTGTCGAGCAGGCCTTCACCGATCTGTTCTTCGCGCCCGCGCGCCAGGTCGAGCTCGTTTGCAGCAACGATCTCTGGAACAGCACCCTCGATCGCATCTGCGATCGCCGCGAGGGCCTCGTTCTTTTTCGCCGTGGTGGCCGTTGCCAAACCGCGCGAAGCCGCTCGCGCGCGCGCGAGTTTGTCGAGAAATGCGTCAGTGCTCATGCACCAAGCTTAGGCCTTCGGAGCCGCCTCGAAATGTGTTCCGTGCGGCTCGCCGTCAAGCACCGCTGCGAGCAGCCGGGTCTCGGTGAGCAGCACCGAGGTGCCCGCGTCTGCAGCAAGCCGAGCGGCCTGAACCTTTGTTGCGGCACCCCCTGTGCCCCAGCCGGACTGCGTGGCACCGATTTGCACCCCATCGAGCTTGTCACCATAGGCGACATGGGCGATCCTCGTCGCCCCAGGAAGCTGCGGAGGCGCCGTATAGAGCGCATCGACGTCAGAGAGCAGCACGAGATGGTCGGCGCCGACCAGTTTGGCGACGAGTGCCGCGAGCCTGTCGTTATCTCCAAAGCGAATCTCGTGCGTCGCGACGGTGTCGTTCTCGTTGATGATCGG
>DDEV01000070.1:23941-34242 GCA_002336855.1 Leucobacter sp. UBA1945 | reverse complement strand
TCTCCATGTCGCCGGCGGTGAGCAGCACCTGGCCCGCGATGATCTCGTGCACCGTGAGGGCCCGCTGGTAGCGGTTCACCAAAATATTCTGACCCACGGCGGCGGCGGCCTGCTGAGTTGCCAGGTCTTCTGGGCGTTCGCCGAGGCGCAAGAACGGCACGCCCGTCGCGATTGCACCACTCGATACGAGAATCACCTCGCTGCCCGCGCGATGCATGCGCGCGAGCGAGTCGACGAGGGTGGCGATCTGCGACGCGTTCTCGCCGCTGACCGAAGACGAGCCGACCTTGACCACCACGCGTGCGCCCGCGAACCGGGGCGCGGTCGCGTCAGCGCTCACTGCTCCTCGCTCCACATTCCGGCTTCGCGTTCACGCTCCAGCTCGGCACGCGCTTCGGCCTTCGCGTCCATTCGGTCGTGATATTGCTTGCGGCGATCCTTGTTGGTGCGTCGTACCGAAGCATCAACACGAGGATCGCTGCCACGCGAACCGACCTGAACCTCGGCAGCAGACGTCACCGTGGGCTCCCAATCGAAGACCACGCCAGCACCCGGACCAATGACGACGGTCGACCCCGCGGTCGCGCCGGCCTTGACCAGGGCATCTTCGATACCGATCTTCTGCAGGCGATCGGCCAGGTACCCGACCGCTTCGTCGTTGGTGAAGTCGGTCTGCTCAACCCAGCGCTCGGGCTTCTCGCCGAGTACTCGATAGAGCGTGCCGTAGCTGCCGCCCTCGGTGGCCACCCGAAAGCCGCTGTCATTGACAGCCTTCGGACGCAGCACAATACGCGGCGACTCCTCGATATCGATGGCGGCCTCGGCGCGCGCGGTATCGACGAGCCCTCCTAGGGCGAAGCTCAGCTGGCGCAGGCCCTCATGAGAGGTTGCAGAGATCTCGAACACTCGATAGCCCTGCGCTTCGAGCTCGGGCCGCACGAAGTCGGCGAGTTCACGCGCCTCGGGCACGTCTACCTTATTGAGCGCAACGAGCTGCGGGCGCTCGAGCAGCGGCGTCTGCCCTTCGGGAACCGGGTAGGCAGCGAGCTCACGACGAATCACCTCGAGATCAGAGAGCGGGTCACGACCGGGCTCGAGGGTCGCACAGTCCAGCACGTGCAGCAGCGCGCTGCAGCGCTCGACGTGGCGCAAGAAGTCGAGGCCGAGCCCCTTGCCCTCGCTAGCGCCCTCGATGAGCCCTGGCACATCGGCGACGGTGAAGCGGTGTTCACCCACCTCTACGACACCGAGATTCGGGTGCAGCGTGGTGAACGGATAGTCGGCGATCTTCGGCCGAGCGGCGCTCAGCGCGGCGATCAGGCTCGACTTGCCAGCCGACGGAAACCCGACGAGCGCCACATCTGCGATGGTCTTGAGCTCAAGGGTCAGCGTTACCTGCTTGCCCTCTGTTCCGAGCAGCGCAAAGCCGGGAGCCTTACGTTTCGGGCTCGCGAGCGCGTTGTTGCCAAGGCCGCCAATGCCGCCCTTCGCTGCAAGGTAGCGAGTTCCTGCTTCGGTCAGGTCTGCGAGCACTTGACCGGACTCGGTCTTGACCACGGTGCCGATGGGCACCGGAAGCACGAGTTCGGCGCCCTCGCTGCCGTCGCGATAGCCGCCGGCGCCGTATCCGCCGTTCTCGGCGTTACGGTGCGCGCGGCGGTGATAGTCGAGCAGCGTGGTGACTTGAGGGTCGGCGAGGATGACGATGTCACCACCGTGCCCGCCGGCGCCACCATCGGGGCCAGCAAGCGGCTTGAACTTCTCGCGCCGAACCGACACACAGCCGTTTCCGCCGCGACCGGCCTGCAGGTGCACCTTCACCTGGTCGACGAACGTTACCACGCCGCATTCCCCTCTTCAGATCTGCTTTCTCCGAAGCCATGAGCCTCAGCCCAAGATAACCCCCGGAAACGGCAAAAGGCGAGCCGAAGCCCGCCTCGCCTGAGTCAACTACTTACGCAGCAGCGACAATGTTGACGACCTTGCGGCCACCCTTTGCACCGAACTCCACCGAGCCAGCTGCGAGAGCGAACAGGGTGTCGTCACCGCCACGGCCGACGTTCACGCCGGGGTGAAAGTGGGTGCCGCGCTGGCGAACGATGATCTCGCCTGCGTTCACCTGCTGGCCGCCGAAGCGCTTCACGCCAAGACGCTGTGCATTCGAGTCGCGACCGTTACGGGTCGAGCTCGCGCCCTTTTTATGTGCCATGAGTCTCTACTCCTTAGGTAAGTGCCCGAAACGGGTTACTTGATGCCAGTGACCTTGATGCGGGTCAGGTCCTGACGGTGGCCCTGGCGCTTCTTGTAACCGGTCTTGTTCTTGTACTTCTGGATGATGATCTTCGGGCCACGGAGGTCGTTAAGCACCTCAGCGGTAACCTTCACCTTTGCCAGCTTTGCGGGGTCGGTGGTCACCTTGTCGCCGTCGACGAGCAGCACAGCCGGAAGCTCGATCTTGCCCTTGTCATCACCCGAGACACGGTTCACGGTGATGATCGAGCCAACCTCGACCTTCTCCTGACGACCGCTTGTGCGCACTACTGCGAAAACCACTTGTCTACCTTTTTTCTTTGAAACGATCTACTGCTACCAGCGGAACCCCGCCGAAACCGATGAGCACGCTGGCTCTCGCCGCGCGCATGACCACCCGAAAAACGAGCGGCACCAACGGTCAACTTTACCGCATTCAACCAAACCGGTCAAATAGCGGCGCGCCGTGTCGGCTACGAGGTCTCCCCCGATGTCGACGGAACCGAACTCACCCTGCGACTCGTACGGCGACGGGTGCCAGCCTCGGGGGCCGGCGGCAGTGCGTCGAGCACCGAACCGAGCAGGTCTTCTGCGCTCAGCTTGGTCTCGTTCGGCTTCTTTTCGGTCTTCAGCGGCGGCAGCTGAAGCTCAGCTTGCCTCGCCGCACGCTCTGCGCGGTCACCGCGGTCTGAACGCTCTGCGCGATCGCCGCGCGAGCGCTGCTGTCGCGGCGCCTTTGCACCCTCGCTTTGCCCGACGGGCTGAGCGTCGTCTGCGGTAGCCGTCTCGGCATGATCGACGGCACCCGGAATCGTCGAGGCCGCGATCTTCGCCATGGCGCCCCGCGTTTCATCGGTGATGGCGTGGGTCTGAGCTGGCGCCGACTGCTGCTGAGAGCCGCCCTTGCGCTTGCTGTTACCTCGCGACGGTGCCTCGCTGCGGTGCTTGTGAATCGGCTCGTGATGCACGATGATCCCTCGGCCTGCGCAAGTGTCGCAGGGCTCGCTGAACGACTCCAGCAACCCGAGACCGAGCTTCTTGCGAGTCATCTGCACGAGACCGAGCGAGGTGACTTCGGCAACCTGGTGCTTGGTTCGATCGCGGCTCAGGCACTCCACCAGGCGACGCAGCACGAGATCTCGGTTCGACTCGAGCACCATGTCGATGAAGTCGATCACGATAATGCCACCGATGTCGCGCAAACGCAGCTGGCGCACAATCTCTTCTGCGGCCTCGAGATTGTTCTTCGTCACCGTCTCTTCGAGATTGCCCCCCGAGCCGACGAACTTGCCGGTGTTCACGTCGACAACGGTCATCGCCTCGGTGCGGTCGATCACGAGCGAACCACCCGAGGGCAACCAGACCTTGCGATCGAGCGCCTTCACGATCTGCTCGTTGATGCGGTACTCATCAAAAATGTCGCGCGAGTCTTCGTATTGAGCAACCCGCTCGAGCAGTTCGGGTGCGACCTGCGCCAGGTAATCTTCGATCACCCGGTAGGTGTCGTCACCCTGAATGATGAGCTTGTGAAAGTCTTCATTGAAGACGTCTCGCACGATCTTGATGAGCATGTCGGGCTCCGAGTGCAGCAGCAGCGGCCCCCCGCCCTTCGCCACGCGTTGCTGAATCGAATCCCACTGACGCGTGAGACGCTGCACGTCACCGGTCACCTGGTCTTCGGTTGCACCCTCGGCCGCGGTGCGAACAATCACACCTGCGCCGCTCGGCAGCACCTCTTTCAGAATCTTCTTGAGGCGCGCGCGCTCGGTATCGGGCAGCTTGCGCGAGATGCCGTTCATTGCGCCGCCGGGCACGTAGACCAAGAAGCGACCGGGCAGCGAAATCTGGCTCGTCAGGCGAGCCCCCTTGTGACCCACCGGGTCTTTGGTGACCTGCACGAGCACCTGATCGCCGGGCTTCAGCACGTTCTCGATCTTGCGAGCCGAAGAAGCACCCTCAAACTCGCTCCAGTCGACCTCGCCCGAGTAGAGCACGGCGTTGCGGCCGCGACCGATGTCGACGAACGCAGCCTCCATGCTCGGAAGCACGTTCTGCACACGACCGAGGTAGACGTTGCCGATCAACGAGCTCTCGCTCGAGCGGGCGACGTAGTGTTCGACGAGCACCTTGTCTTCGAGCACCCCGATCTGAATGCGATCGGCAGTGGTGCGCACGATCATCTCGCGGTCGACCGACTCGCGGCGAGCGAGAAACTCGCTCTCGGTGATCACGAGACGGCGACGGCGCCCGGTCTCACGACCATCGCGGCGGCGCTGCTTCTTCGCCTCAAGGCGAGTGGAACCTTTGACACGCTGCGGCTCGGTGATGGGCTGCTGCACGCGCGACTCGCGACGCGGCGACTCATCATCGCCCTGCGCATCCGAACCCCCACGACGGCGGCTGCGACGGCGATTCGAGCTCGACTCGCGCTCGTCGTCATCGCGCCCATCGAACTCATCGCGACTCTCGCGGTAGTCCCGGCTGTCGCGACCGTCACGGTCACGATCGCGGCCATCACGATCACGACCGTCACGACCACGCGAGAACTGGCGGTCGAGCATGTCATCGAGCTGACGCAGCTCGCTGCGGCGCTGGCGTGGCTGCACGGGCGGCACGTCTGGTGCCAGAAAGATCAGCCGCGCGGTCGCGCGAAAACGCTCTTCTGGCGTCATGTCCGCGAGCGGAAGCACGAGCTGTGGCAGCTCAGACTTCTCTGTCTCGACCTCGGGGGTAGTCGGTTCAACTTCTGAAATGGGTTCATTCACCATTGCTGGTGCACTCCTCTAGCCGGGCCTAATTGCTCGGCTACCTCTATATGTGCGGCTATGCGCCGCAAACTCTATGCTGCGCGAGGCGGTTGCCCCGCACCCGATCATCTGCTGATCGGAAGCCACGACCTGCGCGGCTGAAAGACTGTCGTGCCGGGCGTCGTGCTGACGCGAGGCAACGAATTCCATTATGCCACGGCGAGCCAGATATTTTGCAGCGACGACCACTAACATGACCGTTATGACAACCGCCTCCGCCGCGCGCCCCCGTACTCTGGCCTTTGCCCTCTTCAATATTGTGGCGGGTCTCATCGGCTGGTTTGCGTCGTTTGAGCTCATCACCGAGTACATCAAGACGCTCAAGAATCCCGACTACGTGCCGAACTGCTCGGTGAGCGTGCTCGTTACCTGCGGCCCGAACATGGACAGCTGGCAGGGATCGATCTTCGGCTTCAGCAACACGATTATTGGTGTCACTGCGTTTGTCGCACCGATCGCCGTTGGCGTGGCGCTGCTTGCAGGTGCGCGCTTCGCGCCCTGGTTCTGGTGGCTCTACGAGCTCGGCCTGCTCTTCGGCTTCGGGCTGATCCTGTGGCTCGCCTCGCAGAGCATCTTTGTGATCAGCACGCTCTGCCCCTGGTGCATGGTCGTCTGGTCGGTCATGATTCCGCTGTGGTGGATCGGAGCCTTACGCCCGCACGCAGTGGGCGACGTGCCGCATACCAAGCGCGTGCAGCGAGCGTTCGCGGGTCTGTACTCGTGGTCATGGGTGCTGATCCTCGTCACCTACGTGCTGATCGCACTGGTCGCACAGGTGCAGCTTGACTGGTTCGGCGAGTTCAGGCGCCTGTAGGCGAGTGCCGTAGCCGCTCCCAGAGTGCATCGACCTGCTCGAGCGTGTATGCCTCGCTGCCACCTGTGTCGATAATCACGTCGGCAACCGCACGCCGTTCGGCATCGCTCGCCTGGTTCGCGATGCGGCGCTCCGCGTCCTCGGCCGACATGCCTCGCAGCTCGATCATGCGCCGTTTGCGCAACTCGGCCGGCGCCTCGGCGATCACCACGAGATCCCACGGCATACTGACGTTCGCCTCTACGAGCAACGGCACGTCGTACACCACGATGGCGTCTGGATCCGCGGCCTTCGCCGCGGCGATCCTCTGCTGCCCGATTCTGCGAACTTCTGGGTGCACGATCGCGTTCAACGCTTCGAGCGCCTCGGCATCATCGAACACGACGCTGCCGAGCGCCGCCCGGTCGAGTGTTCCGTCTGCGGCGATCACCGCCGAACCGAACCGCGCCGCAATCGCGGCAAGCCCCGGGCTGCCCGCGGCGACTGCTTCGCGGGCGAGCTGATCGGCGTCGACGTGCACCGCGCCGTGCTCGGCGAGCCTGCGAGCAATGGTTGACTTGCCAGAGGCGATGCCGCCGCTCAGAGCCACGAGTTTCATACCGACCACTCAATCACACAATGTGCGGCCTCGTGCACTTCCCGTTCACGTGGCGCGCGGTAGCCGCACGATCGCAGAAAGCCCGCCGCCGTCTCTCGCCGCAAGGCGAAGCTCACCCGAGTGCGCCCGAACGATGCTCTGAACGATCGCGAGCCCGAGCCCGACTCCGGCTTGTGTCGCATGCACCCGCTCGGTTGCCCGCTGAAACGGCTCGGTCATCGTCGCAAGTAGTGTGTCGCTGAGCGGGTCGCCGCTATTCTCGACGCACAGTATCGCGTCGCAGCCATCAGCCCACACCCTCACACGGACGAAGCCGCCGGCGAGCAGGTTGTGCACGATCGCGTTGTGCAGCAGGTTCATGACAAGCTGTCGTATCAGCGACCATGAACCGAGCACAGCGGTATCGTCGATCTCGAGCTGCACCTCAACCCCCGAGCGTTCTGCGAGCGAGAGCAAGGTCTCTACAGCGTCTTCGGCGGCGAGCCCGAGATCGATCTTCTCATGAGCAAAACCGCCGGCATCGGCTCGGCTCAGGGTGAGCATCGCCTCGGTAAGCGAGATCGCGCGATCGTTCACCTGTCGCAACCGCGCATGCAGTTCGACCGTATCGATCTCAGCGTCGCTGCCTGCGACCTCGAGCAGTGCCTTGGTGAGGGAGAGCGGAGTGCGCAGCTCGTGCGACGCGTTCGCCGCGAAGCGCCGCTGGGCTTCGACGTGCGCCTCGAGTCGATCGAGCATGCCGTCAAAACTGTGGGCAAGCTCACCGAACTCGTCGTTTCGATCGCTCATTTCAATGCGGTGCGACAGAGAACCGCGCGAGGCTTCGCGGGTAGCTACGGTAATTCTGTCGAGCGGTGCAAGCATGCGGCCAGCGAGCACCCAGCCGCCGAGCGCGCCGAAGGCGAGCGAAGCGACAGCAGCCCAGAACGCCGCTGGCGCGAAGGCCCTGATCAGATCCGCACGACCTGGAAAGAACCCGTCGGGCGAAACCACTGCCTGGTTTGGCACATAGCGAAGCAGAAACACCCAAACCACTGCAAAGAGCAGAGCTTCGGCGACCACCAGCACCACCAGATAGCTCAGTGTGAGCTTGGCTCGCGCGTTGATCCCCCGCCTCCTAACCATCTCCGGCCACGTCAATTCGATAGCCGACCCCAGGCACGGTTTCTATCAGCGCTGGATCGCCGAGCCGTTTGCGCAGCGTTGACACAGTGATGCGCACGGCGTTGGTGAACGGGTCGGCATGCTCGTCCCAGGCTTTTTCGAGAAGTTCTTCGGCGCTGAGCACCCCGCCCGCCGCCGCGACGAGCAGCTCGAGCACCGCGAACTGCTTTCGGGTGAGCGCAACGTAGCGCCCGTCGCGGTACACCTCGCGCCGGAAAGGATCGAGCCTGAGCCCTGCAACCTCGAGCACAGGCGGCCTCGTACTCTCACGACGACGGTGCAGCGCACGCAGGCGCAGCACGAGCTCACGCAACTCGAACGGCTTCGTGAGATAGTCGTCTGCTCCGAGCTCGAAACCGGTCGCTTTGTCGTCGATGCGATCAGCGGCCGTGAGCATGAGAATGGGCGTCTTTCGTCCAGACGCAACAATATGCCTCGCGACGTCGTCACCTGAAGGGCCAGGAATATCGCGGTCGAGCACGGCAATGTCGTAGTCGTTATAGCTCAGAAGCTCGAGTGCATGCTCCCCATCTAGCGCGATGTCAGACGCGATCGCCTCCAGTCGAAGTGCGGCGCGAATGCTTTCAGCCATCAGAGGTTCGTCTTCGACGATCAGCACTCGCATGACCTCATTCTATGAAGCGCGGCATATCGTGCGCATATCGAAAAGTGCATACGCTCCTGCAACGAAACGCTTGTTTGGCTTGACGCATGAACAGACGCAGTACCTACACGCCCATTGCCGCACGCGGCACCTATTCTTCGTCTCGCCGCATCCGGTTGACGATCACGCTCAGCCTCTTCACCGTAGGAGCGGTCGCGCTCGGCCTGCTCGCGGCGAGCCTGTTCGGACCCGTCGACGCCGCGTTTCGCCCCGACGCCGCCGGCGCCGTGGCGGATGAAGGCTTCGCCGCAGACATTCCAGACACACAGGAGGGCTCCGACGGCAGCCTCAACCAGAACGAAGTCACCGTGTTCGACACCGCGCACCCGGCAGTAGCGCGGCTCAACGCTGCCCTGCTCGAGGCGCTGCAGGCCGCCGCGAACGAAGCAGCTGCAGAAGACATCACTTTCTATGTCAACAGCGGCTGGCGGTCGCCGCGATTGCAAGAGCGACTACTCGAAGAAGCGGTCGCCGAGTATGGCTCGCGCGAGGAGGCGCTGCGCTGGGTGGCCACGCCAGAACGATCCGCACATGTCTCAGGCGACGCGGTCGATATCGGCCCTTTCGACGCAAGCTACTGGCTCAGTTACAACGGGGCACAGCACGGCATCTGCCAGATCTACGCGAACGAGGGATGGCATTTTGAGCTGCGACCAGAAGCCGTAGAGCGCGGCTGCCCAGAGCTCTACACGGACCCGACCGAGGATCCTCGTATGAGGTAACGCCGCGCGAACATCGCGACGGGGCCCAGAACGCATGAAAGCCCGGTTCCTCACGGAACCGGGCTTTCATGGTTACTCTGGCTTAGTTGCCTTCGAGCTGCTGCTTCAGCGCTGCAAGAGCGGCGTCATCAGCGAGCGTGCCGGCCGAAGCCGAATCGCTCGAGAAGCTCGATGCGCCGGCCTCTTCGACCGGAGCCTCAGCCTGTGCGACGAGAGCCTCGCCGACCTGCTTCTTGTGCGACTCCCAGCGGGCCTGAGCAGCTGCGTACTCCTGCTCCCACTGCTCGCGCTGCGACTCGAAGCCTTCCTTCCACTCCTGGGTCTCAGGATCGAAGCCCTCGGGGTACTTGTACTCGCCGTTCTCGTCGTACTCAGCGGTCATGCCGTAGAGCGCGGGATCGAACTCGGTACCCTCGGGATCGACGCCCTCGTTCGCCTGCTTGAGGCTGAGCGAGATGCGGCGGCGCTCGAGATCGATGTCGATGATCTTGACGAAGACCTCCTGGCCGGCCTTGACGACCTGCTCAGCGAGCTCAACGTGCTGACCCGACAGCTCCGAGATGTGCACGAGGCCCTCGATGCCGTCTGCAACGCGAACGAACGCGCCGAACGGAACGAGCTTGGTGACCTGACCCGGTGCAATCTGGCCAATTGCGTGGGTGCGTGCGAACAGCTGCCAAGGATCTTCCTGGGTAGCCTTCAGCGAGAGCGAAACACGCTCGCGATCCAGCTCGACCGAAAGCACCTCGACGGTGACTTCCTGGCCAACCTCGACAACGTCGCTTGCGTGCTCGATGTGCTTCCACGAGAGCTCGCTGACGTGCACGAGACCGTCGACGCCGCCGAGGTCAACGAACGCACCGAAGTTGACGATCGACGAGATGACACCCTTGCGCACCTGGCCGGGCTTGAGCTCGGCGAGGAACGACGAACGGCTTGCCGACTGGGTCTCTTCGAGCAGCGCGCGGCGCGAGAGCACCACGTTGTTGCGGTTCTTGTCGAGCTCGATGATCTTGGCCTCGATCTCCTTGCCGACGTACGGCTGGAGGTCGCGCACGCGACGCATCTCGANNAGCTCGAGGATCTTGGCCTCGATCTTCTGACCCAGGTACGGGGTGAGGTCGCGAACACGACGCAGCTCGATGAGCGAAGCGGGCAGGAAGCCGCGGAGCCCGATGTCAACGATGAGACCACCCTTGACAACCTCGATGACGGTGCCCTCAACGACGCCGTCAACCTCCTTGATGCGCTCAACATCGCCCCAAGCACGCTCGTACTGAGC
>DDEV01000070.1:0-23932 GCA_002336855.1 Leucobacter sp. UBA1945 | reverse complement strand
CGGTCTTGTAACCGACGTCGAGGAGCACCTCGTCGCGGTCGATCTTCACTACGGTGCCCTCAATGAGGTCGCCGTCGTTGAAGAACTTCAGAGTCTTCTCGACCGCGGCAAGGAAGTCTTCGGCCGAGCCGATGTCGTTGATTGCGACCTGCTTGCTTGCCTTGTCGGTCGTTGCGTTCGTCATGTAAATGGTCTCCAGGATGGATAAGAAATCAGGCGGAACACACTCAGAAAACAGCCATCCGGCTGTCGCCCGAGCACCTGCCCCGCACGTGGACATGGTTGAGTCGCCACAGTTGTGACACTCAACCCTATCGCGTCTTGGCCTGATTCGCCAAGCGCTGCCTTGCTAGTGGGCTGCTGCGTTCCAGTTGTGCCCGCCGCCGACATGCACTTCGAGGGGCACCGACAGCTCGGCCGCGCCACCCATCTCTTCGCGCACGATCGCCTCGAGCGTGTCCCACTCCCCTTCGGCAACCTCGAACATGAGTTCGTCGTGAATCTGCAGCAGCATGCGCGACTTCAGCCCGGCCTCGCTCACTCGGCGTTCGACGCCCGTCATAGCGATTTTGATGATGTCTGCCGCGGTGCCCTGGATCGGAGCGTTCAGCGCCGCGCGCTCGGCGTTCTCGCGCAGCACCCGGTTGGGGCTCGCGAGGTCGGGGAACGGACGGCGGCGCCCGAAGATTGTCTCGGTGAACATGTCTTGCTTCGCCTGCTCGACCACGGAGCGCAGGTAGTCGCGCACCCCACCGAAGCGGTCAAAGTAGTCAAGCATGAGCTGCTTCGCTTCTGCGCCGGTGATGTTCAGCTGTTTCGCAAGCCCGAACGCCGAGAGGCCGTAGGCCAGGCCGTACGACATCGCCTTCACCTTCGCGCGCATCTCATTCGTCACCTGCTCGGGCTCGACGCCGAAGATACGGGCACCGACGAAGCGGTGCAGATCTTCGCCCTCATTGAAGGCCTCGATGAGCCCGGGGTCGCCCGAGAGGTGCGCCATGATGNNGGACAGGTGCGCCATGATGCGCATCTCGATCTGCGAGTAGTCGGCGGTCATCAGCGTGTCGTATTCGGGCGCATGAATGAACGCCTCACGAATCCGGCGCCCCTCCTCGGTGCGCACTGGAATGTTCTGCAGATTCGGGTCAGTCGATGCGAGCCGGCCGGTGCTCGCACCGATCTGCAGCAGCGTCGTGTGAATGCGACCGTCGGGCTGTACCGCCTTGATCAGTGTCTCAACGATCTGCCGCAGCTTGTTCGCGTCGCGGTGAGCGAGCAGGGCGTCGAGGAAGGGGTGCGGATTCTTGATCTGCAGATCGGCGAGAGCTGCGGCGTCGGTCGTGTAGCCGCTCTTGGTCTTGCGGGTCTTGGGCATGTCGAGCTCGTCGAAGAGCACCTCCTGCAGCTGCTTCGGCGACGACAGGTTGACCTCGCGGCCGATCGCCGCGAATGCCTGCTGTTCGAGCTCTGCGACCTTGGCGCGAAGCTCTGCCTCGTGAGCCTGCAGCAGCGGCAGGTCGATCTGCACGCCGCGCTGCTCGAGCGCGTGCAGCACCGAGGTCAGTGGCAACTCGATGTCGGTGTAGACCGAAGCAGTGCGGCCCTCGAAGCGGCGCTCTGCCTCGGCGTTCACGCGCACCAGGTACCAGGCCTGCACCTCAGGCCCGGCGACCGAACCTTCGTCTGGAATCAGCTGGTTCGGGTCGCCCTCGGGCATCTGTTCGCCCAGAAAGCGGAACGCAGCGTCGGCGAGCGTCTTCTCGGGGCTCGTGGGGCGCAGCAACCAGGCAGCGACCGCGGCGTCGCCGGTCACACCGGCGAGCGTCGCGCCGGCCTTTGCCGCGAGACGCATCTGCTGCTTCGCGTCCCAGCACACCTTCGGCGCGTCTGACGCGAGCCATGCTTCGAAAAGCGCGTAGTCTCGCCCACCGGGTTGCCAATTGATGAGCACCGTCGAATCAGCGGTGGCTAGGCCGACCTCGAAGCCGGCCATGCCCTCGGCGATCATGATGGCAGGGCGATCAGCCTTCTCAAGCCAATCGCCGAGCTCTTCGTCGAGCAGGTTCTTCGCCTCCGGCTTGCTCGGCGCGAGCGAAGCGGCACCGGCAGGCTCTGCACTCGCGACAGCATCGGCACCGGCAAGTTTGCCCACGCGCTGCAGCAGGGTGCGAAACTCGAGCTTCGCGAACACCTGCTGCACTGCGGCCATGTCGATATCACCGCGCACGAGGTCGTCAAGGGTGACGTCGAGCTCGACATCACGCACGAGCCTGTTCAGCCGGCGGTTGCGCTCGGCGAGGTGGGCAAACTCGCGCAGGCTTTCGCCGACCTTGCCGGTAACCTCGTCGCGTCGTTCGAGCAGCTCTTCGAGTGAACCGAACTGGTTGATCCACTTCACCGCGGTCTTCTCACCGACCCGCGGAATACCAGGAAGGTTGTCGCTCGTCTCCCCCACGAGTGCCGCGATCTCTGGGTACTGCTCGGGCCTGATGCCGTAGCGATCGAACACCTTCTCACGGTCGTAGCGGGTGAGTTCGCTCACGCCCTGCTTCGATGGATAGAGCAGCGTGATCTTGTCGTCGACCAGCTGAATCGTGTCACGGTCACCGCTCACGACGAGCACGCGATAGTCGGCCGCTGCGCCCTGGGTTGCGAGCGTCGCGAGAATGTCGTCTGCTTCGTAATTCTCTTTCTCGATGGTGCGAATGCCCATCGCGTGCAGCGCCTCTTGCAACAGGGGCACCTGGCCCTTGAACTCGGGCGGGGTCTCGCCGCGCGTGCCCTTGTACTCGGGGTACTCCTCGGTGCGAAACGAGTGTCGCGAGATATCGAATGCGACAGCAAGCGAGTCTGGCTTCTCGTTGCTGAGCAGGTTGATCAGCATCGCAATGAAACCGTGAATCGCGTTGGTGTGCTGACCCGACTGGGTCTGAAAGCTGTCGACCGGCAGTGCATAGAACGCGCGGAACGCGAGCGAGTGGCCGTCGATGATCATAAGGGTAGGCTGAGACACGTTTCTAGCCTACAAGCGAGCGCCGACATTCGGCATGAGAGACGAGGATCAGATGGCAGACACCGCCCCCACCCGCGAGGCTCAATACACCCTCGACTATCTCAACAGTCATCGGCGTGGCGCGCTCGGCGAACGCATGGGCATCACGGTAACGGAGTGCACAGCAGAGCGAATCGTCGCCACCATGCCCGTAGAGGGCAACACTCAGCCGTTCGGCCTCATGCACGGAGGCGCATACGTGGTGCTCGGCGAGTCGCTCGGCTCGATCCACGCGAACTACCTGGCACCCGAAGGTATGGTCGGTGTTGGCATCGATATCAACGCGACCCACACGGGTTCGGCGACCGAGGGCATCGTGACAGCGGTCTGCACACCGATTCACAGCGGTCGGTCGCTGGCCGTGCACGAGATCGTGATTACCGCCGAAGACGGGCGCCGCTGCTCGACCGTGCGCATCACGAACTTCTACAAGCCGATCAAGTAGGGCGCAAGTTCATCTCGACAGGCTCGATGAACGAACGAACCCGCCCATCGAGCTTGTCGAGATGAGCGGGTTCGCGTGCACGTATTACTAAAGAGCCTTAGTCTTTCTTCGCGCCCAGCTGGTCGATGATCGTCTTCGCGACATCTTGCATGGTGAGACGGCGATCCATCGATGCCTTCTGAATCCAGCGGAATGCCTCGGGCTCCGATAGGCCCATCTTGTCGTTCAGAATGCCCTTAGCCCGGTCGACGAGCTTGCGTGTTTCGAAGCGCTCGGCCAGGTCGGCAACCTCGTTCTCGAGAGTAACGAGCTGCTGAAAACGCGAGAGCGCAATCTCGATCGATGGAATCAGGTCGGCAGGGGTGAACGGCTTCACCACGTAGGCGAGCGCGCCGGCTTCCGCAGCGCGCTCGACAAGCTCGCGCTGGCTGAACGCGGTGAGCAGCACGACGGGAGCAATGTTGCCCGAGGCGTTGATCTGCTCGGCCGCCGAGATGCCATCGAGCTTCGGCATCTTCACGTCCATCACCACGAGGTCGGGGCGAAGCTCTTCGACCAGGCGCACCGCCTCTTCGCCGTCTCCGGCTTCGCCGACTACGTCGAAGCCGTTATCGCGAAGCGTCTCGACGATGTCGAGGCGAATCAGTGATTCGTCTTCAGCTACGACTACGCGTCGTGCGGTGTTCTGTTCGGTCATATTGAGTACCCTACTCCCCGTCCCAGATTTTGTTGAGTGCCGGATGGGGGACTTGAACCCCCACGCCCGAAGGCAACGCATTTTGAGTGCGCCGCGTCTGCCAATTCCGCCAATCCGGCTCAGACTTACAAGCCTACTGCAACTTTTGGTTACAGCGGAACGTGGCCGCGTCCGATGGTGTGTTTCCGAGGCCCGGCCTCTGGCAACAGACCGGTCGTCTCACCCATTCGATGAATGCGCAGGGTGTTCGTTGACCCGATCACCCCGGGAGGCGAACCGGCGATGATGAGCACCTTTTCACCGATCTCGATGCGCTCAGAATCGAGCAGCACCTTGTCGACCTGCTCGAACATCTCATCGGTGCTGAACACGCGCGGCACCTCGAAGCTCTGCGCACCCCAGGTGAGCTCCATGCGCCTGCGAATCGAGCGACTCGGAGTGAACCCGATGATCGGAATCGGCTTGCGCAGGCGCGAGAACCGGCGCACCGTGTCTCCCGACTCGGTGAAGACGCAGATGAACTTGGCCCCGATGAACTCGGCGACGTCTGCCGCGGCCAGCGTCAGTGCGCCGCCCTGAGTGCGCGGGCGCACCGTGAGCTGCTCGATGCGGTCGAGCGCGTGATCCTCGGTTGCCTCGATAATGCGAGCCATCGTCTCGACGGCCTGCACCGGAAACGCCCCGACGCTGGTCTCGCCCGAGAGCATGACTGCGTCTGCACCGTCGAGCACCGCGTTGGCGCAGTCGCTCGCTTCGGCGCGCGTGGGCCTCGGGTTCTCGATCATTGACTCGAGCACCTGAGTTGCGACGATCACTGGCTTCGCGAGGCGGCGTGCGATCGCGATCGCCTCGGTCTGCACGAGCGGCACGCGCTCGAGCGGCAGTTCGACACCCAGGTCGCCGCGCGCGACCATGATCCCGTCGAACGCATCGGTGATGCTCTCAAGGTTCTCGACCGCCTGCGGCTTCTCGATCTTCGCGATCACCGGCAGCTTGATGCCCTCTTCTGCCATGATCTCGTGCACGCGGGTGACGTCAGCCGCGTCGCGCACGAATGAGAGCGCGATGTAGTCGACGCCGAGCTGCAGCGCCCAGCGAAGATCGTCTTCGTCTTTGTCAGAGAGCGCCGGCACGTTCACCGCGACGCCGGGCAGGTTGATCCCTTTATTGTTTGACACGGCGCCCGGAATCTCGACCACCGTGTACACGGTATCTTCGGTAACGCGCGTAGCTCGCAGTCCGACCTTGCCGTCGTCGATGAGCAGAGGATCACCCACTCGCACGTCGCCGGGCAACCCCTTGTGGGTAGTTCCGCAGATCGTGCGGTCGCCGACGATATCGCGGGTCGTGATCGCAAACTCGTCACCGACCTCGAGCTCGTGCGGGCCGTCACCGAAGACGCCGAGGCGAATCTTCGGCCCCTGCAGGTCGGCGAGCACCGCTATCGGTCGCCCGACCTCGTTCTCAGCGCGACGAATGTTGCGGTAGATGCCCTCGTGCACGTTGTGCACGCCGTGCGACATGTTCAGCCGCGCCACGTTCACGCCGGCACGAATCAGTTCAAGTGTGTGGTCGTAGCTCGAAACAGCAGGACCCCAGGTGGCGACGATCTTGGCGTGGCGCATGCTCTATTTCTTTTCTAGTACGTGGAAGTATTCTTCGGGATTCGCCGTGAGGCGCTCATTCGAATCGCTGGGGTTCGAACGCCCCGGCAGGTAGATCGTGTTCTCAAGACCGACGTGGCGGCGGCGCTGCACCAGAATGATGGCGATGCCCACGAGCACCGCGAGCAGAGCGGTGAGCTGGTTGCTTCGAAGGCCGAGGAAGATGAGGCTCGGATCGACGCGCATGCCCTCGATGAAGAATCGGCCAATGCCGTACCAGATCAGGTACATGCCGAAGAAGCTACCCCAACGCGGGCGAAGCTTGCGCTCGAGCCACAGCAGCACGACGAGGCCGAGCAGGTTCCACAGAATCTCGTAGAGAAACGTTGGGTGAAAGAGAGTGCCTTCGGGCAGGCCGATCGGAAACGCCGCGTTGCCGCTCTCGATCTCAAGGCCCCACGGCAGCGTAGTCGGGCCGCCGAAGAGTTCGTGGTTGAACCAGTTGCCGAGGCGGCCGAAGGCCTGTGCGAGCAGCAGGCCCGGCACGAGCGCATCGGCGAACGACCAGAACTTGATGCCCGTGATGCGCGAGGCAACCCACACTCCGATACCGCCACCGATGAGCGCACCGAAAATTGCGATACCGCCGTCCCAGATGTTCCAGATCGCATCGCGCTCGAATGGGTTCCACCACTGGCGCCCCTCGGCGAAGTAGAAGCCCCAGTGCGTGAGCACGTGGTAAATGCGAGCCCCGACAATGCCGAGCACGACCGACCAGACAGTGAAGTCGATCACGGCCCCGCGCTCACCGCCGCGCTTCGAGAGACGGCTGCCCGTCCAGATTGCCGCGCAGACGATGCCCGTCAGAATGCACAGCGCGTAGAAGTAGATTCGCAGCGGGCCGATCTGCAGGAACTGAAGGTCGGGGCTGGGAATACTCATCGGAAGAGGAAGAACCATGAACTGCACTTTCACACACATCAGTGCCGATTAGGCACGCGTAGGGTCAATCTTATCGGGCTGCATTGAGGGTCATCGCTGGGTGCCCGCGGCGAGTTCGCGCACGGAGGCGGCGAGCCCCTCGACTCCCCCATCACGCAACGCCCGCACGAATACCGTGCCGACGATCGCGCCGTCTGCGTAGTCGAGCGTTGCCGCAACGTGTTCAGCCGTCGAGATACCGATGCCGACGCAGGCAAGCTCTGCCTCGGCGGTGCGAAGCCGCTCGGTGAGGGTTCGTGCGGCGGCATCGAGCGAGCTGCGCTCGCCCGTGATGCCCATCGTCGAGACGGTGTAGACGAACCCGGTGCCGGCCTCTGCGATCATGCGCAGGCGCTCGTCGCTCGAGGTCGGGGCGGCGAGAAACACGCGGTCGAGCCCGTGGCGCTTGCTCGCAGCGATCCATTCGTCGGCGGCATCGGGCGTGATATCTGGCGTGATGAGGCCGGCGCCCCCAGCGGCCGCGAGGTCGGCGGCGAAGCGATCGACCCCGTACTGCATCACCGGGTTGAAGTAGGTCATGACGAGCACTGGCGTGTCGACGGCCTCGGTCACCCGACGCACCGCGTCGAAGAGGTCGCGCAGCTTGAATCCGTTCGCGAGCGCCGTCTGCGTTGCTTCCTGGATCACCTGGCCGTCCATGACCGGGTCGCTGTAGGGAACCCCGAATTCGAGCACGTCTGCGCCGCTGCGAGCCATCGCAATGGCTGCCTCTACGCTCGTGTCGAGGTCGGGAAACCCGACTGGGAGGTACCCGACGAGCGCGCCCTTGCGTTCGGCTTTCGCCGCACGTATCGCGGCGGCGACGGGTGATGCCTGTGTCGGCGTAGCCTGCTCGCTCATTGCGCGTTCTCCCCATCGATCAGGCCGAAGTAGTGGGCGGCGGTCTCCATGTCTTTGTCGCCGCGACCCGAAAGGCTCACTGCCACGACGCCCTCCGGGCCGAGCTCGCGCCCGACGCGCAGTGCGCCCGCGAGCGCGTGCGCCGATTCGATTGCGGGAATGATGCCCTCGGTTTGGCTGAGCAGGCGCAGCGCCTGCATCGCCTCGTCGTCGCTCGCTGGAATGTAGTCGGCGCGCCCAATATCGGCGAGCCACGAGTGTTCGGGGCCGACGCCCGGGTAGTCGAGCCCTGCAGAGATGGAGTGCGATTCGATGGTCTGGCCGTCTTCGTCTTGCAGCACGTAGGTGCGCGAGCCGTGCAGCACGCCCGGGCGTCCGCGTTCGATCGAGGCGGCGTGTCGCTCGGTGTCGACCCCGTCGCCTGCGGCTTCGACACCGTAGAGTTTCACGCCGTCGTCATCGAGGAACGCATCGAACATGCCGATGGCATTCGAGCCGCCACCGACGCAGGCGATCACGGCATCGGGCAGGCGGCCGGCTTTCACGAGCAGCTGCGCGCGCGCCTCTTCTGAGATAATCTTCTGAAAGTCGCGCACCATCGCCGGGAACGGGTGGGGCCCAGCTGCGGTGCCAAAAATGTAGTTCGTGTGCTCGACGCTCGCAACCCAGTCACGGTATGCCTCGTTGATCGCATCTTTCAGCGTGCGCGAGCCCGCGGTGACCGCCACGACCTCGGCGCCGAGCAGGCGCATGCGCGCGACGTTCAGTGCCTGACGCTGGGTGTCGACCTCGCCCATGTAGATCGTGCACTCGAGACCGAAAAGCGCAGCAGCGGTCGCGGTGGCGACTCCGTGCTGCCCCGCACCGGTCTCTGCGATAACACGCGTCTTGCCCAGCCGCTTCGTAAGTAGCGCTTGCCCGAGCACGTTATTGATCTTGTGCGACCCGGTATGGTTCAGGTCTTCGCGCTTCAGGAAAATGCGCGCGCCCCCCGCGTGCTCGGCAAAGCGAGGCACCTCGGTGATGGGTGATGGCCGACCGGCGTAGTCGCGCAGCAGATCGACCAGCTCCGCCTGAAACTCGGGGGCTGCCTTGGCTTCGTCGTATGCGGCTGTGAGCTCGTCGATGGCCGCAATCAGCGACTCTGGCATGAACCTGCCACCGTACTCGCCGAAGAACGGGCCGTGCTGCTCTCGCAGCGACGAAGTCTTCCCTGATGATTGCTCTTCTGTCATTTCCATCTCCGCCTGCAGCCCGAAGGCCGCGACCTATACGCTCAGAAAGCTTTGCAGCGTCGCCGTCGGGTCTCCCCCGATAACGAGCGCTTCGCCGACCAGGATCGCATCGGCGCCTGCCTCACGGTACCGCTCGACATCGCTCACCTCGAGCACCGCAGACTCGGCCACGCGAATCACACCGGCCGGTATCTGGTCCGCGACGCGGCCGAAGAGCTCGCGGTCGAGTTCGAATGTGGTGAGATCACGAGCGTTCACGCCGATGAGCTGCGAACCGAGGTCGACCGCACGCGCCACCTCGTCGGCGCTGTGCGCCTCGACGAGCGGGGTCATGCCGAGCTCACGGATGAAGGTGTACAGCCTCTGAAGCGTGTCCTGCGGTAGCGCCGCAACGATCAGCAGCACGAGATCGGCGCCGGCTGCGCGCGCCTCGAGCACCTGATACTCCTCGCCGATGAAGTCTTTGCGCAGCACCGGAATGCTCACTGCCTTGCGCACGGCCTCGAGATCGTCGAGCGATCCTTTGAACTTGCGCTGCTCGGTCAGCACGCTGACGGCACTTGCGCCAGCGGCCTCGTACTGAGCGGCCAGCGACTGCGGCTCAGCGATCTCCGCGAGGTCGCCACGCGATGGGCTCGCTCGCTTCACCTCAGCGATCACTTTGATGTGATCTGCGGGTGCGAGAAACTCGAGCGCATCGAGCGCAGCTGGCCGCGCAAGGGCCTCTGCTTCTACCGCCGCGAGGGTGCGTAGTTCTCGTCTCGCTCGCGCGTCTTCGAGCGATCCTGCGAGCAATTGATCGAGCACGTCAGTGTTTGCTTGGCTTCGGGGTGTACTTCGGGCCCCGAGCGCCGTAGCCTGCCTTGGCCAGAATCCAGCCGAGCAGCGCACCGACCACGACCACGCCAACTCCGACCCAGACCAGCCATGCCTGGTGCATCATGAATGCGCCGGTGCCGAGTGCGCAGCCGAGCAGCATGACGACGACGGCCGTCCATGCAGCGGGCGAGTCGCCGTGACCGGGATCAGTGGGGTGGTTGCTCATGAATCTCCTTGAAGGCAAACAGTTCGTTGACAGTCTATCCCGAGCTTGGCGGACGCTGCGAATCACCGCGCCGCAGATCGGGATCAGCGGGAGCCGCGCGCCCTAGTCTTCGCTGGGGTCGTCGCCCGGCCGGGCGCTCGAAGAAACGCATCGCGTTTCGCGCCCACGCCGCTGGCATCGCCCTCGATGCCAGTTATGGCGACTGCGTAGGGTCGTCGCCGGCGTTCAGCGCCTCCCAGTCAGAAATGCGATCGGGCTCGTCGGTCGCTGGTCTCGCACTGCCCGAATCCGCCTCGTACTTGCGGCCCGCTGCCTTCCAGCGGCCGCCGAGCAGCAGCACGAGCACCCCGAGCAGCACGAGCATGGCGCCGGCAACGAGTGTGAGCACTGCCATCGGCGAGAGGGCGACCGAAGTGACGAGTTCAGCCTGCGCAGAGCCTGCGAGCCCGGTCGCCTCGGTGAGCTGGCCTGCCGCAGCCGCGGCCGGATCGCCCAGCACCGTGATTGCGATCGCCCCAATGCCCGCGCCGAGCAGCAGCACGAGCACCCCGAGCACACGACGAAACGCCTTGCCCGCAATGGTGAGCGCGAGTGCGGACGCAAGCGCGGCAATCGCGACCGGCGACAGCGATTGGTTCACCTGCTGCCCCGTCACCTCGAGTTGGCTGAACGCGGCGGCACCCTCAGCGAGCGAGAGCGAAACCCAGACCTGAGTCGCGCTGTACAGCGCCACACCCCCGGCAAGTGCGATGCCGGCGAGCAGCAAGAGTTTGCTATTCATGAGACACCAGCCCCGTCAGCGTGTTCGCGATCGCAATAGCCCGAAGCGGTGCGGCCGCCTTGTTGCGCGTCTCCTGCTCTTCGAGCTCGGCGACAGAGTCGGCGACGATACCGGCCCCCGCCTGCACCATCGCGACGCCGTCGCGAATCGTTGCGGTGCGAATCGCGATCGCGAGATCGGCGGCTCCCGAGAGCCCGAAGTAGCCGACCACTCCCCCGTACACTCCGCGCTGCACGGGCTCGAGCTCGTCGATGATCTGCAGCGCACGCGGCTTCGGAGCGCCGCTCAGCGTGCCGGCCGGGAACGTCGCGCGCAACGCGTCAACCGGGTTCTGCCCCTCGCGCAGCACCCCCTCGACCGTCGAAACGATGTGCATGATGTGGCTGAAGCGTTCGATGCGCATGAACTCGGTCACCTCGACGCTCGACGGGTCGCAGACCCGCAGCAGGTCGTTGCGCGCGAGGTCGACGAGCATCAGGTGCTCGGCGCGCTCCTTCTCATCGGCAAGCAGCTCCCGCTCGTGCTGCTGATCCTCTTCTACCGTCGCACCGCGCGGCCTGCTGCCCGCGATCGGATGCGTCATGACGTGACCACTCTCTTGCACCGTGACGAGCGCCTCGGGGCTCGAACCGACGACCGCGAACGGCCTGCCGTCTGCATCTTCGCATTGCAGCAGGTACAGGTACGGGCTCGGGTTCAGGTGACGCAGCACCCGGTAGACATCGAGAGGATCGGCGGTGCACTCCTGGTCGAAGCGCTGCGAGGGCACCACCTGAAAGATATCGCCGTCGACGATGTAGCGTTTGGCCTGCTCGACCGCGGCCTCGTAGCCGTCGGCTCCCCAGATGCGACGCGGATCGGGCAGCGCCTCGCGATCGAGCGCGCCGAGCGGCGACGGCACCGGCGCGGCAAGCGCGCGCTGCAGTTCGTCAAGTCGGCTTTGCGCATCGGCCCAGAGCGCGTCTGCGTCGGCCGCGGGATCATCGTTCAGCACGTTGGCGAGCAGCACGACGCTGCCCTCGCGATGGTCGATCACGACGAGCTCGCTCACGAAGCTGAAGCCCTGAGTCGGCAGCCCGGGGCCCTCGCTCGGGCCATTCGTCAGGCGCTCGAACTGACGCACCGACTCCCAGCCGAGATAGCCCACGAAGCCGCTCGACAGCGGCGGTAGGCCCGCCGCTGGCGCCTGCTGCCAGCGCTCGAAGACCGCGCGCAGAGCCTCGACTGGCGCGAGCGAGTCAACACCCCCCGCAAGCAAGCGATGCTGGTCGACTTTCTTGGTCTCGTCGGCCACCCAGCGCGCGCGTCCATCGCGCTCGGTGAGCACGCCGAAGCTGCCTGCACCAACAAAGCTGAAGCGCGTCCACACCCCGCCCTGCTCGGCGCTCTCGAGCAAGAACGTGCCCGGCCTGCTCCCCGCCACCTTGCGGTAGATGCTCACCGGGGTGTCGGCATCGGCAAACACCTCTCGGCATACGGGAATCACTGAGTGGGTTGATCGGGCCGCGTCGAAGGCGGCGCGCGTGGTGGTGAGGCTCACCCGATAAGCCTACCGTTCGGCTCAGTTGCCAGAAGCCTCGCCCTGAACGGCCTCGATGTCGCGCCCGTCGAAGCATGTGCGCGTGCCGGTGTGGCAGGCGGCACCAATCTGCACCACCCGAACGAGCAGCGTGTCGGCATCGCAATCAGTGGCAACCGATCGCACGTACTGACGGTGCCCCGACATATCGCCCTTGCGCCAGTATTCTTGACGCGAGCGCGACCAGAACGTTACGCGCCCGGTGGTCAGCGTGCGGCGCACCGCCTCACGGTCCATCCACGCGAGCATCAGCACGTCGCCGTTCTCGTCGTCTTGAATGATCGCCGGCAGCAAACCGTCGGCACCGAAGACGAGTTCGTCGAGGATCGCGGGATCGCTCACAGTCGCACCTCGAATCCGCTCTCGGCGATTGCCTGCTTGACCTGCCCGACGGTAAACGTTCCGTCGTGAAACACTGACGCTGCGAGCACCGCGTCGGCTCCCGCCTCGATCGCCGGTGCGAAGTGCTCGAGTTTGCCCGCGCCGCCCGAGGCGATCACGGGCACCGAGGCGAGCTCGCGCACGCGAGAGGTCAGCTCGAGGTCGAAGCCAGCGAGCGTGCCGTCGGCGTCCATGCTGTTCACCAGCAGCTCACCAGCACCGCGCTCCACGGCCTCTCGGCACCACTCGAGCGCGTCGAGATCGCTCTCGCGACGGCCACCGTGGGTTGTCACCACGAAGCCGCTGGGCATGCGCTCGCTGCGCTTTACGTCGAGCGAGAGCACGAGCACCTGCGAGCCGAAGCGCTCGGCAATCTCGCCGATCAACTCGGGCCTCGCGATCGCCGCGCTGTTCACGCCGACCTTGTCTGCCCCTACACCGAGCAGCCTCGCCACGTCTTCGTCACTGCGCACCCCACCACCGACGGTGAGCGGAATGAAGANNCGGTGACGTCGAGAAAGGTCAGCTCATCGGCTCCCTGCTCGGCGTAGCGCGCTGCGAGCTCGACAGGGTCACCCGCGTCGCGAAGGTTCAGAAAGTTGACGCCCTTGACGACTCGCCCGGCGGCGACGTCGAGGCACGGAATGACGCGAACGGCAACAGACATGCGTGCCGCCGTTAGAGCCGTGCGGCGTGGATCGCGGTCACCAGGATGGCGCGCGCGCCGATGTCGGCGAGCTGATCCATTACCTCATTGGCCTCATCTGCCGGAATCATCACGCGCACGGCGACCCAGCCGTTGTCGCGCAGGGGTGACACCGTAGGCGACTCGATGCCGCCGGCGATCGCGATTGCGTCGCTCAACAGCGATTCTTCGAGGTCGTACTCGACCATCACGAACTTGCGCGCGACGAGCACACCGCGCAGGCGGCGCAGCAGCCTTGCGATGCCCTCGTGCTGTTTCGGGCCGCCGATCAGCACTGCGGTGGATTCGAGGATCACCGGGCCGAAGATCTCGAGGCCCGCAGTCGCGAGGGTCGCCCCGGTCGAGACCACGTCTGCAACCGCGTCGGCGACGCCGAGCTGCACGGCAGACTCCACTGCGCCGTCGAGCTTGACCGTGATCGCGGTGACCCCGCGCTCGCTCAAGAAGTCATCGACGAGCTTCGGGTAGCTGGTGGCAACCCGCTTGCCCTCGAGCTGCGAGAGCTCGGTGAAGCCCGCACCTACCGGAGCGGCGAAGCGGAACGTCGAATCGCCGAAGTCGAGATGCGCGATCTCGCGCGCGTCAGAACCTGAATCGAGCAGCAGGTCACGACCGGTGATGCCGACATCGAGCGCACCCGATCCCACGTAAGTGGCGATATCTCGCGGCCGCAGATAGAAAAACTCGACATCGTTGCGGGCGTCACGATGCACCAGCTTGCGGCTGTCGCGACGGCCGCTGTAGCCGGCCTCGGCGAGCATCTCTGCCGCGATCTCTGAGAGTGAACCCTTGTTCGGAACTGCTACGCGCAGCATGTGAAGATCCTTTGCTTAGAGGTATCGGTAAACGTCTTGCAGCTTCAGGCCCTTGGCGAGCATGAGCACCTGCAGATGGTAGAGCAGCTGACTGATCTCTTCAGCGCACTCTGCATCGCTCTCATGTTCAGCCGCCATCCAGACCTCGGCTGCCTCTTCGACGATCTTCTTGCCGATGCTATGCACACCGGCGTCGAGCCTCGCCACGGTGTCGCTGCCTTCGGGTCGCTCAGCAGCCTTCTGGCTCAGCTCAGCGAACAGTTCGTCGAATGTCTTCACGTTGACCAATCGTATCGGGTTTGCGGGCGGCGGGTACTGCGTCAGTGCGCATGGCTCGCTGCGGCACGCCGCAGCTCGGCGATCCGCTGCTCGGGCACGCCGCCGTAGACAGCCGACCCCGCGACGAACGTATCGGCCCCGGCCTCGGCGGCGATGCCGATCGTGTCGACGGTGATGCCACCGTCGACCTGCAGCCACACGTCGAGCCCGCTCTTCGCCTTCGCCTCTGAGAAACGGCGCAGCTTCGGCATCATGTCTGCCATGAACTTCTGGCCGCCGAAACCGGGCTCGACGGTCATCACGAGCACCTGGTCGAACTCGGGCAACAGCTCGAGGTATGGCCCAGGGTCGGTGCCGGGCTTCAGCGCGATGCCGGCGCGCGCGCCGATGTCACGAATGCGTCGCGCGAGCTTCACCGGGTCTTCGGTCGCTTCGGCGTGAAACGTCACCGAATACGCGCCCTGCTCGGCGTAGCCTGGGGCCCAGCGGTCTGCGTCTGAGATCATCAAGTGCATGTCGAGCGGGATCGGCGATACGGCCTGGATGCGCTCGACAATGGGCGGCCCCATCGTGAGGTTCGGCACGAAGTGGTTGTCCATCACGTCGACGTGCACGAGGTCGGCGCTCGAGATCGCCTCGAGCTCGGCCTGCAGGTTCACAAAATCGGCGGACAGAATGCTCGGGTTGATGCGCTGCGCGGTCACTCTTCAATCTTAGGTGATGCGGTAACGGCCCCGGGAACCTCTGGAACCTCTGGAACCTCGGGAACCGCGGGAGCCGCCTGCTGATACGAGCGCACCAGCGTGCGATACGTCTTCGTCAGCATCGCCGCGAACGCGATCAGAATCATGAAGACACCCGCGCACAGAAAGATCAGCGCGATGCCGCGGCTCTCGCCCTCGCCGAGCAGCCATCCCCACTGCTGCTGCCCGCGCTCGCCCTGCATGTAGGGCACCACCCAGAACTGTGCGATCGGCGCGATCAACAGCGAAGTGATCGGTGCGGCAGATGCTTCGAACGTCATCGCGAGACCGAAGACGCGCCCCTGTGTCTCATAGGGCACCACACGCTGGATCACCGTCTGCTCGGCGGCCTCGACCGCTGGCATCATCACCATGAAGAGCCAGATGCCGACGATGAAGAGCCAGGGCCACTCCCGCAGGGTGAATCCGGCACCGAGCACACCGAGTGCCGCGATGAGCAGCAGCATGGTGCGCAGCGGATTCTTGCCGAGCCCCCACTTCGCGACGATCGCGCCGCCAACGATGAAGCCGGTGCCAGCAATGCCGAAGACGATGCCCCACATCTCGACCGAGAACATGTTCAGGCCGTAGGGATCGAGCAGCGCCATGTACACACCGCTCGTGAGGTTGTTGAAAGTGGTGAAAAACACCAGACCGAGCAGCCCGGGAACCGCGAGGATCGCCGTCCAACCGCCCTTGAAGTCGACGGCGCTTCGGTTGGGGTCGTGCACAATGGCCGGCTCAGGAATGCGAAGCAGGTGCAGGTGCAGCACCGGAAGAGCCGTGAGAACCAACGCGATGACGACGGTCGCGCCCATGCCGAGCATGCCGATCGACAGACCGCTGAACACGCTGGTCACGATGAACGAAAGGCCCTGGACCGTACCCACAAGCCCATTCGCGTTGGCGTGTTTCGGTTCGGGCACCAGCAGCGTCACCGTTGTCGAGAGCGCGAGCCCGCGCAGCAGCTCGACCACGCAACCCGCGAGCACAATCAGAATGAACACCCAAAACCACGGCCCGCTCAAGTCGAGCAGCACCCCCGCGGGCAGGGCGAAGTAGATCACGCAGCCGATGGCAAACGCGATGAGCGAGAACCATGCCGACGCGATCATTACCTGGCGTTTGCGGTACCGATCGACGAGCGAACCGAACCACATCGAACACGCGGCAAACAGGATCATGTAGACCCCGCTCAGCACACCCACCGCGAGAATGCTCTTCGTCTCGAGATAGATCCAGAAGATCACCGAAAACCAGAGAAAGTTGGTGGTGAGCCCCGCGACGGCGGTGTTGATGAGTACGTGCAGAAAGGTGCGCCACCCCTGCGCTTCTTCGACTCCAGCTACCCCGCTCACCCGTTTAGCCTAACGGCTGATACGGGGCAGGGTCGAGACCGGAACGCGTCTAGTTCGCGATCTCCTGGTACGCGAACTGCAGCACCGACTCGTCTGCTCCGGCAAGCACGCGCGGCTTCGCAATATCGTCGAGCACGATGAAGCGCAGCATGCCCGCACGCGCCTTCTTGTCTCGCTGCATCGTGGCCAGCAGGCCCGGCCAGCGCCCGGCAGGGTACGCGAGCGGCAGGCCGAGCAAGCCGAGCACGCGGCGATGCCGATCCACCGCGCTGTCTGAAAGGTGACCCGCCATGCGCGCGAGCTCGGCGGCGTAGACCATGCCGATCGAAATCGCGACGCCGTGCCGCCACTGATACCGCTCGGCGTGCTCGATCGCGTGGCCGAGGGTATGCCCGTAATTCAAGATCTCGCGCAGGCCGCCCTCTTTGAAGTCTTCGCTCACGACACGCGCCTTCACGCCGATCGCAAGTTCGATGAGACGACGAAACTCGGGTGTCGTCGGGTCGGTTGCACGGTCGACGTCGGCCTCGATCGTGTCGAGAATCTCAGGCTCAGCGATGAAGCCGCACTTCGCGACCTCGGCGAAGCCCGCGAGAATCTCGTTTCGGGGCAGCGTTTCGAGCAGGTCGAGGTCGCAGATCACGGCGCTCGGCGCGTAGAAGCAGCCGACCAGGTTCTTGCCCTCTGAGGTGTTGATGCCAGTCTTGCCGCCGACTGCCGCATCGACCATGCCGAGCACGGTGGTCGGAATCTGCACGAGGCGCACCCCGCGCAGCCAGGTCGCGGCGACGAAACCGGCGAGGTCGGTGACCGCACCACCACCGAGGCCGATGACCGCATCGCTTCTCGTGAAGTCTGCCTGACCCATGATCTGCCAGCAGAACGCCGCAACTTCAACGCGCTTCGCGGCCTCGGCATCGGGCACCTCTGCGAGCAGCACCTGCCCGTAGTGATCGTGCAGCTCGGCACGCAGTTCTTCGGCGACGCGGCCGACCGTTGGGGTGTGCACGATGAGCACCTTGTGCACGCGGTCGCCGAGCGCGCCTGCCACCGTGCCGAATAAGCCACGCCCGACGGTGATCGCGTACTCGCTCTCGCCGGTCACGCGAATCTCGGTCGTCGCCTCGGTCTGGTTCTCCACGTGCTTACTCCCCCGTAGCTTCTTGACTCTGTGCTTGTTGCGCGGCCTGTTGCGCAGCGGCCCTGCGCGCATCGCGCCTGCCGCGTGCACGCGCCCACTCGATCACGCGCCGGCTCAGCTGTTCTTTCGTGGCGCGATCGGTGCGAAAAGTGATGTCGGCGACCTCTTCGTAGAGCGGCCTGCGCGCTTCGAGAATGCGCCCCCAGGCCTCGGGGTCGTCACGCAGCAGCGGCCTGCGCGAAATGTTCGCCGTGCGCAGCACCGCAGCCTGGGTGGTCATGAGCAGCACCACCGGGTGCTCCCTGAGCAGCACCCGGGTCGACTCGGTAAGCACGGCTCCCCCACCGAGCGCGAGAATGCGCAGGCCCGGCTGCGCCAGTTGCTCGGCGATAATCTCTGCCTCGATGCGGCGAAACTCCGACTCGCCCTGCCGCTCGAAGAACTCGGTGATGACCCCGTGCCGCGACTGAAACACCGCGTCGCTGTCGACGAACTGCACGCCGAGGTCTTTTGCAACCCGGCGCCCGAGGCTCGTCTTGCCCGCGGCCATCGGACCGACGAACACGATGGCCCGCTCAGGTAACCTGCCGCGCCCCCGTCGTCTGCGACGGCGCTTCGCCCGCTTCGGCGCGCCATCGGCCCTGCCCACCACCGGAATCGGTTGGGTCAAGGGATGCTTGGGCGGCGCGGGCACCGGGTGCGGCGCTGAGGGTTCTTCGCTCACGACTCGATGGCGGTCTGCAGCGATTCGGGAATAGCGGCCAGATAGCTCTCGAGATTGCGACGGGTCTCTGCGACACTGTCGCCCCCGAACTTTTCGGTCACGGCATCGGCAAGCACAAGCGCAACCATCGCCTCGGCGACAACACCGGCGGCGGGAACCGCCGACACGTCGCTGCGCTGGTGGTGCGCCTTCGCTTCTTCGCCAGTCGCGACGTCGATCGTGGGCAGCGCGTTCGGCACTGTGGCGATCGGCTTCATGCCGGCGCGCACGCGCAGCACTTGCCCGGTGGTCATGCCGCCCTCGATGCCGCCCGCGCGATCGGTGTCGCGCGTGATTCGCCCGTCGCGCAGGTGCAGCTCGTCGTGCGCCTCAGACCCGCGTCGACGCGTGGTCTCGAAACCGTCGCCGACCTCGACCGCCTTGATCGCCTGAATGCCCATGAGCGCACCGGCGAGGCGCGAATCGAGCCTGCGATCCCAGTGCACGTACGAGCCGAGCCCAGGCGGCAGCCCATAAGCGAGCACCTCGACGACGCCGCCGATCGTATCGCCCGACCGCTTCGTGTCTTCGACCTCTTCGACCATGCGTGCGCTGGTGTCTGCGTCGAAGCATCGCAAAGGATCGGCATCGAGCGCGTCAACGTCTTCTGGCCCGGGCAGCTGCGAGCCAGCGGGCACGCTCACCGGACCGATCGAGAGCGTGTGGCTCACGAGGCGGATGCCAAGCTCAGCAAGAAACGCGCGCGCGACGGCACCGAGGGCCACACGGGCCGCGGTTTCGCGGGCGCTTGCGCGCTCGAGCACTGGGCGGGCCTCGTCGAAGCCATACTTCTGCATGCCGGTCAGGTCGGCGTGACCCGGGCGGGGGCGGGTCAGCGCTGCACCGCGGCCGCGCGAACGATCGCCGAGCTCGGTCGGTTCAGGGCTCATGACCTCAACCCACTTCGGCCACTCGGTGTTGCCGATACGAATCGCGATCGGGCCACCAATGGTTCGTCCCTGCACGACGCCGCCCGAAAAGTTCAGCTCGTCCTGCTCGAACTTCATGCGCGAGCCGCGCCCATATCCGAGCTTTCGGCGCGCGAGATCTTCGCGCACGGCGTCAAGCGACAGGGGCACGCCCGCGGGCATGCCCTCAAGCACGGCAATGAGTTCTGGGCCGTGGGATTCCCCGGCGGTGAGCCATCTGAGCATAATCTCTATCCTCCCACACTCAGCGCGCCCGCCCGCGCTCGTTACGTCGCCCTCAGCTGGAACTACGACTGCGCGAGGTACTCGAGCTGCGCGCGCACGCTCATCTCCGCCGCGAACCAGACCGAGCGATCCACATCGGCATAGACGCGTTCGACCACCTGCATGGCCGTGGTGTCGCCAGCCGCAACCGCGTCGCGAACCTGCTGCAGGCGCTCGGCACGGTGCGCGAGATACTCGTCGACGACGCGCAACGGCTCATCTACGACAGGCCCGTGCCCGGACAAAATGCGAGCCACCTCACCCGATGCCGCAAGGCCGCGGATCGCGTGCAGCGAGTCGAGATAGGGGCCGAGCGCCCCGTCTGGGTGAGCGACCACGGTCGTGCCCTTGCCGAGAATCGTGTCGGCGCTGAGCAGTGAGTCCTCAGCCGGCAGCACGAGGCAGATCGAGTCCATCGTGTGGCCGGGAGTCGCAATCACCCGAATCTCGAGCCCGTCGACGTCGAGCAGTTCTCCGTCGGCGAGCGGCGCGGCTCCCCTGCACCACTTCTCGTCGAGCGCCCTCGCGGGTGCACCAGTGAGCTCGAAAAAACGGTCGATTGCGTCGGTGTGATCCGGGTGCCAGTGCGAATAGAGCACCAGTTCGACTCGGCCGCCATCGTGCCCGGCAACGTCGAGCACCCGCTGCAGATGCGCCTCATCGAGCGGCCCCGGGTCGAGCACCACGACCCCACTACGGCCCGGCTCGCGAAGCACCCACGTGTTCGTGCCGTCGAGCGTCATCACCCCTGGGTTATCAGCGCGCACGAGCGTCGCGCGCGGCGTCACCTCTTCAGTCATCGTCAGCTTTCCGTTCCGGTGTCGAGCCAGAGCTTGCCGTCGATCTCGACGAGTCTCGGCTCGATCGCTTCGATGCGGCGCGCAGCAGCGGCTTGCAGCACGGTTTCGGCGCTCTCCCGAGCGAGCTCGGAGCAGGTCACCCTGGTCGGCGGCATCATCGCGGCCACTCCCCGCTCGACGCGCGCAAGCACCTCGTCAAGCGGCACCCACTCAGACGCGTCTGCTTCGTCGCTGACAGTGTCGATCCTCTGCCCCGCCGGCAGCTTCGCGACGAAAAATCGCGTGTCGAACCGCCGCGGCTCGAAACCCGGCGTGATCCAGTGCGCCCATGCCCCGAGCAGGTCGGCCCTCAGCGCCAGCCCGTTCGCCCGCAGAAACTCACCGAACGAAAGCTCGTGGCGTTCGAGCGCCAAACGCGCGTCGTGATATGGAGTCACATCGCTCACCACGCTGTGCTCGTCGGAGCCCGCGATCAGCACGCCGGTTTCTTCAAAGGTCTCGCGGGCTGCCGCCACGACGAGCGCTCGCGCGGCCTCGAGCGAGCAGCCGAAACGTGCAGCGAAGTACGCTGCATCGGGGCCGAACCACGGCAGCGGCTCCGCGTCGGCCTCGTGCACTCCGCCACCCGGAAACACGTACATGCCCGCCGCGAACGCCATGCTCGCCTGGCGTCGCATCAGAAACACCTCGAGCCCGCGCCGCCCTGCCCGCACGACCGCGATCGTTGCCGCGTCTTTCGCGGGCGCGGGGTCGTTCGCGGCGTGCAACTTGTCACGCATGGCAGCGGGTGCGGGGATCAGCATTGCTGCATCGCCTCGCGAAGCGCCGGTTCGTGTTCGAGTGGCAGCGATGGATCGCCGTTCACAAAGATGCGAATCTGCAGCAGCGCCTGCTCGATGAGCATGCCGATCCCTGAGAACACCGGCACGCCCGCCTCGCCGGTGAGTTCGGCGAGCGGCGAAGGCCAGGGATCGTATGCGACATCGAAGGTAGGCGCCACGCCCACGAACGGCACTCGATGCCAATCAATGCCGTGACCGGGCAGCGTCGAGATGATCAAGTTGGCATTGCTCAGCGAATCGGCATCGCGCGCGAAGAGGTCGGCGGCATCGACGGCGACCGCCTTCCCAACGGGCTCTGAGCTGCCGTCGAATCGCGCTGCGAGCGACTGCGCCGCTTCGAGCCTGCGGGCGAGCACCGTGACGCGCTCTGCCCCGAGCGCGCGAGCCGCGAGCACCGCGGAGACCGCGGTCGCGCCTGCGCCGAACACGAGCGTTCGCGTCGCGTCGAGGCCCTCGAGTCTGATCGCCGAGGCGAGGCCGCCGACATCGGTGTTGAAGCCTGCCCACGCTGCGCTCGCACCGGTTCCGGTGATGCGAAGCAGCGTGTTCACCACGCCGCTCTGCTCGGCGATCGGATCGAGCACACGCGCGATGCGGCACGCCTCTTCTTTCAGCGGCATCGTCAGCGAGAGCCCGCGAACGTCGTCGCCGAGGCCCGCAAGATATGCCTCGAGTTCGCTCGCCACGAGTTCGTGCCTGCCATAGTGCCAGTCGAGGCCGAGCACCCGATAGGCAGCCGCGTGAATAGCGGGCGACTTCGAGTGCGCGATCGGTGAGCCGAGCACGGCGAGTCTCGCGTGCTTCGGCAACTCGAGGCGTGAGTCAGTCACAGAACTTGCCACCGGCGCTCTCGTGCGCGTCGCACCACTCGTGCAGCTTCGCGACGTTCTCCTGATGCCCAGCCTCGTCTGCCGCGAAGGCAGTGGTGCCGTTCTCGAGGTCGATCGCGGTGAAGAAGAGCCACGGGCCGTCTGCCGGAGCGATCGCGGCCGCGATCGCGGCATCGCCCGGCAGGCCGATCGGCCCGATCGGCAAGCCCGGATTCGCGTAGGTGTTGTACTTGTTGCTTGCGTCACCGCGCTCGGCATCGCTCGTCCAGACGGTGTTGTCTGGGTTGCCCGTGCCGTATGACACCGTGGCGTCAGACTGCAGGTTCATGCCGATGTCGATGCGGTTCAAGAACACCCGAGAGATCTTCGGCATGTCTTCGGTGCTGCCCGCCTCCTTCTGCACGATCGAGGCGAGGGTGAGCACCCGCAGCGCGTCCGTTTCTGCCACGCCGTGCTCGTTCAACGCCTGCCACATCCGGTCGACCATCTTCTGGATGATGGTCTCTGCGGTGTCACTCGGTTCGAACACATACGTGGCCGGGAACAGGAAGCCCTCGAGAGACGGGAAGTCTGCCGGAACCCCGAACTTTGCCGGATCCTTTGCGGCGGCCTCGAAATCGCTCATCGGCAGGCCCGTCACCTCGGCGGCGCGGCTCAGCGCATCCATCGCAGAGATGCCCTCTGGAAGCACCACAGTGAGCTCGACTTTGTTCGCTTCGTCTCGCAACGCGTCGAGCGCTGCTTGCGAACTCATTTCGAACTTCAGGCGGTACGAGCCGATCTGAAAATCGACGGGAGTGTCTTGAGCGAGTAGCAACTCGTAGAACGCCTGCGAAGTCTTCACCACACCCGCATCAGCGAGGGTTTTTGCGACATCTTCGCCGATATCGCCCTCGCGAATCGTGACGATCGCCTCGCCGTGCCCCTCACCCTCGTAGTCGTTCGTGGTCCAGCCCATTGCGAGCGACACGCGCTCACCGTACTGGCTCCAAAGATAGACGCCTGCCCCGCCGAGCGCGAGCAGCAGCACCAGTACCGTGCTGAGCACGATAATCAATCGCTTCTTCGTTCGGTTCTTGGTGTCGCTGCTGCGGCTCATGATCGGTCACTTTCTGCGGCTTGGTCAGAGTCCTGAGATACCAACGTACCGGGTGCCTCCCCGCGAGAACGCTCCATATCGAGCGCGTGCTGCAAGATCACCACTGCGGCAGCCTGATCGATGATGCCCCGGCTCTGCTTGCTCTTCTTGCCAGCCTGGCGCAGCTGCCCCTGCGCAGAGACGGTTGAGAGCCGCTCATCGACAAGCCGCACAGAGATGGCTGCGGCCGCGCCATCGGTCCGCTTGAGCTGCGCGGCGAGGCTCTCGGCAAAGTTCTCCGCGTCCTCCGTCGAGGGCGTGCGGTGGCCGCTCATGCCAAGCGGCAGACCCACTACCAGCTCGATCGCATCGATTTCTGTTGCGAGCTCGAGGATCCGCGCAATATCGCCGCCGCCCGACGCCGCGCGCGGCACCGTTTCGACCGGGGTCGCGAGCATCCCGTGCAGATCGCAGCGGGCGACACCGATGCGGGCCTTGCCCACATCGATGCCGAGCCGCACACCCGTGCGCATTGCTTAGCCGACCAGACTGCGACGAATCTCAGCGAGCGCATCGTCGATCTTCGCTGGATCGGCGCCGCCGCCCTGCGCGAGATCGTCTTTGCCGCCGCCACCGCCGCCGAGCACCTGAGCGCCGAGCTTCGCGAGCGCACCGGCCTTCGCGCCGGCTTCTCGGGCGGTCTGCGTGGTCGCCGCGATCACG
>DDEV01000120.1 GCA_002336855.1 Leucobacter sp. UBA1945 | reverse complement strand
GAGCCGGAGACGATGGCGCCGGCGTGGCCCATGGTCTTGCCCTCGGGAGCGGTGAAGCCAGCGACATAGCCAACGACAGGCTTCGTCACGTTCGCCTTGATGAACTCAGCGGCGCGCTCCTCGGCGTCGCCACCGATCTCACCGATCATGACGATCGCCTTGGTCTCGGGGTCAGCCTCGAACGCAGCGAGCGCATCGATGTGCGTGGTGCCGATGATCGGGTCACCGCCGATGCCGATTGCGGTCGAGAAGCCCAGATCGCGCAGCTCGTACATCATCTGGTAGGTCAGGGTGCCCGACTTCGAGACGAGGCCGATCGGCCCCTTGCCGGTGATGGTCGCAGGCGTGATGCCGGCGAGCGCCTCGCCGGGGGTGATGATGCCGGGGCAGTTCGGGCCGATGATGCGGGTCTTGTTGCCCGTTGCCTTGGCGTGTGCCCAGAGCTCGGCCGAATCCTTGACCGGAACACCCTCGGTGATGATCACGAGCAGGCCGATACCTGCGTCGATCGCCTCGATCGCGGCGTCCTTCGTGAAGGCCGGGGGCACGAACGCGACCGACACGTCGGCGCCGGTTGCCGCCATTGCCTCGCCCACGGTCGCGAAGACCGGCAGCTCGACGGTCTCGCCCGCAGCGTTCACGTGCGACACAGTAGTGCCTGCCTTGCGTGCGTTCACGCCGCCGACGATCTGGGTACCGGCCGCGAGCATGCGAGCGGTGTGCTTGGTGCCCTCGCCGCCGGTGATGCCCTGCACGATGACCTTTGAATCCTTGTTCAGGAAGATAGACATAGTTCTAAACTCTCTCTTCGTCTCGTGCGTCTCAGGCGGCTGCGTTGGCCAGCTCGGCGGCCTTGTCGGCGCCCTCGTCCATGGTGGCGGCCTGTATGACCAGCGGGTGCGCTGCCTCGTTCAGAATTGCGCGGCCCTCTTCGACGTTGTTGCCGTCGAGGCGCACCACGAGAGGCTTGTTGGCTGCGTCGCCGAGCTTGGCGAGCGCACCAACGATGCCGTTTGCGACTGCGTCACACGCGGTGATGCCGCCGAAGACGTTCACGAAGACCGACTTGACCTGCGGGTCGCCGAGGATCACATCGAGTCCCGCTGCCATGACCTCTGCAGAGGCGCCGCCTCCGATGTCGAGGAAGTTCGCGGGCTTCACACCACCGTGGTTCTCGCCAGCGTATGCGACGACGTCGAGGGTCGACATGACGAGGCCCGCACCGTTGCCGATGACACCGACCTCTCCGTCGAGCTTCACGTAGTTGAGATCCTGCGCCTTGGCCTTTGCCTCCAGCGGATCCTCAGCCGACTTGTCGGCGAGTGCGTCGTGCTCGGGCTGACGGAACTCGGCGTTCTCGTCGAGCGAGACCTTGCCGTCGAGAGCGATGACGTCGCCTGCACCGGTGAGCACGAGCGGGTTCACCTCGACGAGAGTCGCGTCTTCACCGACGTACACCTCGTAGAGCTTCACGAACACTGCTGCAACCTTGGCGATGAGCTCTTCAGGGAAGTTCGCCGCGCGTGCGATCTCTTCGGCCTTCGCCGCGTCGATGCCGGTGATGGGATTGACCTCGATGCGTGCGAGCGCCTCGGGCTTCTCAACCGCGAGCACCTCGATCTCCATGCCGCCCTCGACGCTGCACAGCGAGAGGTACGAGCGGTTTGCACGGTCGAGCAGCACCGAGAAGTAGAACTCCTGCTTGATGTCGGCGCCTGCGGCAACCATCACGCGCTTTACGGTGTGCCCCTTGATATCGAGGCCGAGGATCGACTGCGCCGCCTCGAATGCCTCGTCGGGGTTCTTCGCGACCTTCACGCCGCCGGCCTTGCCGCGGCCACCGGTCTTCACCTGAGCCTTGACGACGACGACACCGCCGATCTTCTCGGCAGCAGCGCGCACCTCCTCGGGAGTGTCCGCGACGATACCGGCGAGCACCGGCACCCCGTATCGTTCGAAAAGATCTCGTGCCTGGTACTCGTACAGATCCACGTACTGTCCTTTGCCCTTTGCTATTGGTCAGAAATGATCCGAGGCAGAAAAATGTCTCGATGTCGAGATAAGTCGACCAATCGCAGAGTCTACCATTGCAATATCAACGCGGGGAGCGCGTTCTACCGCACACACTGACCTAGCTGCCGAGCGGAGCGCAGCCTGAAGTCTCTCATGCTGGCGGGTGAATCTTGTAAGGAATGCCGTGTTGCCTCAACAGCTCAAGCACCTTCGGATCCGCTCCGATGCTGCCTGACCCTTTGCTCCAATAGAAGTGATACTCGATTTGTTTCACATGGCCGTTCTTGAGCAAGTATGCGTCCCTAGCAATCTCTTCTCTTACATGCGTGCTGTAAGGCGTGTACCCGGCCTTAATTTCGGCACACGACAGCTTTGCAGTCTTACCGCTGCAGACATCAAACCTTCGAGTCGGCCTCTGCCCGCAAGTAGTTCCACAAGATCCAGGCACACCGACGCTTTCCTGCGTCTTGAGGTTCCTGCGCTTGGCTGCGGTTTGCTCCGCCAGATATGCCGCTTCGGCGTTCCTGCCGATTTCGCCCCGGTCCTTGCCCCCGATCTCTCCGGCAGACGAACCAATCGACGAGGGCCTTTCCTGGAATTCCTCCAGCAGATATTTGCGTCGAATGGGGTCCAGGGCGTTCACCTGCTTGTCAGTAAAGCCGCGCCCGGTGAGTTTCTCCCAGGCCGAACCCCAGACCACCTTACGCAGGCTAATTTTCCAGCCGTCGTCTATTTCAAGCTTGTCAATTAAGAGATCTACCTGAACTCGAAGATTCGGCGCTCGCTTAACGAACTTGGCGATTCTTGGGCTGAGAGCGGCGAGCCCGAGCACTGGTGTTAGCCCGATTGCAGACCATGCGGCTTCTCCATATTCGCCTCGCAAAGTTTGTGCGAGCGCATCTCTGAGGTCTCCTGCCGTTCCAACGACTTCCCCCACAACGGGGATAAAAATGGTGCCTCCTTGGGTAACATTGCCTGCCAGCCAAGCAATTGAGTCCCGCTGTTCAAATTCTCCCTTGACCGCCCCAATGTAAAAATCTTCAGCCCACTGCTCTGGTTCGGGCACGATCTCTGCGTCCAGTGGTGAAAATCCTTCTGCCTTGTGGTGAAGTTCATAGTCGTCCTGGTAGCTATCACCATCTGAATCCCGAGCCCGTGGATCAGTGTTGTACAGTTCGACCTCCTGGAAATCCGAGAGCCCGTCGCCGTCAGTGTCGAGCAGCCAGAGTTCCGTCCCCAAGTCGTACTCATCGAGATCCCCCAGGCCGTCCCCGTCTGAGTCGGGTTCGATCGGGCTAGAGACCACCTCGAACTCCAATATCCCTGAACCCGCTATTGGCGTGCCGGCCTCTTCGCCGTCACTGAGTCCGTCATTATCCGTATCGGAGTTCATGGGTTCGGTGCGGTAGATCGCGCCATCCTTCCTGCGCCAGCCATCATGTTCGGTCTTGTCGCTAAGTCCGTCATCATCGGAGTCCGCTTTTATAGGGTTCGAGAGGCTGTCATAGACCGGCTCATCCGACGACTTGGAGATGAGATCTCCTGCTTCCTGGGCGTCCGAGAGCCCGTCACCATCGGTGTCGAGACTGAATGGATCTGTGACATAGACTGCCCCGGCTATGGATCGCCACCCAGATCTCTCAAGCCCATCTGGAAGTCCGTCGCCATCGCTATCGTGCGGAACGACGACCAACACAGTAACGACAATTGCAATCACTACTGAACCCGCAATCGCCCATGTCAGCGCGTACCGCTTCCGGCTCCCTCCATGCGGTTGCGGCAATGCATTCTGCTGTGCTGAGAGGTTCTGTTCACTCACCTGTCGATTATCTATCAGACCTGGACCGCGGGTGATATAGCACGACTCACCTGCCACCACATGTTTGTACTGTGATCCAAGAACATGATTGTCGACCCCGTATTGTCAATGTGTGGCCGGATTAGTGACGCAGCTGCGCTCTCGCAGCTCGCCCGAGGGAAACGGCGGAATCCTACTCGACCTTCTCGATCGGCGCGAGCTTGATAAGCAGTTTGCGCTCCCCCACCGTATCGAAGACCGCGTGCGCGATCCGCTTCGAACCAACGCCGGTGACGGCCGTCACTCTGCCCTCACCGTAGTCGTCGTGACGAATGCGGTCGCCTGGCACGAGTTCGAGGTCGCCGTTGTCGCGCACACTCGAGCCGACCATGTTCGGAAACCCGCCGCCCGCCTTCTGCGCCTCTTTCGCCAGACGTTTGCGCTCGCGCCACTGCTCGAGGGCCGACTGCATGCCGCCGCTCGCGGGTTCGCTCACGGCGGCGCTGCCCGACAGGCGGCCGCCGCCCGACCCGAAGCTTACGTTCGAGTCGACCGGTCGACGTGAAGCGCCACCGCGCGATCCGTAGCCGCCAGAACCACCGCTGCCATAACCGCCACCGCGCGGCGCGTTCAGCGCGCGCGATTCCGTGCCGCCACGACCAGTGACCTCGCCGGGCGATTGCCGCCACTCGACGAGCTCGTCAGGAATCTCTTGCAAGAAGCGCGAAGGCATCGCCACGTTGATGTCGCCGAAGGTCGACCGCGTGCTCGCGAGCGTCAGGTACAACCGCTCGCGGGCACGCGTAATGCCGACATACATGAGCCTGCGCTCTTCGCTGATGCCGCCGACCTCGTCAACCGACATCTGGTGCGGGATCAGGCCCTCTTCGACGCCGGTGAGAAACACCGTGTTGAACTCGAGGCCCTTCGCCGTGTGCAGGGTCATGAGCGAAACGGTGCCGCTCTGGTCATCAAGATCGTCAGCGGCGGCAACGAGGCTCACCTCGGTGAGAAATTCGAGCAGACCTGCGCCAGGATTGCGCACGTCGAACTCGCGGGCGACCGAGACGAGCTCTTCGAGGTTCTCGGCCCTCGCCTCGTCTTGCGGGTCACGCTTCGCCCGCAGCTTCTCGATCATCTCGGTCTCGTCAAGAATCAGCTTGAGCACGTCTGCGACGGGAGCAGGCTTCTTGCGAGTCTCGTCACCGACGGTCTCGTCGCGCACTTCTCCGGTTGTCGGGTCATACGTCACATCAGTCGGCCCGCCACCCAATGCCATGCGCGTCGCGCGCAGCAGCAGTTCGCCAAGCGACTTGATCGCATCGCGCACCTTCGGCCCGAACGGCACCTCATCTGCGCGCAGCATGGCGTCGTGAAACGAGATGCCGTGGGTCTCTTGGAAGAACGCAAGCTGCGCCTCTGCCATCGGCCCGATGCCGCGCTTCGGCACTCCGATCAGCCTCGACCACGCGATGGGGTCGTAGGGGTTCGCGAGGCTCGTGAGATACGACATCGCGTCTTTGATCTCGGCTCGCTCGTAGAACTTCGTGCCGCCGAGCACACGATACGGGATCGCCCCCCGAATCAGCAGTTCTTCGAGCGCACGGGTCTGCGAGTTGGTGCGATAGAACACGGCGATGTCGCCGTAAGCGGTGCCGGCGCGATGCAGGTCTTCGATCTCTTCGGCCACGAACCGCGCCTCGTCATGCTGCGAATAGCCGGTGAAACCAATCAGCTTCGAACCGTCACCCGAGGTCGTGAAGAGGTTCTTCTCCTGCCGATCGAAGTTATTGCCGATCACGGCGTTGGCGGCCGAGAGAATGTTCTGAGTCGAGCGATAGTTCTGCTCGAGCTTCACCACTTCGGCGCCCGGAAAGTCGCGTTCGAACTCGACGATGTTGCGAATGTCGGCCCCGCGGAAGGCGTAGATTGACTGGTCGCTATCGCCGACGACCGTGAGCGAGGCCCCGGGAATGCGGCCGCTCGCATCGACCTCTCGGTCGCGCACCGGCGGCACAAGCCGCTGGGCATCTGCCGCGTCGACCCCGCGCGTGAGCTCGCGAATCAGCGAGTACTGCGCGTGGTTCGTGTCTTGGTACTCGTCGACAAGAATGTGCCGAAAGCGCCGCTGATAGATCGCTGCGACGTCGGGGTGCGCCCTGAAGAGGTGCACCGTCTGCCCGATGAGGTCGTCGAAGTCGAACGCGTTGGCGCGCCGCAGCTGCTGCTCGTACTCGTGAAAAATCTCGACGAAGATGCGCTCGCGCGGGTCGCTCTCGTTTGCAGTGGCGCGATAACTCGCGGCGTCTTGCAGCTCGTTCTTGAGCCGCGAGATCTTTGCGCTCGTGTTCGCCGGGGTGAACCCGTAGCTATCGGCTTCGCTCTCTTTGATGATGCGTTTGAGCAGCGCCCGCGAGTCAGCCGAGTCATAAATTGTGAAGCCCGAGACGTAGCCGAAGCGCTCGGCCTCGCGCCGCAGAATTCGCACGCATGCCGAGTGGAACGTCGAGATCCACATGCCACCGGCGACTTCGCCGCCCATCAGGTCTTCAACTCGTTCGCGCATCTCTGCAGCAGCCTTATTCGTGAAGGTGATCGCGAGAATTTGGCTGGGCCAGGCCTCTTTGTTGCGAATCAGCTGCGCAATGCGGTGCGTGAGCACGCGGGTCTTGCCTGATCCCGCGCCCGCGACGATCAGAAGCGCCTGCCCGCGCGCCTCGACGGCACGACGCTGCTGCGGGTTCAGCCCAGCAACCAGCGGGTCTTCGCCGGCCGGCTGCCCAAACGGAACCCCCGATGGGTCGAGAAGTACGAAATCATTCATCGTCTCAAGTCTAGGAGCGACCACCGACACCTCGCGCACGACAGAATAGAAGCATGCGTCATTCTGC
>DDEV01000124.1 GCA_002336855.1 Leucobacter sp. UBA1945 | reverse complement strand
CAAGCCAGCCGAAGAAGACGTTTCGCACGCGCGCCGGCGTCCACGGCCGGCGAAGCGCCGCCTCGGGCGAGGCGAACACGCGACCCCCACGAGAAGGGCCGGGGCCGCTAGCCGAGCCCGCGGCGACCGATGCAACGGCGCCGCGGCGCGATCCTCGCCCTGAAAACAGGCGAACGAACACGCCCTTGCCCGCGTTCTCGCCGAGCATCGTGACGCGAACTGCGCCCGAGATGACCTCCATGGCGACGCAGAGCACGAAGATGACGAGCGCGATGCCGAGGCCGAGGCCGTAGTCGAGCGACTTGAACGCGTACGACATCTCGAGGCCGAGGCCGGCGACGCCGACGTAGCCGAGAATCACCGAGCCGCGCAGATTGATGTCGTTGCGGTGCAACACGGTCGCGACCCACGACGGGGTGACCTGCGGCAGAATGCCGGTCGTGAACTCCTGCAGCTTGGTGCCGCCCGCCGCGCGAATCGCGAGGCGAGGCCCCTCGTCGATCTGCTCGATCGCGTCGGCGAACATCTTCGAGATCATGCCGATCGAGTGAATGCCGATCGCGAGAATGCCTGGCAGCGCGCCGAGCGAGAACAGCAGCACGAACAGCATCGCGAGCACGACGTCGGGCAGCGCGCGGGTGAAGACGCCGATGAAGCGGGCGATGGCGCGGGCCGTGTGGTTCGGCGTCGTGTTCGACGCGGCGAGGTAGGCGATCGGCACCGAGAGGATCGCGGCAAACACCGTGCCCGTCAGCACCAGGCCGACGGTCAGCACGGTGAGCTGCAGCAGCTTCGCGGGCTCGGGAAAACTGAGGCCGCCAACTCGCTCGAAGAAGCGCTGGGCGTTGCCGACGCTCTCGAACATGCTCGGCAGCGAGATGTCGATGCGGGCGAGCGCCACGATCGCGAGCACGGCGATGATGCCGAGCGCGATGCCCGCGGCAATGCGCTGCGGGTCGAGCTTTCGTTTCGGGGCGCGGGTTTCGAGGTCTTGCAGCTTGGGATCGCCCGCGCTGCGATGCGGGCTGCCGCCCTGCGGGCCGACAGCGACGAGGGTGGCGGTCATGCGCCGACCAGCTCGCGGTTGACGGCCTCGAGCTCGTCGGTCGGGGTGGCGACGCGGCCGTAGATCTCCATGACCTCGGCCTTGCTGAGCCCCTCAGCGGGGGTGTCGAGCACGAGCGCGCCGTGGCGCAGGCCGACGATGCGGTCGGCCCACGAGATTGCCAGGTCGACCTGGTGCAGGCTGCACACGACGGTCAGGCCGTCGGCGGCGGCGATCTCGCGAATGAGCGCCATCACCTGCGTGCTCGACTCGGGGTCGAGCGAGGCGACCGGCTCGTCGGCGANNGCGCTGCTGCTGGCCGCCCGAGAGTGTGTCGGCACGCTGGTAGGCGCGGTCGAGCAGGCCAACCCGGTCGAGATGGCCGAGCGCCCGCAGCTTGAGCTCGCGCGAGTAGCCGAACAGACCGAGGCGCGGGGCGCGCAGCGAGCCGAGCGCGCCGCTCAGCACGTTCTCGAGCACCGTGAGCGCGCCCACGAGCTCGAACTGCTGAAAGATGAAACCGACGCGGCTGCGCAGGCCGCGAAGGCTGCGGCCCGAGAGCCGGTTCACGGGCTCGCCGAGCACGCGCACCTCGCCGGTGGTGGGAGTCTCGAGGCCGTTGAAGTGACGCAGCAGCGTCGACTTGCCCGAACCTGAGAGGCCGAGCAGCACGAGCACTTCGCCCTTGTGCACGTTCAGCGAGACGTTGTCGAGTGCGACGGTCTCGTCGAAGCGCTTGGTGAGCCCGTCAACGCTGATGACGGGTGCGCCAGTGGCGGGGGTGGTGCTCAGGTGCTGTTCGTGTGGCATGATGCTCGGCCTCTCGGTTCGTGACTCAGCGGGTAGCTAGTGGCCGGCGATTACGCCTGGCACTGCTTCGCGTTGGTCTTCTTGCAGATGTCGCGGATCACGTCGTAGTAGGCGTCGTCAACCGGCTCGGTTGCGAAGAACACCGAACGGAAAGCATCGCTGTCTGCGCTCTTGACGCCGCTCTCGATGATCTGGTCGATGTTGACCTGGCGCAGCATCTCGTCGAGCTGCTTCTGCAGGTCTGCGGGCAGCGTGCCCGACATGACGACGGGGGCACCCGGCACCATGACCTGGTCGATGACCTTGACCTTGTCAGACTTCTCGACCTCGCTGTCTTCTGCGAAGCCGGCCTCGCACTCGACGCCCTCGCCGACCTTCTGCACGCTCACATCGTGCTTGCCCGCGAACACGGGGGTGACGTCGGTCTCGGGGTTGATTCCGAGCTCGAGCAGGTTGTAGCTCGGGAAGAGGTAGCCCGAGGTCGATGAAGGATCGACGAAGCAGACCTTCAGGCCCTTGAACTCTTCGAGCGACTTGATCGAGCTCGAGGCGGGCACGATTGCCTGCGAGTAATAGCCGGGCTCCTGGCCCTCTTCGGTCACGATCGACGAGATCGGAATGAGGTTTGCGCCGTTGTTGGTGGCGGTGATGTAGGTGAAGCCCGAGAACGAGGCGATGTCGACCTTGCCCGCGATGGCCGCCTCGATGAGCGCCGCGTAGTCGGTCGACTCGTGGTACTCGACGGTCTTGCCGGTCTCTTGAGCGATGTAGTCCATGAGGGGCTGGTAGTTGGTCTCGGTGTCGACCGAGTCGGGCACCACGCCGAAGACGAGGGTGTCAGCGTTCACGGCGAAGCCGCTGGCGTCAGCTGCTCCGGTGTCTGCACCCGGGGTTGCGTTTGCTGCGCCCGAGCAGGCTGAGAGACCGAGCAGTGCCGTAGCCGCGAGGGCTCCGACGGTGACGAACTTACGGAGGTTCATGATGACCTTTCGGTGAGTGTGTGATCGAACCGCAATAACTGTCGCACCCGAGGGCCCAAGAAAAGTACCTAACTCATGACTATTCCTCGCTCGTTCACCAAAACTTTGCCTAGATGTACGTCAGTTTGCGGAAAACTAGCGAGACAACTTCGTTCAATATGCCCAGGTAGTATGCCTATGTGAGCGAAGTTGTATATCAGCGCATTGCCGATGAGCTGCGCGAGCGCATCGTGCGCGGCGAACTGGCGCCAGGGTCCGACGTGCCCACCGAGGCAGAACTCGCTGACACGTGGCACACCTCGCGCGGCCCCGTGCGCAACGCGCTCGCGGTGCTGCGCGGCGAGGGCCTCATCGAAACAGGACGCGGCCGCCCCGCTCGCGTCGCCGGGCGCAAGTCGACGCAGGCGGTCGACGCCTCGATTCCGTTCACCCGCTGGGCCGAGTCGATCGGGGCCAGACCTGGCGCCGTCACACAGCAGGTGTCGCGCCGGCGCGCCGGCGCCGAGCTTGCCACGGCGTTCGGCATCGACGAGGGTGACCAGATCGTTGAAGTGCTGCGGCTGCGACTGCTCGACGGCCGCCCCACAATGCTCGAGCGGCTAAGGTACCTCTCAGACGTCGGCCAGCTGCTCTTCGATCACGATCTCGACGCTGTGTCGATCACCGAGTTGCTCGCCGAACACGGCTTCCCGTCGAGCGCGGTCGCGCACGAGATCGACGCGGTCGCGGCAGACGCGCTCGACAGCGAGCTGCTCGAGATCGCATCGGGCGCACCCGTGCTGCGCTTGCACCGCGTCTCATTCGATGTCGACGATCGCATCTACGAGGTCTCAGACGACCACTATCGCAGCGACATCGTGCGATTCTCGGTCTCGTCTTCGGGCCGCTCACCGAGCGGCGAGCACTACCTGCGCGGGCTGGGTGTGTCGTAGACCTGGTGATCCTCGCCCCGCGCGCTCGTCACCGAACGATAACTGCACGTCACACGCTGAGCAATACCACCCCACCGACCACGGCCACCGACGCGAGTACGCGCAGCGCCGGTCGACGCTCTTTGCCGATGAATGCGCCGAACAGGCTTACGAGCACGACGCTCATCTCGCGCACCGGCGCGACGAGCGACACCGGCGCAATCGTGACCGCGACCAGCACCAGTATGTACGAGAGCGGGGAGAGCACCCCGAAGAGCACCAGACGCCCCCACTGCTCACGCAGTGTCGGCAGCAGTTCGTCGCGACGATTCCAGCTCAGCGCAAGCAGCAGCGGTACCTCGAGCGCCGCACATCCGACCATGAGCGCCACGGGCGACACCTGCCACTCGCGCAGTGCGTGGGTGTCCCAGATCGTGTAGACCGCGATCGATACGCCGGTTGCGAGCCCGAAAAGGATCGCCGGGTCGATGCGCCGCGCGCCTCTGAGGGCGCTTGCAGCCTGCACGCCCTGCGCTCCCCGCATGCGCCGCGCTGGGTTTCTGCCGATCAGGCCCATGGCTACGACTCCGGCGATCACGACCGCGACGCCGACGAGCGCGAGCGGCGAGGGGCGTTCGCCGAGCAGCAGGATCGCGATGATCACCGTCAAGATGGGGCCCGTGCCGCGGGCCGTCGCGTAGACGGTCGAGAGGTCGCCGAGCGCGTAGCCTCGCTGCAGCAGTACCATGTAGCCCACGTGCAGCACGGCCGAGACGCTCGCCCCGATGAACACGCCGCGCCAGTCGCCGGGGCCGAGGCCGCCGGTCAGGGGCACCGTGGGCAGCCAGAGCACGGCGCTCACGATCGCGCCGCACGCCAAGAATGGCAGGCCGCTGCGGCTTGAGCCGTGCGCGATGATGTTCCAGGCGGCGTGCGCGAAGGCGGCGATGATGACGAGAACGAGGGCTTCGAGAGACATGGGAACCTTCTGCCCGCCATTTTTGGGGTGGCTGGCGCGGTTCCTCCGGGCTTTTGTCCTGTCAGATGACGGCAGATCGTGGGATCGGCCGTGGCGCCGCTCGGACCAGTCGAGTGCGACGCCTGTATATGAGGGCCGCGCCCCGGAACCCTAGGCGCTATCGCTCACCAGGCTAGCATCGGGCCTCCCGGCAGCTCGATGGTTCTGCCTGCGCCGCACGTATGTTCACCAAGACTTCACCCGGCGGCGCAGCTCTCACTGAGCGTCACAGAGGCGTGAGAGCGGGCCCCTTATTGACGGTGTGTTTGCACACTTCTGTGACGCTCGGCGAGTGGTCGCGGTGCGGTCGGGTGGCCCGCTGATCCAGCAAGCCACCCTGACCATGCTTATGCGAGCGGGCGCTTGCGGCTGCGCGCGACAGCGAAGGCGGTGAGCGCAAGGCCGGCGAGGCCCCAGAGCGCGAGAGCGAACGCGGCGCCACCTGCCCCGCTCGCGCCCATCGCGACGGCCTGGAAGCCTTCGAAGAGCGCCCCGATCGGGCTGCCGTCGCCGATCGCCTGCAAGAGCGGCGGTGCGGTCGAGATGACCCCGATCGCGAACGCCACAACGAGCAGTGCGAACGAGACGAAACGACCAAACCCTCCAAAGAGCGCCGAGAGCCCCTGGTTCACCAGTGAGAACGCGATGCCTGCGAGCAGCGCGAGCCCGAAGAAGCCAAGCCCTTGCGTGAAGCTGTAGCCGAGCAGTACGGGCAGGATCGCCCCGACCACCGCGCCCTGCAGCGCGCCGAGCCCGGCCGCTGGCAGCGCGCTGCGCATCGTGACGTAGCCGACGCCGCGCGCGGCCTCGCGAGTGCGACGCCAGAGCGGGGCGAGCACCAGGAACGACGCAAACGCACCCGCCCAGAGTGCGATGCCCGCGAAGAGCGGCACGCCCGACGCATTGAACAGCTCGTCGCTCGCACCCTTCGCCTCGACGGGTCGGGTGGCAATCTCGCCGAGGCGCTCCCGCTCGCTCTTCGTGTAGTTCGGAATGCCGTTCGCGGCCTCGTGCAGCCCCTCAGCGAGCGAGGAGGTGCCGTCTGCTGCCTGGTGCGCGCCACTCGCAAGCTCGGTGACGCCGCCCGCGAGCTGCGAGGTGCCAGCCGCGAGAGTCGGAGTTCCGGCGGCGAGTTCTGCTGCGCCAGCCGCGAGCTTCTCGGCGCCCGTAGCAAGCTGATCTGCTCCAGCCGCAGCCCCTTGCGCCCCGGCCGCCAAGCTGGTTCCGGCTGTTTTGAGTTTTTCGATTGGAGACGCAGGGTCAGCGCTCGACGCGCCCTGAAGTTGTGCAATGAGCAGGTCGAGCTGGTCGAGCGTCTCTTGTTTGTCGGCATCCGGCGGGAGCGGCACAAGGTCGTAAAAGATTGCGTCTCGCAGCTGCTGTAGTGGTGCGACCGCGGCCCCTGCACCCTGCTGAAGCCCACCCAGCGCTTGATTCACTCCGTTCGTATATTCAGTCACCCCGACGGCCAGTCCTGCAAGCCCGGGGTTCTCGCCGCCATCTCCGCTCGCGAGAGCGCGGGCGCCAGCCGCGAGCCCGGCCGCACCGCTCGACAACTCGGTAGTACCCTCGGCGAGCTTTTGCGTGCCGTTCGCGAGCTCGGTCGCACCGCTCGCAAGCTGGTCGGCACCGTTGGCGAGTGCTTGCCCGCCGTTCGCCAGCTGGGTCGCGCCATCGGCGGCCTGCCCGACACCCTTACCGATCTCGGTCATGCCGACGAAGATGCCCCCGACGAACTGTGAGCCGAGCTGCTCGTTCAGCACGCTCGTCGCGGTCGTCGTCACAATGCCCGAGAGCGCTGCATCAAGCAGCCTGCCACGCTCGCTCGTCTCGATGTCGATGGTCGCGGTCTTCGCCTTCGACACATCGCCCGAGGCCGCGGCAGACGACGAGGTGGCGGCAGCCGAGAAGTTCTCTGGAATCGTCACGACCGTCGCGTAGCGACCGTCACGAAGGCCCGCAGCAGCGTCGTCCTCGTCAGTGAGCTGCCAGGTGAAGTTCGTCTCGGCGTCGCCGTCGATCAGCTCTGCGGCGAGCACCCGGCCGAGCGGCACGAGCTGGCCATCGACTTCGACCGGCTTATCGAGATTTACGACGGCGGCGGTTACTGTGTCGAGGCGTTCGGTCGGGTTCCAGAGCCCCCACAGCAGCACTCCCGCCGCGGTGAGCGGCACGAGCAGCAGCCCGACGATCGTTCGCCAGTTCACGGCTCGGCCGCCCCGCAGCCGATTCATCTGCGCGCTCATCGTGCGCCCTCCTCTGAGGTGACCAAGTTTTGTGTGCCGGCAGCGGCTTCGGCGACCGAAGCCAACGGATCGACGAGCCTCAGACCACGCGGCACGACCGCCTCGGTCTGCTGCCGTGTGCCGAGCACCACGAGCGTTGCCGTTCGACCAGATGCGACGAACGCCTCGAGCGCGGCAGGTCGAACGGGCCGTGCAGCAGCCCCCCGCAGGTCGAGCACGAGCAGCTCTGGCGCGTCGGCGATCGCCTCACCGAGTGTGTCGAGCGTTGCCCAGGCCGAGCGGGTGCGCAGCGACGCCGCGCGCTCGGGCAGCAGCAGGTCTGCCACCTTCAACGTGCCGGCTTTCATCGCGCCGCGACCCGAGAGCACCGCCGCGAGCGCCGCCGACCGGGCGTCGGCCGGGTCGATCACGAGCACCTCGCC
>DDEV01000026.1:12273-40365 GCA_002336855.1 Leucobacter sp. UBA1945 | reverse complement strand
CGCGCTCGTGGCCGCGTGGGGCGGCGAGGTGGCGCGGGTGCCGACAGGTGATGCGCTCGGGCGGCCGCGCGAGGGCCGCGTTGGTTACGGCCGAACCGCGGACGGCGGTCTGCGGGCGATCATCGAGGCAGCCGACGCCAACGGGCTGCCCGCCGTGTCAGATCTGCCGCTGCAGCCCCTCGACGCCGACTCGCACGGGGTGGGCGAACTAATTCTCGCCGCGCTCGATGCCGGCACCGACGAGTTGCTGCTGTGCATTGGCGGCTCGGCGACAAGCGACGGCGGTGCCGGAATGCTGCGCGCACTCGGGGCGCGCCTGCTCGACGCGCAGGGCCGAGACGTGGCCGGTGGGGCGCGCGGTCTCCTTGACGTGCAGCAGGTCGATTTGCGTGGGATCGACCCGCGCGCCGCGCGGGTCACCTGGCGCATCGCCTGCGACGTCGACAACCCTTTGACCGGCCCGCGAGGTGCCGCGGTCGTGTTCGGCCCGCAAAAGGGTGCCGATGCGCAACAGGTCGCCGAGATCGAGCGGGGCTTGGGTCGTTTCTCCGAACTGCTGGCCACTGCGGTCAGCACCGACGCGCCCCAGTTGCGACAGCAGCGCGGGATCGGGGCCGCCGGTGGCCTGGCGCTCGGGCTGACGACGCTCTTCGGCGCGCAGCTCGTGCCGGGTGCGCGGCTGGTGAGCGATGCCATCGGGCTGCGCGAGGCGCTCGCCGCAGCGACGCTCGTCTTCACCGGCGAGGGCAGGCTAGACGCACAATCGCTCGACGGCAAGGTCGTGTCGCGCGTGCTCGCAGAGGCGGCGCCGGGTGCGGCGGTGCTCGTGCTTGCCGGGTCGATCGGGTTGAGCCCGGAAGAAACGAGAGCAGCAGGCATCTCGGCCGCCTTCTCGATCGCACAGGGGCCCGCCGCGCTTGAAGAGATGTCTGCCGATGCGCCGCGCCTGCTCGAGGCGACCGCGGGGCAGGTGTGCGGGGCGATCCTCGCCGCATCAAAACTTGATTGCGAATGAACGCGTGACACTAGAATTGCGGCATGGCTGATTCTTCTTTTGACGTGGTGAGCAAGCTCGACTCGATGGAGATCGAGAACGCGGTCAACCAGGCGCGCAAAGAGATTGAACAGCGTTACGACTTCAAGGGCGTCGGCGCTGAGATCAATCTGAACGACAAGGTGCTGCTCTTGAAGGCGAATACCGAAGAGCGCGTGCTCGCGGTGCTCGATGTCGTGCAGTCGAAGTTCATCAAGCGCGGCATGTCGCTCAAGGCGCTCGACAGCGGCGACCCCTACCCGAGCGGCAAAGAGACTCGCATCGAGGTGAAGCTCAAAGAGGGCATCGACCAGGCGACCGCGAAGAAGCTGAACAAGCTGATTCGCGACGAGGGTGCGAAGAGCGTGAAGAGCCAGATTCAGGGCGACGAGCTTCGCGTGAGCTCGAAGAGCCGCGACGACCTGCAAGACACCATCGCGCTGCTCAAGGGTGCCGATGTTGATGTCGCGCTGCAGTTCATCAACTTCCGGTAGCACTCGACCTGAGAGCGCGCGAGCAGCATGGGCACACGGGCCGAGACGATCGAGTTTCTTGTCGACCAGCTGACCGCGCTGCCCGGTATTCGCACGCGCAGAATGTTCGGCGAGTACTGCCTCTACTACGACGAGAAGCCCGTCGCGTTCATCTGCGATGACGAACTGTTCGTGAAGCCGACCGATGCGGGCCGCGCCTACATCGGTGAGCCAGACGAGGCGCCGGCCTACCCCGGCTCCAAGATGTACTTTCGCGTGAGCGGCGACCGCTGGGAAGACCGCGAATGGCTTGCCGGCCTGATCGACACCACGGCCGCCGTGCTGCCCGCACCGAAGCCGAAGAAACCAAAGCAGGCGAAGTGAGCGAGGCTGGTTCGCGCGCGAAACCACACAAGAAACGGCGCATCATTGCGGCATCGCTCGTCGCCGCGCTTGTGGTAGGCCTCGGCGGCCTCGGCATCTGGCAGTGGAGTCTCGAGAGTTCGGCGACGAACGCATATGCGCAGGCAGACGCCGCGTTGCGTGAGGCGAACGGCGACCGAAACCGCGCCGCCGCTGAGCTGAACAGTCTTCGCGCAGATGCGATGGCCGCCCACGCGAAGGCCGTGCAGATCGCCGCGGCGATCGATCCAGCGCTGCTCGAAACCCCCACCGTCGCCGCAGACCTCATGGAGGCCGCAACCAGCCTTGCCACGGCTGCTTCGCTCGAGCAGGGTGATGACGGCCAACCTGCGCTCCCGGAGGCCGTGCTGCTCACACGCGTGCCGACGCAGGCGGCACCCGAAGGGCGTGACGCGAAGGTGTCGGCGGCGACGCGGCTCGCTGCCGACAAGGGTTCGCGCAGCCGCGACACCGACGCGCTTGAGCGGCAGATCGACGGTATCGAGGAGGCGGCAAGCAACGTCGAGCGTTTAGAGCTCGAGCTGGTGAAGTCTGCCCACGCAAAAGGATCAGTCACGCAGCTGCCAGAGCTCGCCTCGCAAGAGGCGAAAGACGGCTTTGCCGCGGCGGTGGCGGGGCTGAAGTCGCCAGACCAGGGCGCCGACCTCGTGCCGTTGCTGCAGGGGTATCGAGATGCGCTGGCAGCTGCGATCGCGTCGGGAGAAGAAGCTGCGCGTAAGCAGGATCCTGACAGTACCGGGCCCACCTATATCAATGGCATTCTGATCGCCAACAAGACCTACGCCTTGCCGAGCTGGTGGGGCGACGGGCTGACCGCCGAGACGGTAGCCGCCTTCAACGCCATGAGTGCCGAGGCCGCCGGCAGCGGGCACAACCTCTACATCTCGAGCGGGTTCAGGTCGTACGCCTCGCAGGCGGCCATCTACAACTCGCTCGTCGCGCAGGTCGGTGTTGCGGGGGCAGACCGTGACACCGCGAGGCCGGGGCACAGCGAGCACCAGACCGGGCTCACGGTCGACCTGAACTGCATATGCGAGGGCTTCGGCTACCAGGCCGACGGCCAGTGGGTGGCCGCGAACGCGCACCGCTTCGGCTTCATCGTGCGCTACCCGCAAGGCAAAGAGAACGTCACTGGGTACATCTGGGAGCCCTGGCACCTGCGCTATCTGGGCGTCGACACCGCGACCGCGGTCTACAACTCGGGCGGCACGCTCGAGGAGTTTCTGGGTATCACCTCGAGCTACGGGTAGCGCCGCCGCGCTGGGTTTGTGGCGAGCCGTGCTTCGCGCGAGCCGCGTGGGTAGACTTGACTCACGTATGCCCGCGGATCCTCGTCACGAGCGATTCGGGGCTGACCAAGAACCCGACCAGCACCTTGGAGTGAAACTCACATGGCCGAACAGTCTCGCCTCGATAAAGTCATCGCCCTCGCCCGCCACCGCGGCTTCGTCTACCAGGCAGGTGAGATCTACGGCGGCTCGCGCTCGGCTTGGGACTACGGGCCTCTCGGCACGGCCCTCAAAGAGAACATCAAGCGCCAGTGGTGGCGCGCCATGGTGCAGAAGCGCGACGACGTGGTCGGCATCGACTCGAGCGTAATTCTGCCGAAGCAGGTGTGGGAGGCCTCGGGTCACGTCGAGGTATTCAGCGACCCGCTCGTCGAGTGCCTGCAGTGCCACAAGCGTTACCGCGAGGATCACCTGATCGAAGAGTTCGAAGAGAAGAAGGGTCGCGCGCCCGAGGGCGGCCTCGCCGAGATCGTCTGCAAGAACTGCGGCACCCGCGGCCAGTTCACCGAGCCCCGCGCATTCTCGGGTCTGTTGAAGACCTACCTCGGCCCGGTCGACGACGAGGCCGGCATGCATTACCTGCGCCCCGAGACCGCGCAGGGCATCTTCGTGAACTTCGCGAACGTGCTGCAGTCGGCGCGCGTGAAGCCTCCGTTCGGCATCGCCCAGATCGGCAAGAGCTTCCGCAATGAGATCACGCCAGGCAACTTCATCTTCCGCACCCGCGAGTTCGAGCAGATGGAGATGGAGTTCTTCGTCGTGCCGGGCACCGACGAGGAGTGGCAAGAGTACTGGATGAACGAGCGCATGGCGTGGTACGTCGGCCTCGGCATCGATCCCGAAAACCTGCGCTTCTATGACCACCCCAAAGAGAAGCTCTCGCACTACTCGAAGCGCACCGCAGACATCGAGTACCGTTTCGGCTTCACCGGCGGCGAGTGGGGCGAGCTCGAGGGCATCGCGAACCGCACCGACTTCGATTTGTCGACCCACACGAAGCACTCGGGCAAGGATCTCTCGTTCTACGACCAGGCCAACGACGAGCGCTTCGTGCCGTACGTGATCGAGCCGGCCGCTGGCCTCACCCGCTCGCTCATGGCGTTTCTCGTTGATGCGTACCGCGAAGAAGAGGTGCCGAACGCGAAGGGTGGCACCGATACCCGCACCGTGCTCGGCCTCGACCCGCGCCTCGCGCCGATCAAGGCCGCCGTGCTGCCGCTCAGCCGCAACGAGCGTCTCTCGCCGCTCGCCCGCGAGATCGCAGCAGACCTGCGCGACGACTGGAATATCGACTTCGATGACGCAGGCGCCATCGGTCGCCGCTACCGCCGCCAAGACGAAATTGGCACCCCCTTCTGTGTCACGGTCGACTTCGACTCGCTCGATGACGACGCGGTCACCGTGCGCGAGCGCGACACCATGGAGCAGGCACGCGTGCCCCGCGCCGAGCTGCACGCCTACCTCGCGGAACGCCTGCGCGGCTCGTAGCCGTTCGTCGCCGTTCGTCACCAGTGGGGCGGCTGTGCTCGGGCGAGCACGCTCGCCTCACTGCCATGGCTCACAGCGGTGGCCCCGCTGGTTTTGGGAGAATGGTCGCATGACTTTCAGTTCGGATCAGCACGAGGATCCCGAGACGTCGGCACCTGCGTCTGCTGCCCCGGCGCCTCAACCAGCCTGGGCGCGGCAGGCGGTCGAGGTGCAGTGGGAAGAGACCGAGCCGCTCGAGTACCACCAGCTGCTGCGCGGGGTGCCGCGTCCGCGCTGGTGGAAGCCGCTCGTCGGGCTGCTGCTCGGCGTGCTCTACTACCTGACGCTTTCGACCGGCTTCACCCTGGTGATGTTCAGCATCGCCGCCGCCACGGCATCGGGCCCGCTGACGCAGCAAGACATGCTCGTGCTTGCGACGCCCGACACGCAGCGCCCGCTCTCGATGGTGACCGCCCTCGGGTCGATTGCGCTCATGATTCCTGCGGCACTGCTGGCGATGCTGAGCGTTGGTCTGAGCCCCGTTGGTCGACTCTGGTCTGTAGCGCTGCGCATTCGTTGGCGTTGGATCGGACGGGCGATTCTTCCGGCGTTCGTCGCGCTGCTGGTCATCAACGCCGTGGGCATTGGCCTCGGTCTCTTGCTCGCCCCGTCAGAGAACCAGCTCGCCGCAGAACCTCCGGGATTCGACGCGAATGCCGCACTCTGGTCTGTGCTGATCATCCTCTTGCTCGTGCCGCTGCAGTCGACCGCCGAAGAGCTTGTGTTTCGAGGCGCCTTTATGCAGGCGATCGGGGCGTGGCGCAATCGCGTATGGTTCGTGATCGTGCTTGCGGTCGGTCTGCCGCTCGCCGCGCTGTCGTTCTATCTCAGCGGGGGCCTTTCGGGCTTGCTTGAGAAGGGCAGCAACGTCTTGATCGTCGGCGCGTTGGTCTTCGGAGCAGCAACCCTGATGCGGTGGCGAACCGGAAGCCCGCTCGTCGCGGTCGCCCTGCCAAGCTTCGTGTTCGCGTTCGCCCACATCTACGAGATTTGGGGGATGCTCTCGGTGGCGTCGATGGCGCTGGTCGCAGCATGGCTTGTCTGGCGCACCGGTGGTCTCGAGGCGGCGATCACCCTGCACGTGGTCAATAACATCGTCGGCTTCTTGATGATGACTCTCGCGTTTGGTGGCGAAACCAAGCAAACGGCCGAGGGGGGCAGTGCGATCTCGCTCTTCGCCTCGGTGCTCGGCCAGGTGCTGTTCGCCTGGTGGATCGATCGCGATTTCACGCGCGTGGACGGTCGTCGCACACGCATCGATCGCGTGCAGAAGTTGGTGCCGGTCGTGCCCGCGCGACCGGCGGCTCCGTCGAGCGGGGGGATGGTCGCATGATTGACGCAGTGGTGACTGGCCGTAGCCTGCCGGCGCTGCAGACGGCGCTCGACCTCGCCGAGGTGGGCCTGAAGGTGGTCGTGCTCGGTGGCGGCACCGCCGAGGCATCGAAGCCATGGGCAGAGCGTGACCCAGACGGTGTCATCAGAGCATTCGCGAAAAGGATCGCCTCCGCCGCCGATCAGGCTCCTGCCGAAGAGGCCGTTGCCGCTCGGCTCATCGAGCTGCCGGTTTCGTCACCGATGCTGCTTCAGAGCGCTCAGTGGCTGCCCCAGGCCGAACCGAACGTGCTGGGAATACCCGCGGTTCCCCTCGCCGCGAAGACTTCTGCCGCGCTCGGCTCAGGTGGGGCGTTTCGCGCATACCTCGACCGGGTTACCCCGCTGCTCACCGTCGGAAAGACTCGAATGCTCGGCGCCCTGGTGCAGAAGCGCATGGGAGCGAAGGTGCGCGAGCGACTCGTTGACCCCCAGGTCTTCGAACGTTTCGGGGCAAAATCCGCTGAGGTAGAGGCAGCGGTTGCTGCGCCGGGCCTCAACGAGGCACTCTCGCGGGCAGGCTCGCTGAGCACCGCGGTGTTCGCATACGCCGATCGGAATGTTGCACGTGAAACCAGGGTGACGCCGGTTCGCGCCGCAGAAGACTTCGCCACCGCCGTACTCAAAACCCTCGAGCACTATGGGGTCGAGCTGAGATCGGAGCAGGCTGTCTCGACCGCCGTCGAAGATGACGGCTGGAGGATCCAGCTCGAAGGCGGCGAATCGGTCACCGCGCGCGCCCTCATCGCCGACGCAGGCGAATCTGCGCTCGCGAGCGAAGCGATCGCCCCACACGTGACGTCGGTCATGCCGAACGAGGCTCGCCTGTATGCCTCGATGTTCATAGAGCGTCCAAGCTGGCTTGCAGCGGGTGTCAGCGCCATTACGCAGGTGGAAGATTGGGCGGTCGTTGTCGAATCTTCCCTCGGCGAGAGGGGGCTTGACAAGTTGGCCTCGACTGACCTTCCAAGCGATGCTGCGCCAGGGGGCTGCGCCGTTCATCTGCGGTCTGGAGTGTCGGGTGTGGCCGAGCAGATGGCCGCGGTTGAGGGTTTGCAACCCGCCGACTCGCAGCATGTCGCTCAGGTGCTCAGCGTATTGGGCCTTGCCTTGCGGCAAGACGCAGTATTGGGCGACACCATCATGCGGGCGGCGCCTTACCGCACAATAGCTCAGCGTCACGAAGCGGCTGAGGCGCTCGCTGCGCTAGAAGCGTCGAACTCGACTCTCTCGGTTGTCGGCCGTGCAGTGCACGGTGATGATCAGGCAGAGGCGCTGGCGGCGGCCCATGTCTCTGCGGTGCAGCTGCGAAGGCGCTTGCTCGGACTGACTGACTGAAGCGCGCGAGCGGTGGCGTAGTTGTCTGCATATTTCATAAATGGAATATGACTCGTCTCACGCGCGGGGTAGGCTGGAAACGTCGCGGGCAATGAACCCGTGAGGTCTGGAGGAATCATGAAAGGCAAGATCGCATTCGTGCTCGGAGCGGCGGTCGGCTATGTGCTCGGATCTCGCGCGGGGCGCGGGCGTTATGAGCAGATCAAGCGTGGTGCCCAGAACGTGTGGAACACCGAGCCAGTGCAGAAGGGCGTCGGTCTCGTGAAGGGTGCGCTCGATGAACGAGCCGACGAGGTGAAAACTTTCATTCGCCGAGCCTCTGCCGACGCGTTCGCAAACATCGCACGCCAGGCAGCGCCGAAAGAGCAGCGTCCGCGCTCAGCCGCCTCGGCCGAGAACATGAGCGCGACTTCTGCGAAACCCGCGCAGGGTGACGAAGAGAAGCCGGGCGAGGCAGCCTCGTGAGTCGGCGCGACGATCAGGCGGGCACGTTCGAGCTGCTCGCAAAACTGCCGTACCAGTTCGTCAGGCTGGCAAAAGCCGAGTTTGAGAACGCCAAGCGAGAAGTCACGGCGAAGCTGAAGCGCGGCGGCATCGGGCTGTTGGCGATCATCGTTGCGCTGTTCTTCGTGTTCTTCGCGATCGGATGCCTCGTTACCGCCGCTGTCGCCGGCATTGCAGTGGTATGGCCGGTGTGGTTGTCTGCACTGGTCGTCGCCTTCGGGCTGCTGCTGCTGGCCGCAGGGGCGATTTTCGCTGGCATTGCTCTCATCAAGCGTGGCGTGCCAACACCCGACGATACGATCGATCGTGTCGAAGGTGACCTGCAGACGATGAGCGAGGTTCGCTTCAACGCTTCGGCTCACATGCCGCAGCACGGCGAGAAAGGAAACTGGCGATGAGTCAGCAGAGCCACCAAAGCAGGCAGTCGCCACCGTCCGAACGCGAGCTCGGGCTCATCGAGGCGAGCGAGGCCCGTGCAGACCTCTATGACACGCTCGGCCAGCTTCGGGTGCAACTCGACTACGCCCAGCGCATCGACGACGGGGTCGCGCGTGCAAAACAGCGCATCGCCGCAGAGAAGCGCGAGAATCCACTGGTATTCGGCGCGGCGGTTGTCGGAGTTGCCGCGGTGTGCGGCGTCGCCGTATGGGCGATCGCTTCGAAGGTTGTGCGGGCGTTTCAGTAGCCTGAGCCGCCGCCGCGGAGGGTCACAGTTGTGTTGCGTTTCTGCTCTGGAGGCGCCTGGTTTTGCGTTGTTTCGCCTACGGGGTAAGAATAGGGGCAACGGAAGTGCTTCCTTCCCGGCCAGATTTCGAGTCGTAGGCGACTCAAGTTAAGGCTGTTTTTTCGTGTCCGCTAGCGTAAGTGGGGTGTATGTCGATCGAGCAGAAGCCGCTAACGGGGCTGAGGGTGCTCGTGCCCCGCGGTGGCACCTGGGGCGAGATTGTGGCCCAAGCTCTGCGCGAGCAAGGCGCGAACACGGTCATTGCTCCGCTCGTTGACTTTGCGCACACAAGCGAAGAAGACCGCCTCATCGAGGCGTTGCGCAGGCTCGAAGACGGCTACTACGACTGGATCACCGCAACAAGCGCGACCGTCGTCGACGTGCTGGCGCATCACAAGGCCAAGATTCACGAGCGCACCAGGGTTGCGGTCGTAGGCGAGGCCACCGAGCAGGCGTTTATCGAGGCCGGCTATCAGGTGAGCCGCACCCCGGACGAATCAAACATCACCACCGAGGGCCTGCTGCAGGTGTGGCCCGAGATCGACACCGGCGAAGTGCTGAAAGTGCTGACGCTGCGATCAGATGTGGCGAAGCCAGTTCTCACATCGGGGCTGATCGACCGCGGTCACGATGTCACCCAGGTCGTGGCGTTCCGCACCATCGGTGTGCCGGTGTCTGCCCACATTCGGGAGGACGTCGAGTCGGGCCGCATCAATGCCCTGCTCGTCGCTTCTGCCCGTATTGGCAAAGAGGTCGCGGCACAGTTTCCGGTACTGCCGCAGGACACCATTGTCGCCTGCGTCGGGCCGCACACGCACGAAGAGACCGTTGCTGCGGGCCTCAAGCACAATAGTGGGGCATCGCTTGAGCAGAAACGCGCGCTGATCGAAACGGTCGAGTCGGCCATCGACCAGAGCGACATGCTCGATTAGAAGCACCCAGGCTGTGCTACCGAATAACGATTCGGTGTGAACTTCGAGAGTATGCCGCGAATGTCAGTGGCGCAGGGCAGACTAGAGTCATGGCGCGCATTGAGGTATTCACAGATCGAGTGGTGATCAAGCTCAGCGCAGCCGAGCGCACGCTTGCTATGCGCAGGCGAGACATCGTGCTCAGCCGCGAGCGAATCACTTCAGCCCTGATCACCGACGACCCGTGGGTGTGGCTGCGTGGTGTTCGCTCGCCGGGCGCGCACCTGCCCACCAAACTCGCGATCGGCACTTGGCGGGGTTTCGGGGGCAATGATTTCTGCCTGATCCGCTCAGGCCGGCCGGCGATCGTGCTTGACTTCGACGTGCCCGAAGAGACCGGCGGCGGCTGGATCGGTGAGTTTGACGACTACGCACGGGTGATCCTTTCGACCGAGCACGCGGCTGAACTCATCGAGGCGCTTCGCCTCGATAGTGATGCCCAGAACGCAGTCTTCGACACCAACCGCTAGGGCCCGGCCTGTGAGTCAACCCGAGCAGGCTGGGGAGCCTGCCTCGAGCCAGGCGCACTCTCATACGCACGGTCTGGCAGCCGCAGGAGTGCGCGCATCGGCAAGGCTCAGGTACTCGGCGTATGCACTGTTGATCCTCGTCGCCGCGAGTACCGTGTTCGGCCTCGTGTGGCTATGGCCCGACTATGAAAGGGTTTCTGAGATAGCCGAGCGAGCGAGCTATCAGACTGCCGAGGTCGGATCTGCACAGGGCGAGGTTCTCGGCATTGAAGCGTGCGAAACCCCAGAGGTCGTGCTGCCAGAGACCGAGCGCAATCAACCGGTGCCGATGCTGCCTGCCTGTCAGCTTCTCAGCGTGGGGTTGCTGACCGGCCCTGACCGGGGGCACGTCATTGACACTGAGGCGCGAGGCACGTTCGCCTCATCAGGCCTCAGGGAAGGTGATCAGGTGCAGCTCACGACTTTTCCGAACAACGACCCATCTCAGCAGAACGTGTCGTCGCGGTACGGGCTGTCCAAGAACTACGAGGTGAGCGGCGTCATTCGGTACCTCCCGCTCGCGGCTATCGGGCTGCTGTTCGCGGCGGTCGTGATTGTCGTCGGGCGGTTGCGAGGCCTTCTTGCGCTTGCCGCTCTCGGCGTTGCAGCGGCGGTGCTGCTGGGGTTCGTGCTACCCGCGCTGGTCGCCGGCGGCCCCGGTCTTCTCATCGGGGTCGTGGCTTCGAGTGCCATTATGTTCGTGACCCTGTTCTTCGTGCACGGGCTAAACCTGAGAACCACATCTGCGTTAATCGGCACACTCGCGGGCATCGTGATCATCTCTGCGGTGTCGTGGGTGTCGGTGCAGCTGACCCGGCTGAGCGGATTGGGCGATGAGACGTCCGGTCTGCTGTCGAGCATGGTCTCCGAGATTGACTTTCGCGGGTTGCTGACCTGCTCGATCTTGATCGCGGGCCTCGGAGTGCTGAACGACGTCACGATCACGCAGGCGTCGTCTGTCTGGGAGCTGCGAGCTGCGGCGCCGCAGTTGACTCGCCGCGAGATCTACGCGAGCGCGATGCGTATCGGCAGGGACCACATCGCTTCGACCGTATACACGGTGTTCTTCGCCTACGTCGGGGCGGCTATCGGTGCGCTGATCCTGCTCTACCTCTACAACCGCCCGATACTGATCCTGCTCACGCAAGAGGACATCGCGATCGAGATCGTCAGAACCGCGGCGGGCAGTATCGGGTTGGTGCTCGCGGTTCCAATCACGACTGCGGTGGCCGCCATGTTCGTTCCCGCTGCGCGGCAAGACGGTGAGCGGTCGGCTCGAGCAACCGAGCAGGGGGCGTTCGGCGGGGTTTCGCTAGGCTGACTGCTCGGCATCGCCGGCGGCTCGAAGCCCCGCAACGAGCGCCTCGAGCCCGAACTCGAAAATCGATCGAGCCATGGTCAGGCCTGCTCGCCCCGCACGTTGCCTGGCGTTCGCCTCCGCGGCGAGCAGCTGCGGCGCAAGTTCCGGCGACCCCGCAGGGCTCAGGTTGTCCTCTGGGGTGAGAGAGTCGAGCGCTGAACCGATGACGAATGATTCGATCGCGACGAGCGCAGGAACAATGCGATGCTCGGGATAGCCGCTGCGCCGGAATGACGCGACGATCATCTCGTACTCGAGTACCGACTCCGGCTCGCTGTCGACAGGCAGCGTCGCCAGAATCGCGATAATGCCGGGGTGGCTACCCATCGCCTCGAGGTAACTGCGGGCCCACGGCAGCATTGCCTCGTACCAGGGTAGGCGTTCGAACACGGAAGAATCGATGCGACGCCCGATCTCGCCGCGCATCCCGGCGACGATGTCGGTCTTGTTCGCAAAGTAGTTATAGATCGCTGGTGGCTGCACCCCGAGGCTGCGCGCGATGGCAGCAACACTGAAGTCACCGCCGCGCGTATCGGCGAGTTCGAAGGCGACATCGAGGATCCGCTCGCGTGTGAGCACCGACGTACTGGGGCGGCCGGCTCTTCGTCGGGCGGCTGAGGGCTTACTGCTGGCCTCGTCTGACATCTCGGTTCCTTTCGGGGGTGCGTTTCGCCACGAGACCCCCGGCGCCCGCGTGCGTTCGGGCGCTGGCGGCGCGGCTGAGCGCACCGCCAATGTTACTGCGAAGACGTGCGTACTTGCGGATTTTATTTAATACCCGTAAATTACTGCCTTGGGCTTACAGAGAGGTGGGAAGCCGTGGTGGCGAGAGCAGACGTGATCATCGAGGGCGCGCGCGTGCGCACGATGGTGCCCGGTGATGGGGGCGACTTCGGCGCAGAAGTCGCTTCGATTGCGATAGCAGACGGACGAATTCTCGGTGTCGGCGACCCAGCGCAGATCGCCGAAGCCTTTCGCGGAGCCACCACACGCGTCGACGATGCACGCGGGCAGACCGTGACTCCCGGCCTCATCGATGCGCACCTGCACCCCATTCAGGGCGTCGATATTGTGCAGGGCATCGATCTTGGCGGGGTTACCGAGTTGCGCGAACTGCGCGACCGGCTGTGCGAAGAGGCAGCGCGAGTGCGCCGCGAGACCACCGATGGCTGGGTGCGCGGCTGGAATCTTGATTACGCAGCTCTCGAGGGCGCTCCGATCGCGGCCAGCACCATTGACGAGGCGCTCGGCGGAGTGCCGGCGATGCTCTACTTCTTCGACGTGCACACTGCGCTGGCGAACACCGCAGCCCTGCAACGGGCAGGTATCACGGGCGCGCACAGCTTTGAAGACACCTCTGAGGTCGTGCTCGACGCGTCGGGTGCGCCGACGGGTGAACTGCGCGAAGAGAGCGCCTGGGCGCTCGTGCTGAAGCACATTCCCCAACTGAGCAGAGAAGAGACCCTCGACATCGCGCGGGGCATCTTTGCGCGCATGCGCCGCTCGGGCCTCACCGGTGGCACCATCATGGACGGCTCGATCGCGACGCTCGACCTGCTCGAAGCGATCGACGAAAGCGCGGGCGGGTTGCCGGTGCGTATCGTGAGTGCCATCGACGTGCGGCCTTCGGCAGGCGCCGAGGATCGCGCAATCGCGCTGAGCCAGTTGCACCGTGGCGGCGCGCGCTGGCGCGGGGGCAGCATCAAGCTCTATGCCGACGGCGTGATCGATACCGGCACCGGCTGGCTCTATGCCCCCGACACCCACGGCGAGGGGCTCGACCCGTTCTGGGTAGATCAGGAGGCGCTGCGTCAGACGGTGCACGAGTTCACCGCGGCAGGTTTTCAGATTGCGACTCACGCCATCGGTGATCGCGCGATCGGAGAGACCATCAGCCTGTACGAGGCAGTCGGGTGCAGGGCTCGGAACCAGCCAGTGCACCGCATCGAGCACCTCGAGTGTCTTGATCCGCGCGATATCGCGCGCCTTGGCGCGACCGGCATCACGGCCTCGATGCAACTGCAGCACATGCAGTGGCGCCTGCCAGACGGAAGCGATGCGTGGGCCGAACGGCTCGGGCCGGAGCGCGCGGCGCAGGCGTGGAGCGCAGCTTCGGTGCTGCGCGCAGGGGCGCCGCTTGCCCTCGGATCAGACTGGCCGATCGCCGATCTCGACGCGCGTCAGGGCATGGCCTGGGCGGTGCTGCGACGCACCCCCGGCGATCGTGACGGATTCGTGTACGAGCCTCACGAGCGCCTCACCGCAGAGCAGGCGCTTCACGGGTACACCCGGGCGGCTGCCATCGCGCAGGGCGACGATGACCTCGGCGTGATCCGAGCTGGTGCTCGCGCTGATCTTGCAGTCTGGGCAGAAGATCCGGCGGCCGTAACCGGTGACGATCTCGCCGAACTGCCAGTGCTGGCAACCTATCTCGACGGCGAGCGACTCGACAACTAGCCCGAGATCTAACCCGGTCTCTAGCGCGCCGGGTTCGCCCCGTCTGACTTCTCTTCCTCACCAATCCTTCGAAAGGTACACCCTTGATACAGAACACCTGGCTGGCACTGCTGCCGGTCCTGACCGTGCTCGTCGTCTCGGTGACGACCAAGCGGGCACTGCTCGGCCTGCTTGCGGGCACGGTCGTCGGCACGATTCTCATCGGCGGATGGGGGTTCTTCGACACCCTCGTCGCGACCTTCGGAACGTCGCTCTCGAACGAGACCGTGCACTGGCTCGTGATGGTCGTTGTGCTCTTCGGCATTCTGATCGCGTACTTCAACATCTCGGGAGCAGTGAGCGATTTCGCCCGCTGGACCGAGCGGTTCGTGAACACCCGCCGCAAGTCGCTGCTTCTAACCTGGCTGCTCACGATTGCACTCTTCATCGACGACTACCTGAACGCGCTCACGGTAGGCACGTCGATGAAGGGCGTCACCGATCGCTACCGCGTGCCCCGCAGCCTGCTCGGCACAATCGTGAAGCTCACCTCCGCCCCGATCGCCGTCATCATCCCGTTCTCGACGTGGGCAATCTTCTTCTCGGCGCTGCTCGAGCAAGACGGTGTCACCGTGAACGGCTCGGGCTTCGGTGCATACCTCAGCGGCCTCCCGTTCATCTTCTTCGGTTGGTTCGCCCTCATCATCGGCCTGCTGCTCGCGCTCGGCGTGCTGCCCCTCGTCGGGCCGCTGCGCAAGGCGCAGCTGCGCGCCGACGAGACCGGTGAGACGCTGCCCGACGACCTGACCGAAGAGGAGCGCGCCTTCGAGCTCGCTCAGCCCGCCGAGGATGGGCGCCGACCGCTGCCATTCAACTTCCTCATCCCGATCGTCACGCTCATCGCAGTGACGATTCTCACCGAGGTCGATATCGTCAAGGGTTCGGCCGCCGCGGTCGCTGTGGCGATCGTGCTCTACCTGGTGCAGAAACGAATGACCCTGCGTCAAGTCGCCGAGGGTGCGTTCGAGGGCATCATGAGCATGGGCTACGTGATCGTGCTGTTCGCGCTCGCCTTCATGGTGCAGCAGATTAACGTTGATCTGCAGCTTGCCGAGTGGGTCATCGGTGTGACCGAACCGGTCATGAGCGGCGCGCTGCTGCCCGCGATCGTCTTCCTCGTCTGCGGTGTCTACGCATACGCGACCGGGGCGTTCTGGGATCTCGCGGCCGTCATCACGCCGGTCGTGCTGCCGCTCGCGATCGCCATGGGTGTCGACCCCGTGCTCGCGGGCACGGCAGTCTTCTCGGGCGCGGCGCTCGGTTCAACCACCTGCCTCTACGGCGACGGCATCATCCTTGCATCGAAGTCGGTTGGTGTGCGTCCGCTCACACTTATGACCTCGATCCTGCCCTACGCAGGTGCAGCGGCAGTGCTGAGCTTCATCGCCTACCTCATCGCCGGGTTCGTCATGATTTGATCTGGCTTGATCGATAGCCCGCGCAGCGGGCAACGAGAGGCGGTCACTGCTGCAGAAGCGCAGTGGCCGCCTCTTCGCGCACCACGCGCGAAAGCTGATCGATCAGGGGCGAGGGCAGGTTCCAGCGCTGCCAGTAGAGCGGCAGCTCGATGGCGGCACCCGGCTGCAGCTCGACGAGCCGGCCCGCGTCGAGCGCCTCTCGACACTGCAGCTCGGGCACCATGCCCCACCCGAGGCCCAGCTCGATTGCGAGTGCGAACTCGTGGCTTGACGGCACCATGTGCCGAGGTGGCGAGACCTTTGCGCGGGTGATGCGTCGAATGAACCGCTGCTGAAAGATGTCGTGACGGTCGAACTCGATCATGGGAGCGGCGCGCAGGGTCTCGGCTCCGATCCCTTCGCTAAAAAAATGCGCGACAAACTCGGGCGCGGCCACTGCGCGGTAGCGGTCGGTGCCGAGCAGCGTGCTCGTGCACCCCGCAACTGGTTCGCGCGTCGCGGTCAGTGCGGCAACGACCTCGCCGCTGCGCAACCGTTCGGTGCTGATCGTCTCGTCGGCGCGCACGATCTCGAAGTAGGCGCCGGTCTCGCGGGCGGCGCGCGCGATCGCCGGCACGAACCAGGTTGCGAGCGAGTCGGCGTTGACGACGATCGGGAGCACGGTGCGAGCGGCAGGCCCGATGCCGAGCTCACGCGCGGCGTCGCCGGTGATGCGCTCGAGCTGCCTCGCGACGCGCAGCACCGTCGAGCCAGCAGGGGTGAGCTCGATCGGGCGGCTGCGTCGCAGCAGCACCGAGCCGACGCGCTGCTCCATGTTCTTGACGCGCTGGCTCACTGCAGATGGGGTGATGTGCAGTCGCCTGGCCGCGCCCTCGAAGCTGCCTTCGTCGACGATCGCCGCAAAGGTGGCGAGGTGTTCGACTGGAAGATCCATGCACCAATATTAAGCATTTCTTCACTTGCATCAGAATCTTTAGGCATGCTCGAGTCGTCGCTCACACCGAGCTGCCGCTAGCGTCGAGTGCATGCTCACTCCCATGCTCCTCGGCTTCGGCACCGGACTCTCGCTCATCGTGGCGATCGGCGCACAGAATGCCTTCGTGCTGCGCCAGGGCATCTTGCGCCAGCACGTGCTGCCGATCGTGCTGATCTGTGGGCTCACCGACGCGCTGCTCGAGATCCTCGGTATCGCGGGCATCGGCTTCGTCGTGGAGCGCGCCCCGGTCGTGCTCGAGGTGATTCGCTGGGGCGGCGTCGCGTTCTTGCTCTGGTATGCCTGGGGCGCCGCGAGACGCGCCATGCGGCCTGAGGTGCTCGTCGCCGATGAGGGCGATGCCGCTGGATCGGGCAGCGATGCCGGCTCGCTGAAGCGGGCGGTGCTCGCCTGCCTCGCGATCACCTACCTGAACCCCCACGTATATCTCGACACCATGGTGCTCATGGGGTCGGTTGGCAATGCGCAGGGCGACCCGGCCCGCTGGTGGTTCGCCATCGGGGGAGGCGTCGCGAGCATCATCTGGTTCGCGGTGCTCGGTTACGGCGCCAGGGCGCTCACTCGCTTCTTCGCGACCCCCCGCTCGTGGCAGATTCTCGACTGGATCATCGTGGTGGTGATGCTCGTCATCGCCGGGCGCCTCGCGTTCGAGGGCATGGGCATGTAGATGCTCCATGTGCCGAGGTGCGCGACGATGAGCGCGGCCACGGCGGCATAGAATCTTTGCGTGAGTGAGTTCGTCTTTGAGTTGCTGCAGCTCGCCGGCATTCTCGCCTTTGCCATCTCGGGTGCCCTGGTCGGTGTGCGCCGCAACCTCGACATGCTCGGCGTCGCGGTCGTCGGCGGTTTCACAGGAGTCGGCGGCGGTGTGCTTCGCGACCTGCTGCTCGGTGTGCACCCACCGATCTCATTCGTCTACTGGCCCAATCTCGCCGTCGCGGTCGGCGCGTCGCTCGTGGTGTTCTTCGTGCACCCGAAGCTTTCGCGCATTCGCTACTTCGAGGTGGTGTTCGATGCGTTCGGGCTCGGGCTCTTCTCAGCGAACGGAGCCGCGGTCGCGTTTGCGGCGGGGCAAACCCCGCTCACCGCGATCCTCGTCGGTACGACGACCGCGATTGGTGGCGGCGTGATTCGCGACGTACTTGTCAACACGGTGCCCGGAGTGCTCACCCGCGAGCTCTATGCCGTCTCAGCCTTGTTAGGGGCGACGGTCGCGATCGCGGTGCTGATGCTCGGCGGCAGCGCGGGACTCGCGTCGATCGTGGGAGGCGCTTGCGCTATCACTCTTCGCCTGCTTTCGGTCGCCCGCGGCTGGCACCTGCCGAAGCCGCGCATGGCGGGGCGTTCAGCAAAGTAGGTTTTGCGACGAGGATCGCGCGAAGACGTGACGCCTTCGCGCCGCCAGGCCTGTGCGATCACGCCTCCTGGGGCAGGATGACGAGGTTTCCCACCTTTCGGCCGCTGTCGATGATCGCATGCGCCTCGTGAATCTTTCCGAGCCCGCCGAGCACGCGCGTGAGCGGGTCAAAGCTGCCTGCCAGCGTCATCGAGAGCAGGGTGGCGAAGTTGCTTGCGCGCTCGGGGGCGGCTCCGACGAAGATTCGACCGCCGCCGCGAACCATGTCTGCGAGGTTTGCGGCGGCGAGCACGACCTTGCCATCAAGGGTGACCAATTGAAGCCCTCGCTCTCTGGTGATGTTGCCGACCGCGTCGAACACGAGATCGTAGTTGCCACGCAGAATCGACACGGGCTGCTTCTCATAGTCGATTGTCTCGCTCGCGCCGAGTGAGGCGACGCGGTCGCGGTTGCGCTCGCTGCAGACCCCGGTCACGATCGCTCCCATGCCGTGCGCCAACTGCACCGCGGCGCTGCCTACCGACCCCGCTGCGCCGTTGACGAGCACGCGCTGCCCTTCGCCGAGCGACGCGCGGTCACGCAGAAAGTGCAGCGCGGTGGTGCCGCCAAACAGAGTCGCGGCCGCGTCTGCGTGCGATACGCCAGCGGGCTTTGCGGTGATCCTTTTCGCTGATACCGCGACCAACTCTGCATGTGCGCCCATACGAGCGCCGGTCATTCCAACCACCTCGTCGCCGACCGCAAACTGAGCCGAGTCGGCAGTTGGCGAACCGAGTCGCTCAACTGTTCCTGAGAAGACAGCGCCGAGCGCCGGCCGGCGAGGGCCCTGTAGGCCAATGCCCAGTCGTGCGAGGGTGCCGAAGCCGTGCGGAAAGCGGCCAGCCCGAATGCGAGCATCGCCTGCGGTGACCGCCGCCGCGTTCACGCGGACGAGCAACTCCCCGGCGCGGGGCACGGGATCGGAAGTATCGACGATCCTGACCGTTTCGGGGGAACCATATTGCCCTGACATTGCTGCTCTCATGACACTCCTTACATGTGTAAGTCAACGTGAATACGATAACCTTACAGGTGTAATCTTCGCAAGGGCAATGTCGAACGGAGTGGAGTGATGGTCGCACGTGCGCCGCTCAGCCAAGCACGGGTTATCGACGCCGCGGTGCGAGTCGCCGACAGTGGCGGGCTGGGATCGGTCAGCATGCGCAATGTCGGCAAGGAGCTCTCCGTTGAAGCAATGTCGCTGTACCATCACATCGCAAACAAAGAAGCTCTGCTCGACGAGCTGGCCGACTGGGTGTTCTCGCAGATCGAGTTGCCAGACGATGGCATGGGCTGGCGGGTAGGAATGGAGCTGCGCGCGCGATCGGCTCGAAAAGTGCTGGCAGCGCACAGCTGGGCACTCGGGCTCATCGAATCGCGCCGCAACCCCGGCCCTGCACTCTTGCGGCACCACGACCGAGTGATTGGCTGCTTGCGACGCGGCGGCTTCGACCTGATGCTCGCCTCGCACGCCTTTTCTGTGATCGATGCCTATGTCTACGGGTTTGTGCTGACTGAGCAGACCCTTCCGTTCGATCCAGGTGAGGCGCACAACGCGGCCGACTTTGCGCTCCAATTTGAGCCTCTCATTGCCGAGTATCCAAATCTCGCTGCCCTCGTGACAGAGCTGACGAACGGGCGCGACTACGTATTCTCAGATGAGTTCGAAGAGGGGTTGGGGCTGATTCTCGACCAACTGGAGATTCGGCTCGGGTCGAGTCGCCGATAGTCGGCTGGGCTCGCAGAGCGTCGCGAACAGTGGCTCGCTGGGGCGCCTGCGGTCTTGCCTGCCTCCCGGAGTCTCGCCCTGGCGATCTACTCGGTGGCCGGTCTACTCTCCCGCGATCACCGCGAGCAGCGCGTCGACGTCCGCTTCGGTCGTATCGAACGAGCACATCAGGCGTACGAGCGTCGCATCGCCTGGCCAATCGTAGAAATGGAACGCGGCGTGCGCGCGAGCCTTGGTCTCTGCGGGCAGGGTCGGAAACACGACGTTCGACTGCGTGGCAAAGGGCAGGGTGATCCCTTCGCCGCGACCGTCAGAGATGAGCGCTTCGATGCCTCTGCGCAGGCGCGCGGCCATCGCGTTCGAGTGGCTCGCTGAGCGCAGCCAGAGCCCGTCTTCGTAGAGCGCTGACAGCTGGGCCGAAGCGAAGCGCATCTTCGAGCCGAGCTGCATGTTCGTCTTGCGCAGGTAGGTGAGGCCGGGCACGGCTGCGGGGTTCAGCGCAAGCACTGCTTCGGCGCCCAGCAGGCCGTTCTTCGTGCCACCGAGGCTGAGCACGTCGACGCCGACCTCACTGGTGATCGCGGCGAGCGAGGTGTCGAGATACGCGGCCGCGTTGCCGATCCGAGAGCCGTCCATGTGCAGCACCATGCCGCGCGCGTGGGCGTGATCGGCGAGTGCACGAATCTCGTCGGGGGTGTAGCAGGTGCCGAATTCGGTGCTCTGCGAGATCGAGATCGCGAGCGGCTGCGCGCGGTGCTCGTCGCCCCACCCCCAGGCCTCGAGGTCTACGAGTTCAGGAGTGAGCTTGCCATCGGTCGTCGGCACGCTCAGCAGCTTCAGGCCCGCGACCTTTTCTGGCGCGCCACCCTCGTCGACGTTGATGTGCGCGCTCTTCGCGCAGACAACGGCGCCCCAGCGCGGCAAGGCGGCCTGCAGCGAGAGCACGTTCGCGCCCGTGCCGTTGAACACCGGAAACGCCTCGGTGTCTGAGCCGAACAATTCGCGTGCGATATCAGCAAATCGCGCGGTCCACTGGTCGTTGCCATACGCCGGGGCATGCCCCACATTTGCGGCCACGAGGGCTGCGATCACCTCGGGGTGGGTGCCTGCGTAGTTGTCTGAGGCAAAACCGCGCGGGTGTGCGGCGGGCTCAATGCTGACTGCGGGGACTGCTGCAAAGTCGTTCACGCGTTTAGCCTAGCGCCGTGTGTCGTCGCGTCGCTCTAGACTCCGGCGGCGCGGTATTCGTCGGCGAGCTGCTGGTACACAAATGCGTTGGATCGCACTCGCTCTGCCAGTTCATCGTTCATCGGGCCACGATCCTTTGCGGGCACGCCCGCGGCGAGGTGACCAGCTTCGATCTGCTGCCCTTCGAGCACCAATGCACCGGCAGCGACGAAACCGCCCTCGCCGACGACCGAGTTGTTGAGCAACTTTGCGCCCATGCCGATGAGCGAGCCAGCGCCGACGCGCGTGCCGTGCAGCAGGGCGAGGTGGCCGACGCCGACGTTCTCGCCGATGATCGTTGGCACGCCGGTGTCTGTGTGCACGACAACGTTGTCTTGCAGATTGCTGCCGGCGCCGAGCTCGATGCGATCGCTGTCGCCACGCATCACGACACCGAACCACACGCTCGCGCCCGGCCCGATGTGCACGTCGCCGATGAGGGTGGCGTTGGGTGCGATCCACGCGGTGGGGTCTACCTGCGGGGTCTTGCCCCCGAACGGAATGATGGTTGCCATGCCCCCACCTTAGCCCGCGGCTTGCCTGCGCCAAGGGTTGCACAAACGCGGCCTCGATCGGTTATTGACAAATTCTGTCAAGGTGCCTAGGTTCATTAGTGAAGTAATTAACCAAAGAGGTTGCGATCTCGTTGCCGAAGCCAGTTCCGCACAGAAAGGTCGAATGAAACGTGTTCGATGACAGCAGGCCGATCTTTCTGCAACTGGCAGAACGCATCGCCGACGACATTCTGCGTGGGCGATATGCGGAGGGTGAGCAAGTCCCATCGACCAACGAGCTCTCGGCACATCTGCGAATCAACCCCGCGACCGCCGGAAAAGCGCTGGGTCTGCTCGTGGATCGAGGGATCCTCATCAAGCGTCGCGGGATTGGCATGTTCGTCGCAGAAGGCGCAAAAGCCGAGATCGCGGCAGAGCGAAAACAAGACTTCGTGCGCGACTTCGTTCAGCCACTGCTGGCCGAAGCTCGCGCACTTGGTCTCGAAGTTGGCGAGCTGAGCCGCCTCATCGAAGCCGAGGCATCCGGCGTTGATCCAAACAGCGCACCCACACCCTCCACTGAAACGGAGATCACCCCATGAAGTATGCAATCGAAACCAACGGCCTCACAAGGGCGCACGGTAGTACGCGGGCGCTCGACGGCGTGACTGTGCAGATCGCGGCGAACACGATCACAGGACTACTCGGGCGCAACGGCGCAGGCAAGACGACGTTCATGTCGCTCGCAACGGCACAGGACCGCCCGACTGGCGGCACCGTCGAGGTGTTCGGCAGGCCACCCTTCGAGCACGCAGCCGTGCTCGAGCAGCTCTGCTTTATTCGCGACAATCAGAGGTACCCAGACGACTACAGACTGAAGCACGCGCTTCGCGCCGCGAGAATCTTCTACCCAAACTGGGATCAGAACCTCGCCGACGAGTTGGTCTCGCTGTTCCGCATTCCAGAGAAGACCGTAGTCAAGAAATTCTCACGCGGCCAGTTCTCGGCGCTCGGTATCGTGCTCGGCCTCGCATCGCGTGCCCCCATCACGTTCTTCGACGAACCGTATCTGGGTCTCGATGCGACGGCTCGCGGCTACTTCTATGACGTGCTGCTCAGCGACTACCAGAAGCATCCGCGCACGATCGTGATTTCGACGCATCTCATCGACGAAATGGATCGCCTGCTGGAACGCGTGGTGATCCTCGATCAGGGCCGGGTTGTGCGCGACGCCGACGTCGAAGACTTGCGCGGCGCGGCGCACCAGGTCACCGGTCGTGCGGCCGCAGTCAAAGAGTATCTCGCCGAGCGCACTGTGCTCAGCCAGCAGCGAGTCGGTGGTCTTGCGACCGCGGTGGTCGACGGTGCGATCGGGGCGGAGGATCGCGCGGCGGCCGAGATGGCCGACCTCGATCTGAGCGCCGTATCGCTGCAGCAACTCGTCGCGGCTTACGGCTTTGACGCGGAGGCGAGTATTCATCAAGACGAGACCCCGGCGCGCGAGACCACGCTGGTCGCAAGTGAAGGAGCGAACTCATGAATGGCGTACTGAACGTTGCTCGACTGCAGATGAACAAACGAGACGTCACCTTCGGTACACCAGCAGGGATTGTGGGGGTGGTGCTGATCCTTTCTGCCCTCATTGCGATCGCCCTGCAGCGAGCCGGGGTCGATCCTGCACAAGCCGACTACGTAGCCGGTGCCCGAAACAACCTGGGTATCGTATGGTCGCTGCCAGGATTTCTGATCTACTACGGGGTACAAGCGGTTGCGACGACGTTTCCGTTTGCGATGGCGCTTGGTTCGACTCGTCGCGCATATGTGCTTGGTACGGCGCTTGCGAACGTAGTCACCGCGCTGTACATCTCACTCATTCTCACCGTGCTCCTGCTGCTCGAACTCGCGACGGGCCACTGGTGGTTCGATATCTATGTGCTCGACAACTACGCGCTCGGCTCGGGCAATGTGTGGGTGCTTATGCCTACCGTCTTTCTTGGGGTGCTGTTCTGTACCTCGATCGGCGGCATGTTCGCGGGGGTCTGGGTGCGGTACGGCAACCGTGGCCCGACTATTCTCGGCTTGCTCATCGGGTTGGTGCTTGCCACGCTGATTCTCGTCTTCGTGCCATATGCCAGTGAGATCTTCGCCGCGATCACCGCCGCGAAGCTCGCCTGGACGGTGCTTGGGCTCAGCGCGCTTGCCCTGTTCGGAACCTGGCTTGCCATGCGGCGCACCGCGGTGCGGTAGGGGTGGTTGCCAGGCGGTCGGAGTTCTCGCCTTCGCGCAGACAGTCAGTAGATGTCACCTTCAGTGCCAAGGGGCGACACTTACTGGCTGTTTACGCGGTGGTGCGGCACCGTCCACTATGTCGAACCATTCAAAGCGGCTCGAGTCGTCGAGTGCTAGGCTCGACGGTTGGATCGTGAGTGTCGTTCTTCTCTATAACGAACCGATCCTTTACCGAAGCGAGGTGAGTTCATGCCCAGTGACAGTTGCAGTCATCAATCGGGTATCGCGCTCGCCGTTTCGCCTCGCTCGCGCTAGGTAGGCGTGCGCTCCCATTTTTAAGGAGCGTCATCATGACCACCCAGCAGATCCACGTCATCGACGAACTGACCGCCGAGATCTTGCAGCAGCTCGCGAACCAAGACCTGGCCGCGCTCGCCGCTACCCTCGCACCCGTGCCCGACGCCGAGCTGGTCTCGGTGTTCGAGCGACTGACGCTGCGCCAGCGCGCCGTCATCTTTCGATTGCTGCCGAAAGAAACCGCTGTCGCCGTGTTCGACGCGCTCGATCCTGCGCTGCAGGGCGACCTGCTTGAGGGGCTGCACGACACCGAGGTCGCCCGCCTCTTCGCAGAACTCGATCCCGATGATCGTGCGTGGCTGCTCGAAGAGGTGCCCGCGGTGCTCGCAACGAGGCTGCTGCGCGACCTGCCAGGGTCCGAGCGCGCCCTCACCGCCGCGCTGCTCGGCTACCCGCAAGGCAGCGTCGGGCGGCGCATGACTCCCGAGTACGTGTCAGTGCGCGAGCGGGCGACCGTCGCAATCGCCCTCGACCGCGTGCGCGACCGGCTCGCGGATGCCGAGACTGTGTACACGATTCCGGTGCTCGACAACGCGCGTCGCATCGTGGGCATCGTCAGCCTGCGAGAGCTGCTCGCGGCTGACCCGAACGCCGAGATATCGACGCTGATGCAGGAGGCGCACACCGCGAAAGCCGCTGACAGCGCCGAGGAGGCCGCCCGACGCTGCACTGACCTTTCGCTGCTCGCTCTGCCGATCGTCGACAGTGAGCAGCGCCTTGTCGGCATGCTCACGATCGATGATGCGGTGCGCATTCTCGAGTTCGAAGAGAGTGAGGATTCGGCGAGGCAGGGCGGCACCGAGCCGCTACGCCGGCCATATCTCTCGACCCCGGTGCGCACGCTTGTGCGCTCGCGGGTGGTGTGGTTGCTGGTGCTTGCTGTTGGAGCAACCCTCACCGTGCAGGTGCTCGAAGTGTTCGAGGCGACTCTTGAACAGGTCACCGTGCTTGCGTTGTTCGTGCCGCTGCTGATCGGCACCGGAGGCAACACCGGCAATCAGGCCGCGACGACCGTGACGAGGGCGCTCGCGCTCGGAGATGTGCGACCGCGGGATATTCTGCGGGTGCTCAGCCGTGAGCTTCGCACCGGAGCGATGCTCGGCTTGCTGCTCGGCACGCTCGGGTTCGCTATTGCCAGCCTGATCTATTCGATCGAGATCGGCCTCGTCATCGGGTTGACTCTGCTCGCAGTCTGCACTGTTGCGGCAGCGGTCGGTGGGAGCATGCCGCTGCTTGCTCGGGCGGTGAAGGTCGACCCGGCAGTGTTCTCGAACCCATTCATTTCGACGTTCGTCGATGCGACGGGGCTGATCGTCTACTTTGTGATCGCCAGGACGATTTTGGGGCTCTGACCTCGTGACGCGGGGCGTCTGGCTTGAATGTCGGTGGCCACTTGTAGTGTCGAAGCAGAACAGAAATTGCCCGCACACACACGTGGCGGCGGGTGCTCGAACTGCCTCGAAGAATTGAAGGAAGCCATGGAATCGCTGCTCGTGGTGCTTGTCGTCCTGAATCTGCTGCTCAGCGTCGGTCTGCTCGTTGTCGTGCTGCTGCGGTGGCGGCGCGGCGGGGGCTCAGATGCTGCCGACGCCGCACAGGGTGCGCTTGCCGCCGCCGATTTGCGGCAAGAACTGCAAGGGCAGGTCGGGCTGGTTCGTCAAGACCTGCAGGCGCAGCGCGGCGAACTCGCCCAAACCCTGCAGGTGTCGAGCCAGGCGCAGGCTGCGGAGCTCGCTCGCGAGCGTGAGGCGCGGGCGCTTTCGAACCGAGAGCTGCACGATGTGCTCGGCAAGTCGCTCACCGATCTGCGCACCTCTGTCGAGCAACGCTTCGACGTGCTGCGCGGCGAGAACGAGGCAAAGCTCGAGCAGATGCGAGTCACGGTCGACGAGAAGTTGCAGGGCACCCTCAAGACCTCGCTCGAAGAGAACTCGAAGCGCATTCAGGCACTCACCGAAGCGAACTCGACCAAGCAGCTCGAATTGCAGCGAACGCTCACCACCGAGCTCGAAAAGCTGCGCCAGGGCAACGAGGCGAAGCTCGAGAAGATGCGCGAGACCGTCGACGAGAAGCTGCAGGGCACCCTCGAGAAGCGCCTCGGCGAGTCCTTCTCGCTCGTCAGCGAGCGGCTTGAGCAGGTGCAGAAGGGCCTCGGCGAGATGCAGACTCTGGCCTCCGACGTGGGTGGGCTGAAGCGTGTGCTCACCAACGTGAAGAGCCGTGGCGGGTGGGGCGAGGTGCAACTCGCCCGCCAGCTCGAAGACGTGCTGACCCAAGATCAGTACGCAGAGAACGTCGCGACGATTCCCGGATCGAGCGAGCGTGTCGAGTTTGCGGTCAAACTGCCTGGCCGAGACGAAACGGATGCGCCGCTCTGGCTGCCGATCGACTCGAAGTTTCCGCAGGAAGACTACGAGCGCCTGCTCACGGCGCAGGAGCAAGGCGACATCGCTGCGATCGAAGCGGCCGGGCGCGACATCGAACGTGCGGTGCTGATTCAGGCGAAGAACATCTCGAGCAAGTACGTCGAGCCCCCGCACACCACCGATTTCGGCATCATGTACCTGCCGACCGAGGGCCTGTTCGCCGAGGTGATGCGCCGGCCGGGTCTCACGACGAAGCTGCAGAACGAGCACCGCATCGTTGTGGTTGGCCCAACTACCCTCACCGCGCTGCTCACCAGCCTGCAGATGGGCTTTCGCACTCTCGCAATCGAAAAGCGCAGCAGCGAAGTCTGGAAGGTGCTCAGCGCCGCAAAGACCGAGTTTCAGAAGTATGGGCAGGTGTGGGACAAGCTCGGCAAGCAGCTCAAGACCGTGCAGAACACCGTCGACGAGGCAGGGCGCCGCACGCGCGCGGTCGAGCGCAAGCTACGCGACGTCGAAACGCTTGAGATCGGGGCACCCGAGCCCTCGGTGCTCGACGATGTGCTGCTCGAGCTCGATGCTTTCGGCGCTGCTGAGGGTGAACAAGATGATGAAGTGACAGACTGACATCATGACTCTTGAACACCCGGGCATCCTCAGCGGCAGGCTCGTCACCCTCGAGCCACTCTCACACGAGCATCGGCTCGGCTTGACCGAGGCCGTGCGCGACGGTGACATCTGGCGGCTCTGGTACACCTCGGTGCCGGCACCCGATCAGATGGAGGCCGAGATCGAGCGCAGGCTCGAGCTTCAGCGCAAGGGATCGATGCTCCCGTTCACGACCCGCCGCAACGACACCGGTGCGATCATCGGCATGACCACGTTCATGAACATCGATGCGGCGACGCCCCGAGTCGAGATTGGCTCCACCTGGAACGCCGCGAGTGCTCAGGGAACAGGAACAAACCCGGAGTCGAAACTGCTGATGCTCGGCCACGCATTCGATGTCTGGGGGTGCCCGGCCGTTGAATTTCGTACCGACTTCAACAATCACCAGTCGCGTGCCGCAATCGCGCGTCTCGGGGCCAAGCAAGACGGAGTGCTGCGCGCGCACCTTCGCCCCGCCGCGGGGTACACGCGAGACACCGTCGTCTTCTCGATCATTGCCTCAGAATGGCCCGGAGTGCGGCTCGGTCTCGAGCATCGCCTGCGTCACCATCTGACAGAAACCCCCGGGGCTCCCGCGCTCGGTTGAGACGCGCACGGTAGGCGACCTCGCATGCGTGAGGCGCTCGATCCTCGCTGCTCACGGCGCTTCGCGCTGCCCTCATCTCGCGAGGGCAGGCTCGCTCAGAACTCGTGGTAATTCCAAAAAGTAGAAATACTGTAAATATTCACCCCCGATTTGTGTGTCTTGACCCTTTGACCGTGGCCCAAGGTAGAAGTAGTTCATCTAGTCCACAGCGTTTGTGGCTAGCGGCCACTACGCAAAAGGAATCACCATGACTGCGTTCCAAAACGACATCGAGGCAGTGCAGGCTCTGAAAGAGCAGAATGGCGCGAGCTGGGATGCGATCAACCCCGAGTACGTCGCACGCATGCGGGCACAGAACCGCTTCAAGACCGGCCTCGAGATCGCCCAGTACACGGCAGACATCATGCGCCGCGACATGACTGAGTACGATGCTGACTCGTCGGTGTACACGCAGTCGCTCGGCGTGTGGCACGGCTTCATTGGCCAGCAGAAGCTGATCTCGATCAAGAAGCACCTGAAGACCACCAATAAGCGCTACCTCTACCTCTCGGGCTGGATGGTCGCGGCTCTGCGCTCGGAGTTCGGCCCGCTGCCCGACCAGTCGATGCA
>DDEV01000026.1:0-12174 GCA_002336855.1 Leucobacter sp. UBA1945 | reverse complement strand
GCAATGCCGAGGCGACCTACCTGCTCGCCAAGAAGATGATCGAGGCCGGCGCCTGTGCGATTCAGATCGAGAATCAGGTTTCTGACGAGAAGCAGTGCGGCCACCAGGATGGCAAGGTCACCGTGCCGCACGAGGACTTCATTGCGAAGCTCAACGCGGTGCGCTACGCGTTCCTCGAGCTCGGCATCGACAACGGCGTGATCGTCGCCCGCACCGACTCGCTCGGCGCCGGCCTGACCCAGAAGCTTGCCGTGAGCCTGACCCCCGGCGACCTGGGCGACCAGTACAACGGGTTCCTCGACGTCGAAGAGATCAGCGAGGCCGAGCTCGGCAACGGCGATGTCATCATCAAGCGCGACGGCAAGCTGCTGCGCCCGAAGCGCCTCGCATCGAACCTCTACCAGTTCCGCAAGGGCACCGGCGAAGACCGCTGCGTACTCGACTGCATCACCTCGCTGCAGAACGGCGCCGACCTGCTGTGGATCGAGACCGAGAAGCCGCACGTCGAGCAGATCGCGGGCATGGTCGACCGCATCCGCGAAGTGATTCCGAACGCGAAGCTCGTCTACAACAACAGCCCCTCGTTCAACTGGACCCTCAACTTCCGCCAGCAGGCATACGACCTGCTTGCAGAGCAGGGCAAGGACGTCTCGGCTTACGACCGCGACAAGCTCATGAGCGTCGAGTACGACAACACTGAGCTGGCAACGCTCGCCGACGAGAAGATTCGTACCTTCCAGAAAGACGGCTCGGCTCGCGCGGGCATCTTCCACCACCTCATCACCCTGCCGACCTACCACACCGCTGCGCTGTCGACCGACAACCTGGCTAAGGGCTACTTCGGCGACGAGGGCATGCTCACCTACGTTCGCGACGTGCAGCGCCAGGAGATCCGCCAGGGCATCGCCACGGTGAAGCACCAGAACATGGCCGGCAGCGACATCGGCGACAACCACAAGGAGTACTTCGCCGGCGATGCGGCCCTCAAGGCCGGTGGCAAGGACAACACGATGAACCAGTTCGGCTAAGCCGATAAGTTCAGGGCGCGGGATCGCCCGCACTGCGAGAGGGGGTCTCGGCTTCGGCCGAGGCCCCTTCGTCGTGCGGCGACGATCCTTTTCGAAACCGTGCCGCACTACCGCCCGGCGAGAAGCATCTCGGCGAACCCGGCGGCTTTCAACCGCAGGTCGTCGATGCGCTTCACCCGCGCGGCGGCGACGTCGTAGCCCTCGTAGGCGGGCGGGGGATCATTGCGCACGTTGCGCGAGCACTCGAAGTCTCGGCAGATGAGCGTGCCGACGGTCGCGCCGCGGCGGCCGGCATCGCCGACGCGCTTCGCGCTCCAAAACACCACATCGTTTGGCAGGCGCACGTCTTGGCACCAGTTGCACATGGCGCGGGATCGCGGCGAGGCCTCGGCCTGCTTGAGCATGATGCCGACAGGTTCACCGTCAAGCCTCGGCAGCACGACGTAGGCGCGGCGGGCGAACTTCGGGTCGCGCCAGCCATAGAAGTCGAGCTTCGCCCAGTCGGCGTCGGCGAGAGCCTCGAAACCGTCAGTGAGTGTCATATCTTTCACCTCTTTGCGCGAGGCGTTGACGAATGATGATCGAATGAACGATTCGGTGAGGGGTTGCATGAGAAACCTTTCGAGCGCGCCTCGCGGTGAGAGCGGGCGCGCGTCAGAGTAGTGAGTGTGGGGTTGCCGAAGTCGCCGCGCCCGGCGATGAGCGGGGCGCGGCAGGTGCAGGGTGGCTACTCACCGTCGGCGAGTGCTTCGCCGACGACCTCCTGGCGCTGGGAGTACAGCTCTCGATAACTCACGGCCTCAGTGTACGCCTGTCGGATAGGAATGCTCGCGAGCAGAAAGAGTGCCGTGGAATACTGGGGCCATGGCCATTCATCTCACCGACGACACCGCAGCCGACGAACTCTTGACGGACGACCCGCTTGCGTTGCTCGTGGGCATGTTGCTCGACCAGCAGGTCGCGATGGAGATCGCTTTTGCGGGCCCTCTGAAGATTAAGCAGCGGCTCGGTGTTTTCGATGCCACGACAATTGCCGACACAGATCCCGACGAGTTCGCAGCACTCTTCAAGCAGACCCCAGCCGTGCACCGGTTTCCCGGGTCGATGGCGGCTCGAGTGCAGTCGCTCGCGCAGGTGCTGCTCGATGATTGGGGCGGCGATGCGGCGGCAATCTGGACGCAGGGCGAGCCCGACGGCAAGACGGTGCTCAAGCGTCTCAAGGCGTTGCCGGGTTTTGGCGAGCAGAAAGCGAAGATCTTTCTTGCGTTGCTCGGCAAGCAGTACGGTTTTGACGGCGAAGGGTGGCGTGATGCGTCGGCACCTTACGGTGAAGAGGGATCGCACAAAAGCGTTGCCGACATCACCTCGCCCGAGACGCTCGCCCTCGTGCGCGAGGCCAAGCGCGCCGCGAAGGCAGCCGCGAAGAAGGTGTAGCGCCACCGAGCCGCAACGAGTAAGAAAGTAATTAGAGACCCAGATGACAGGCGAACCCGAACGCGAGAAGATCATCACCTGGCAAGACACCCGGCCTGCGCTCGCGAAGCTACCGACCCTTGCTGGCATCGACTATCTGCGCGGAATGATGGCCGGAGAGCTGCCCGGGCCGCCCATCGCTTCCCTCATGCAAATGGAGCTCACGGAGGTCGAAGAGGGTAGTGCCACCTTCGTCTGCACACCTGACGAATCGCACTTCAACCCGATCGGAACAGTGCATGGCGGTTATGCCTGCACCGTGCTCGACTCCGCGCTCGGCTGTGCGGTGCAGACGACGCTGCCCGCGGGTACCGGCTACACCTCGATCGAGATCAAGATCAACTACCTTCGGCCGATCATGCCGAACTCTGCACCTTTGCGAGCGGTCGGCACCGTCACCAAGCCGGGCAACCGCGTCGCGTTCGCAGACGGCGTGCTCATCGACGCGGCTGGAAAGACCGTCGCAACGGCGACCGGATCACTGCTCGTGTTTCCGATCGTGGCACAGGCGTAACGCCCACGATCCCGCGCAGGCGCCGAAGCGCTCGGGCCGCTATCTCGAAGCGATGTGTTCTTGCCCGCGCAGCGCGGCAGACATGAACCGGGTCACGTTGGGGTCGACGATCACGTCGCGGGGCTGCAGCGGGCGCTGCAGGTAGAGCCCTTCGAGTGAGCGCACTCGGCTGAGTGCGACGTAGGTCTGGCCAGCTGTGAACGCGCGCGGGCCGAGGTCGACGATCGCCTGGTCGTAGGTGTGCCCCTGTGACTTGTGCACCGTGACCGCCCATGCGAGGCGCAGCGGAAACTGCTCGAACTCGGCCACGACCTCTTTCTCGAGCTTCTTCGTTTCGGCGTCGTAGCGGTAGCGGTAGCGCTCCCACACCGTCGGCTCGACCTCGAACTCTTCGTGATCAACTTCGACCCAAACCGTGCCTGAGACGCGCGAGACGGTGCCGATCGTGCCGTTGACCCAGCGACCGTCGGGGTCGTTGCGCAGAAACATGACCTGCGCGCCCGGCTTCAGCTCGAGCACCTCGTCGGCGGGGTAAGTGTTCTCGCGAAACTCACCGTTGACCTCTGCAACAGCTCGCATCGGGTCGCCGGTGATCTTGGCAAGGCGCGAGGCGTTGATCCTCGCCACTGTCGCATTCGTGGTTGCCAGCGTGAGGGCATCTTCCGGTGCTACGCGCGCACCAGCACTGTTCAGCTCTTCAGCCATGTCTGCGGTGACCTCGCCGTAGCGAACCGCGCCGAGAATCTGCTTGAAGCGGTCGTCCTTTTGGCGGTGCACCTCAACCAATTCGATCGCGGTGAGGGGGGTATCGAGCCACACCTTCGCATCGAAGAACCAGAGCGAGCGGTAGGTGTCGGCGAAGTAGGCGCGCTCGTGCGGGTCGCGTGGCGGCACGGGTGGCAGCTGGTAGGGGTCGCCGAACATGATGATCTGCACGCCGCCGAACGGGTCGTGCTTGCGGCCACGGGCCTGACGCAGCGATCGATCGATCGCGTCCATCAGGTCTGCCGACACCATCGAGACCTCGTCGAGCACGAGCGTATCGATCGCGGCGAGCATCTTCTTGAGCTCTGCCGGCTGGTCGAGGTCGTGGTCGGCGATGACGCCCGTGGGCAGGCGCAGCAGCGAGTGAATCGTCTGCCCGCCGACGTTCAGCGCGGCCACGCCCGTCGGCGCGCACACCGCAATGATCTTGCTCGTGTGAAACGAGAGATGGTTGAGAATCGTGCTCTTGCCCGTGCCCGCGCGCCCAGTCACGAAGACGTGCTCCCGCGTGTGCTCGATTCGCTCGAACACCGCCAGTTGCTCGGGGGAGAGGGCGACGTTCGGCATCCCTCAATCGTAGCGTTCCTCGGGTGATGTTCAGCGTGGCCGGGCAGCTCGCTACGCGTCGATCCGCGCGCCGCCCTTTGCCCTAGCGGGCACGAGGAAGAGCATGAGCACCAGCCCCGCGAGCAGCACGATCGTGATGCCGAGCACGCCGAAGTGCGTCGCGCCGAACCAGCCGATGAACGCCGCCCAGAGCCACGGCGAGAGAAAGCTCATGACACGGCCGGTCGTCGCATACAGCCCGAAGATCTCGCCCTGCATGCTCGGGGGAGTGACGCGCGTGAGCAGCGAACGGCTCGACGCCTGCGCCGGTCCGACGCCCGCCGAGAGCACGATGCCGCCGATCCAGAAGATGATCTTGCCCTGCTCCCTGAAGAAGAACACGAAGAGCGCGCTCAGAATCAGAATCACGAGAGACCACACGATCACGGCGCGCGGCCCGAAGCGGTCATCGAGTCGGCCTGCGATAATCGTAGAGACGCCCGCGACCAGGTTGAGGGCGACGCCGAAGATCATGACTTCGTTCGCCGAGAACCCGAACGATACGGCGGCGAGGATCCCGCCAAACGCGAATACGCCTGCAAGTCCGTCGCGGTACACGGCGCTCGAGATCAAGAACCAGAAGGTGGTGCGGTGCTGGCGAAACAGCTTGCCGAGGTCGCGAACCAGCACGACGTAGCTGCGGAAGAAGCCGACCTTGGGACGGTCTGCTCGCGCGGGTGCTTCGGGTACGTTGAGCACGAACGGCAGCGAGAAGACGATCGTCCAGATGGCTGCGCCGACCGCGATCAAGCGATAGGCGAGGCCGTCAGAGACATCCAGGCCGAACCAGTCGAGCTGTGTGATGACCACGACGACCACGAGGGCGACGATGCCGCCGATGTAGCCGAGCCCCCAGCCAAGGCCGCTCACTCGGCCCACGGTCTTCTTGGTCGAGACCTCGAGCAGCATGGCGTTGTAGCTCACGCCCGCGATCTCGCTTGCGACCGAGCCCAGGGCGACCGCGATGGCGCCGAGCCAGAAGAAGGCGGGCTCTGAGAACACGAAGAAGAGCGCGAACTGCAACAGCGCGAGCGCCGCAGTGCCGCCAACCACCCAGCGCTTCTTATTACCGCGCGCGTCGGCCTGCTGGCCGAGCACGGGGGCGAGCACGAGCACCAGAACGCCGGCCACGAAGGTGATCCAGCCGTAGTTCGCCGAGAGGTCTGCGAGCCCGCGGCAGTACTCGGTGGCTGCGTCGGCGTCGCGTGAGCAGACGAGCGAACCGTCTGCATTCTGGGCCGCGACGCTGTCTGGCAGAAAACTGTCTGACACAAGATAGAGCGAGACCCACACAAAGGTGAGAATCACCGAGTTGAAGGGCTGCGTCGCCCAGTCCCAGAGTGCCCACGACCTGACGATGCGGCCCGGTACCGTGGCTTCGTCGTCGTAAGCCTTGCCATTCGCCGCCGTTGGCGCTGGTGCGTCATTCATAGGGGTCACTGTATCCGATGCGGGTAACGCCGGGTAAACGCTGTAGGAAAGCTGAGAGTTGAGTCGATAGGGCTCAAGTTTGAGGGGAATGACTTGACTTGATCCTCGCCTCGAATAAACTTGAGTGCATGAGGCTCAACTTACCTATCGGGTGAGCTGAGCGGAACAGTTTCGGGCAGCGTGCCCGGATCACGCAACTTCACGAAGCAACGCAAGGAGAACCACACATGTCACGTGCAGTAGGTATCGACCTCGGCACCACCAACTCGGTCGTCTCGGTGCTCGAGGGCGGCGAGCCCACGGTCATCGCTAACGCCGAAGGATTCCGCACCACCCCCTCGATCGTCGCCTTCACCAAGGACGGCGAGGTGCTCGTCGGCGAGACCGCGAAGCGCCAGGCAGTCACCAACGTCGACCGCACCATCGCTTCGGTCAAGCGTCACATGGGCACCGACTGGACCACCGACATCGACGGCAAGAAGTACACACCGCAGGAGATCTCGGCGCGTACCCTCATGAAGCTGAAGCGCGACGCTGAGACCTACCTCGGCGACAAGGTGACCGACGCCGTCATCACCGTTCCCGCGTACTTCAACGACGCTGAGCGCCAGGCGACGAAAGAAGCCGGCGAGATCGCTGGCCTCAACGTGCTGCGCATCATCAACGAGCCCACCGCGGCAGCGCTCGCGTACGGCCTCGACAAGGGCAAGGAAGACGAGCTCATTCTGGTCTTCGACCTCGGTGGCGGCACCTTCGACGTCTCGCTGCTCGAGGTGGGCAAGGACGACGACTTCTCGACCATTCAGGTGCGCGCGACCGCTGGCGACAACCGCCTGGGCGGCGACGACTGGGATCAGCGCATCGTGGAGTGGCTGATCCAGCAGTTCAAGGCGACCTCGGGCGTCGACGTCTCGGGCGACAAGATTGCTCTGCAGCGCCTCAAGGAGGCTGCTGAGCAGGCGAAGAAGGAGCTGTCGAGCTCGATGAGCGCGCAGATTCAGCTGCCCTACCTCTCGCTGACTGAGAACGGCCCCGCGAACCTCGACGAGTCGCTGACCCGCGCGAAGTTCGAAGAGCTGACCAAGGATCTGCTCGAGCGCACCCGCAAGCCCTTCAACGACGTGATCGCTGAGGCAGGCGTCAAGGTCGGCGACATCGCACACGTGGTGCTCGTCGGCGGCTCGACCCGCATGCCCGCCGTGACCGAGCTCGTCAAGCAGCTCACCGGCGGCCGCGAGCCCAACAAGGGCGTCAACCCCGACGAGGTCGTGGCCGTGGGCGCTGCCCTGCAGGCCGGCGTGCTGAAGGGTGAGCGCAAGGACGTGCTGCTGATCGACGTGACCCCGCTGAGCCTCGGCATCGAGACCAAGGGCGGCATGATGACCAAGCTCATCGACCGCAACACCGCGATCCCGACCAAGCGCAGCGAGACCTTCACCACCGCCGACGACAACCAGCCGTCGGTTGCGATCCAGGTCTTCCAGGGCGAGCGCGACTTCACCCGCGACAACAAGCCGCTGGGCACGTTCGAGCTGACCGGAATCGCGCCGGCTCCTCGCGGCGTCCCGCAGATCGAGGTCACCTTCGACATCGACGCTAACGGCATCGTGCAGGTGTCGGCGAAGGACAAGGGCACCGGCAAGGAGCAGACGATCACCATCTCGGGTGGCTCGACGCTTTCGAAGGAAGACATCGAGCGTATGGTGCGCGAAGCCGAGGAGCACGCTGCAGAGGACAAGCAGCGCCGCGAAGAGGCCGAGACTCGCAACAACGCTGAGCAGCTCGCCTACTCGGTCGAGAAGCTCATCAGCGAGAACGAAGACAAGCTGCCCGAAGACGTCAAGACCGAGGTGCAGGGCGATCTCGACGAGCTGAAGCAGGCCCTCGCGGGCGACGACTCGGCAGCGGTGAAGACCGCAGCCGACAAGCTCGGCCAGAGCCAGCAGAAGCTCGGCCAGGCGATCTACGAGGCCGCGCAGGCCGAGGCCCCGACCGCAGACGCCACCGCCGACGCATCGAACGATGACGACGTGGTCGACGCCGAGGTGGTTGAGGACGACGAGGAGAAGAAGTAACCATGACGCAGCACGAGGATCCCACGCCTGAAGGCGTGGAGCCCTCTGCTGAGAGTGCCGAAGGGTCGGAGGGCGTGACGAACGCCCCCGGCCCTCAGGCCGATCAGCAGGAAAGCGACTTGACGGTGGAAGATATTCTGAACGCCGCGCAGAGCGAGGCGGCGCAGGCCGAGGGCGCAGAAGCGGCCGCTGACGCGGCTGCCGAATCGGCGGCAGCGCCGGTCGATCCGCTCGAGGACGCGGCGAACCCGTACCTCGAAGATCTGCGTCGCATCACCGCGGAGTATGCGAACTATCGCAAGCGCACCGCCGAGAACGCCGAGATCGAGAAGCAGCGCGCAAAGGCGGCCGCGGTCAACCCGCTGCTGTCGGTGCTCGACGATCTCGATCGCGCCGAGGCGCACGGCGACCTCGAAGAGGGCAGCGCGTTCGCCACGATCGCGCAGAAGCTGCGCGGTACGTTCGAGCGCATGGGGCTCGTCGCATTCGGCGAGAAGGGCGAGGTCTTTGACCCGCAGGTGCACGAGGCGATCGCGCAGCTGCCCATGCCCGGCACTGAGCAGCCGACTGTGCTCGACGTGGTCGAGCGTGGATATCGTTTGGGCGAGGTGGAATTGCGCCCCGCCAAGGTAGCGGTGGCGGTACCAACTGATGGCTAGTCAAGACTGGCTCGAGAAGGACTTCTACCAGATTCTGGGCGTCTCGAAAGATGTCAGCGACGCCGAGCTGAAGAAGGTCTATCGCAAGCTGGCGCGCAAGTATCACCCAGACTCGAATCCGGGTGACGCGGCGGCCGAAGCGAAGTTCAAAGAGATCAGCGAGGCGTTCTCGGTGCTCTCTGACAAAGAGCAGCGCTCCGAGTACGACCAGATTCGCGCGATGGGCACGGGCGGTGCCCGGTTCACCTCGGGCGGCCAGGGATTCGAAGACATCTTCGGCGGCATGTTCGGCGGCGGCATGGGCGGTGCCGGTGCCGGCGGGCAGCGCTTCACCTTTCAGCAGGGTGGCGGTGCTGGTGGCTACGAGGACCTGTTCGGCGGCATGTTCGGTGGCGGCCCGCGCGCGCCGCGTGGCCCCAGGCCCGGTCGCGACCTGACGGCGTCGACGACGCTCGACTTCGAGACCGCGGTGCGTGGCGATACCGTCACGCTGCAGACCCCGAACGGCCAGGTCAAGGTCAAGATTCCGGCTGGCGTCGAAGACGGCAAGCGCATTCGTGCCCGCGGCAAGGGCGAGCCGAGCCCCGACGGCGGCCCGGCTGGCGACCTGATCCTGACGGTGCAGGTGCGCAAGCACCCGGTGTTCGAGCGCGAGGGGCACAACCTTCGCGTCAAACTACCGGTCACGTTCGTCGAGGCCGCCCTCGGCGCCACAATCGAGGTGCCGACGCTCGGCGGCGCCCCCGTGAAGCTGAAGATGCAGCCCGGCACCCCGAGTGGGCGCGTGCTGCGCGTGAAGGGTCGCGGTGTGCAGACAGCAAAGGCAACCGGTGACTTGCTCGCCGAGGTGCAGGTGGCGGTGCCATCTCACCTGAGCGACAAGGCAAAGGAGGCCCTCGAGGCCTTCGACGCCGAGATGCCAGACGAGTCGCCGCGCGCCGATCTGCTCGCACGCGCGAACGGCTAGAGGGTAGGTTTCGCAGATGGCTCAGCCGAGACAGCAAATGGATCGCTTCACCCCGATCTTCGCGATCGCGGCGGCCGCGGAGCTCGCCGAGATGCACCCGCAGACGCTGCGGCAATACGACCGTATCGGGCTCGTATCGCCGCAGCGCACCAGCGGCAACACTCGCCGCTACTCGCTGCACGACATCGAGCAGCTGCGTGAGGTCGCGAGGCTCTCCGCCGAGGGCCTGAGCCTTGAGGGCATTCGCCGTGTGCTGCAGCTCGAAGACGAAGTTCGAGAGCTGCAGGGCAGGGTGCGCGAGCTCGAGCGGGCGCTCTCAGATGAGATGTTGAATCGCCCCGAGCGTCGCGTGTTCGCGGCAGGTCAGGCGGGCGAGATCATTACGATGCGAAGAGGATCGCGGCTTCGTCGCAGCGCCGACGTGGTGGTGTGGCGGCCCGACGGGCGCTGAGCGAGTGCGAGAATAGGGCGGTGACCGAACCGCCCGCGCAACCCACCGAATTTGAGGCGTTGCTCGCGCAACTCTCGCGCGAGCCCGACTTCGACGCGCCCGAGCTGCAGGCCTACGACGCAGCCGACCTTCTGTTGCTTGAGCATCTTGGCGAGCGGCTGCGTGAAGACCAATCGGGATCGGCCGGTGTGTTGCACGGTGGTCCCGCTGTCATAGGCGATCGCCACGGAGCAAGCCGCTTAGAGCAAAGCATCGCTTTGCGCGGCGTATCTCCCGATCCCGCCTCGGGATCGGCCGGTGTGTTGCACGGTGGTCTCGCTGTCATAGGCGATCGCCATGGAGCCCTGACCCTCGGTGCGGCCCACGCGCTCGGTGCGACCGGCATCAGGGTGCATCAAGACGCGGTGCTCGCCGAGCGTGCGCTCGCCGCAAACGCGGCGCGGCTCGGCGTCGGCGCTGATCCCACGTCGATGTTTCGCAACCACCCGCTCGGCGAGCGGCTGCTCGCAGGCGCGAAGGTGGTGCTGCTGCAGCTGCCGCGATCGCTCGCCGAGCTCGAGGAAATCTCGTGGAACGTCGCGCGCTATGCCGCCCCAGACGTCGTGTTGCTCGCGGGCGGCCGCGACAAGCACATGAGCCGCGGCATGAACGAACTGCTCGCGCGCCACTTCGACGAGGTCGCGGCGAGCCGGGGTTGGCGAAAGGCCAGGGTGCTCACTGCCCGCTCGCCGCGAGCTGCTGACGCGCTCGGTGATGCTCGGTTTCCGGAGAGCTCCGGTGACGCTGACCTCGCGTTTGAGCTCTTCGCCCACGGCGCCACGTTTGGCGGCGCGACGCTCGATCACGGTAGCCGCCTGCTGCTGCGCACGCTTCGCGAACAGTCTCCGACAGGCCAGCCCGCGCGCATTGCCGACATCGGCTGCGGCAACGGCGTGCTCGCGGTGTCGGTGGCGCTCGCCTGGCCTGCCGCGCATGTGCTCGCGAGCGATCAGTCGGCGGCGGCCGTGCTGGCGACCCAATTGACCGCTTCGGCTGCGGGGGTCGAGGATCGCGTCACCGTGCACCGTGCCGACGCGACCGAGGCGGTCGCCGACGGCTGGGCCGATCTCGTGCTGCTCAACCCACCGTTTCACGCCGGTTCGACTGTGCACGTCGGGGTGGGGCAGCGGCTGATCAGCTCGTGTGCGCGTGTGCTCGCGCCCGGCGGCGAGTTGCGCCTCGTCTTCAACTCGCACCTAGCCTATCGCCCGCTCATCGAACGCGAGATCGGGCCGACCAGGCAGCTCGCCCGCGACCGGACGTTCACGGTGCTCGCGGCAACTCGCCGTTGAGTGGTGCCGAATCGCGCAGCGCAGTGCGTGATGGCGGTCAGGAACAGCTCGGCGGGCCCGCCGATCGCGCGAGTAGGGTGGAGGGCGTGATCGCTCAAACGAACCTCGGCCCCGACATGCACATCGCTCCGCTCGCGCTCGGCAGCAACGTCTTCGGCTGGACGGCCGACCGCGACGCTTCGTTCGCGGTGCTTGACGCCTTCACCGAGGGCGGCGGCGACTTTCTCGACACCGCCGATGGCTACTCGCGCTGGGTGCCGGGCCACACCGGCGGCGAGAGCGAGCGCATCATCGGCGAGTGGCTTGCTTCGCGAGAAGCACGAGATCGCGTCGTGATCGCGACGAAGGTATCGACGCATCCGGAGTTCGCGGGTCTCGCGGCCACCAACGTGCACGCGGCAGCCGAGGCCTCGCTGGCTCGCCTCGGCACTGACCGCATCGACCTGTACTACGCGCACTTCGATGACGCAGAGACGCCACTCGAAGAGACCGTAGAGGCGTTCTCGCAGCTGGTTGACGCAGGCAAGGTTCGTGCCATCGGTATCTCGAACTATACGGCGGAGCGGGCCGCGGAATGGTTTGCGATCGCTCGTGCGGGCGGCTACCACCTGCCGATTGCGCTGCAGCCGCACTACAACCTGGTTGAGCGCGACTACGAAACGAACGGGCTGCGTGCCTTCGCCGAGGCCGAGGGTCTCGCGGTGTTTCCGTACTTCTCGCTCGCAAAGGGCTTTCTCGCGGGCAAGTACCGATCGGCGGGCGACGCGAGCGCCCCAGGCGCAAGTGTGCGTGCCGCAGGAGCAGCCGAGTACCTGAACGACCGCGGCCTCGCGGTGCTCGCGGCACTCGACGCGATCGCGGCGTCACGCGGGGT
>DDEV01000107.1 GCA_002336855.1 Leucobacter sp. UBA1945 | reverse complement strand
TTCGATCGTGAGCACCTCGCGCACGCCAGGCGTGAGGTGCTCAGACACGGTCAGCAGCGCCTCGTCGCTCGGCTCGTGCAGCTCGATGCCGCGATCCTCGCAGTACTTCACGAGTTCGCCCGAGATCTCGTGCGCGTCGCGGAAGATCACGCCCTGCTTCACGAGCCACTCGGCGACGTCAGTGGCGAGCGAGAAGCCCTGCGGTGCGAGCTGCGCCATGCGCTCGGTGTCGAAGCGCATCGTCGCGACCATGCCGGTGAAGGCGGGCAGCAGCACCTCGAGCTGCTGCACCGAGTCGAAGACGGGCTCCTTGTCTTCTTGTAGGTCGCGGTTGTATGCGAGCGGCAGGCCCTTCAGGGTCGCGAGCAGGCCGGTCAGATTGCCGATGAGGCGCCCCGACTTGCCGCGCGCGAGCTCGGNNGGGTTCTTCTTCTGCGGCATGATGCTCGAGCCGGTCGAGTAGCCGTCGTGCAGGCGCACGAAGCCGAACTCCTTGGTGTTCCAGATGATGATCTCTTCGCTGAAGCGCGAGAGATCGATGCCGATCTGGGCGGTGATGTACGCGAATTCGGCAACCACGTCGCGCGCGGCGGTGCCGTCGATCGAGTTTTCAAGAGGATCGCCCAGGCCGAGCTCGGCCGCGACCAGTCGGGGGTCGAGCCCCAGCGAGCTGCCGGCGAGGGCTCCCCCGCCGTAGGGCGAGCGCTTCGCGCGCTTCGCCCAGTCGCGCAGGCGCTCGACGTCGCGCATGATCGGCCAGGCGTGTGCCGCGAGCTGATGCGCGAGCAGCACCGGCTGCGCGTGCTGCAGGTGGGTGCGGCCAGGCAGAATCGCCTCGGGGTGCGCGAGCGACTGGTCGAGGATCGCGGTCGCGAGGTCGAGCAGCAGCTGCTCGATAGTCGCCGCGTGATCTAGCAGGTAGAGGCGCACGAGGGTGGCGATCTGGTCGTTGCGGCTGCGGCCTGCGCGCAGCTTGCCGCCGAGCTGCACGCCCGTGATCTCGATGAGCAGGCGCTCGAGCGCCGAGTGCACGTCTTCATCGTCTGCCGCGGGCAGGGCTCGGCCGTCTGCCACGCGTGCTGAGAGCTCGTCGAGGGCGGCGTGCATGTCTTCGAGCTCTTCGGCGCTCAGGTAGCCCGCGGCGGCGAGCGCGACCGCGTGCGCCTTCGATCCTCGAATGTCGTACTGCGCGAGAGCCCAGTCGAACTGCGTCGACTTGCTGAGCAGCTGCAGCTCGGGCGAGGGGCCGCTCGCGAAGCGCCCGCCCCAGAGCGCGCCCGCCTCTGCTGCGCGGTTGCCGGTCTCGTTGTGCGTGTTCTCGCTCGCCTCAGTCACACGACAAGCTTACTGGCGCATTCGGGCGGCGCGCCCACCTGCCTGTGCCCCGCGCTGCCCCACCTTGCTTTGCCGCACCACCCCTGGTCCTGTCGCACTGACCCTGGCCCTGCCTTACCACCTCTGCACTGCCGCACCACCTCTGCATTGCCGCACCACCTCTGCACTGCCCTCACATCTGCTCCCACCCACCTTGCTGCGCATACCGCGTGCACCATGCGTGCGAGATATGCACTCCGTACGAGGTTTTTGCCGAGTTTCTCGCACGCAATGAATATCTCGCACGCAATTCATTGCCGCCCGCGCCGAGTGTTGCATTCGTGTGACGCTCAGCTTGTCGCTCACAAGTATGTGCGTTCATGACTTACTCACAGATTTCGACCGTTCTGAGAAGACGGGCCTCTCGAGAGCTTCTGATCACGCAGAGTTGAACCATGCTCAACCCGCTCACAACCCAGGGTGTCGCCCGAACCTCTACCCTGCTCAGGCAGGGCATGAGCCGAAACAGGATCGCAGCAGAAGTCAGACAGGGCAGCCTGATTCGCCCGCGAAAGGGATGGGTCGCGAGACCGGCGGCCGACCCGGCGCTGCTCTATGCAGCTCGCCATGGAGTCGTGCTCAGCTGCATCACCCAGGCGAAACGCTCGGGACTCTGGGTGCGCAGCGAGAAGGAGCATCATTTCGCTACGAGGTCGGCGAGCTCGCGCGGTCGCCCAGATGGCATATTGCATTGGCGCACCCCGCTGGTTCCGCGGGATCCTGATGCGCTCGAAGACTCGCTTGAAAACGTGCTCAACACCGTCGCTCACTGCCAGCAGTTCGAAGAAGCGGTTGCTATCTGGGACTCAGCACTCAACAAAGGGCTCGTCGAGTGGCAAACGCTCTCGAAATTGCCACTGACAGGTCGCGCGAAGGATGTGCTTCTTGCAAGCAACCGGTTTGCCGACTCGGGCCTTGAGAGCTACGTGCGCACGAGACTGGCTTGGCTTAGGCTGCGAATCGTGGCGCAGGCCTGGCTTCACGGGCACCGCGTGGACTTTCTTATAGGGGACCGTCTCGTCTTGCAGGTAGATGGCAGCCAACACACGGGCGCACAGCGCAGCAGCGACAACCAGCACGATGCAGAACTTGCGTTGCTCGGGTACGAGGTGGTTCGCGTGACCTACACCCAGGTCATGTTTGACTGGCCTGCGGTGCAGCAGAGGATCATGCGGGCCATTGCTCAGGGCAGGCACCTTGCCGCCTGACGCGCAGTGCGGGCGAGATGCGCGTTTCGGGCGAGATTCTGGCTGAATTTCTCGCACGTTGCGCATATCTCGCACGTTGCGCATATCTCGCACGTACTGGCTGGTTCGGGCAGAGCCGACCGCAGAGCCGACCAAGGAGCCGAACTCACCGAACAGGAAGAGTGAGTGAGCGAACTCACGCCTGAGCGAGCAGCCAGGCCATGAGCGCCTTCTGCGCGTGCACGCGGTTCTCGGCCTCGTCCCACACCGCGCTCTGCGGCCCATCGATCACCTCGGGGGCCACCTCGAACTCACGGTACGCGGGCAGGCAGTGCAAGAAGATCGCGTCACCCGCCGCCTGAGCCATGAGCTCGGGGGTCACACGGTAGGCACCGAACGTCGCCACGCGCGCGGCCTTCTCGGCCTCCTGGCCCATCGACACCCAGGTGTCNNCCACGTCGACGCCGTCGACCGCCGCCTTGGGGTCAGCCGTCACGGTGACGCTGCCGCCGGTCTCGGTGGCGATCCTCTTCGCATCTTCGACGATGTCTGCGCGAGGCTGGTAGCCCTCGGGACCAGCCACGCGAATGTGCATGCCGGCAGTCGCGAAGCCGACCAGGTACGAGTGGCCCATGTTGTTCGCCGCATCGCCGAGATACGCCGCCGAGAGGCCCCGCAGGTCGCCCTTGCGCTCGCGAATAGTCTGCAGGTCGGCGAGAATCTGACACGGGTGAAAGTCATCGCTGAGCGAGTTGATCACCGGAACAGTTGCGTGCGCCGCCATCTCTTCGAGCCCGCGGTGCTCATAGGTGCGCCACACGATCAGCTCGACCATGCGCGAGAGCACCTTTGCGGTGTCACTGATCGACTCTTTGCCGCCCATCTGCGACGACTTCGAGTCCATGATGAGCGGGTTTCCGCCGAGGTCGGCGACACCGACCGAGAAGCTCACCTGCGTGCGCGTGCTCGTCTTGTCGAAGATCACCGCGGCGGTCTTCTGGCCCTCGAGCGGTCGCTCCGCGAATCGGTCTCGCTTCAGCCTCGCAGCGAGCTCGAGGACCTCGAGCTGCTCGGCGGGAGAAAGATCGTCATCGCGAA
>DDEV01000062.1 GCA_002336855.1 Leucobacter sp. UBA1945 | reverse complement strand
GCGACCGTCATGTGCGGAAACAGCGAGTACGCCTGAAACACCACCGACATGTCGCGCTTGTTCACCGGCACAGGCGATACGTCGTCGCCGCCGACCAGAATGCGCCCGCTCGTCGGCTGCTCGAGGCCCGCGAGGCAGCGCAGCATGGTCGTCTTGCCGCAGCCCGNNGCAGCGCGACGAACTCGCCGGGCGCAATGCTGAGGTCGATGCCGTGCAGCACGGTCGTGTCGCCGTAGGCCTTGGTGACGCCCTCGAAGACGATCGGGGTGCCTTTCTGAACCGCGCCAGCGGGCGCTGCGTTGCGGGTGTCAGCCATTCGCGCCGACCTCCTTCTGAGTAGGTGAAGCTGGTGTGCCTGTTGCGATCGCAGCGGTCACGGTCGGTGCCATGGCCGCTGCCGCAGACTTGGGCTGCTTTCGCTGCCCCCGCGGCCTAATCGAGGCGAAGATGAAGAGCAGCGCGAACACAATCACGAGTGAGAGCAGCGAGGTGATCACCGCAGCGTATGGGTCGCTCTTCGAGACCTCGACGAGGGCGACCTGCATGGTGACGCGGTTCAGCAGCGACGACACGGTGAACTCTCCGAGCACGACCGCCGCGGTGATAAGGGTAGCGCTCGTGAGGCCGCGCCGCACCCCGGGAACGATCACGCGCAGCAGCACCGTGAGCCAGCTCGCGCCGAGCGAGCGCGCCGCCTCGACGAGCGTCTTCGCGCCCATGCCCTCGAGCTCGGCCACGATCGCACGGTAGGCGAAAGGCAACACGAGAATGCCGTAGGCAAGCGCGAGCGTCCAGATGTGGCCGCCGAGGGTCTGCACGATGATTCGATAGAGCGGGGCGAGGCCGACGACCAGCACGATCGCGGGGATGGCGATCGGCAGCACGGTCAAGAGTTCGAAGGCGCGGGCGAGCCTCGGAAATTGCAGGTGCACGAGCACGATGGTCGGCAGAAACAGCACCCACACGATGCCGATCGTAATCACCGCGAGCAGCAGCGAGTTGCCGATGCCTTTGACCAGATTGCGGTACATACGCGAGTTCTCGGGGTCGACGAGTGCGGCCCAGTGCTCCAAGCCGTATCCCCCGCCCTGCTGACGCAAGGTGAACTCGAACATCGCGAGCAGCGGCACGAGAAACAGGCCGCAGATCACGATCAGAATGGTGCGGCGCAGCCATGCCGGGGGCTGCCCCGACACTGCTGCTGCCGGCGCCTTGGGCTTTGACACGCTGCTCATCGCTGCCACCTCGCTGCCCGACGCTGCAGCGCAGAGTAGCCGAGCATCACGATAAGCATCACGATCAGCATGCCGAGCGCCAGGGCACCGGCGGTATTTGCGCGCGACGCGCCAGTCTCGGCGATGAGCGCCGAGCGAATCTGCAGCGGTACGATCTGAGCCCCCTGGCTGATGAGCGCCGCGGCGGTCGCGTACGAAGAGAATGCGTTCGCGAAGAGCAGCAGAAGTGCGCCGAGAAATGATGGGGCGAGGATCGGCCNNAAGACGATGACCATGAGCGGCACCTGAAAGTACAGGTACGGCAGGATGAGGCCGGGCAGCTGGTAGAGCCACACCCCGTCTGCGAAGATGTCGATGCCGAAGCTTTCACGAAGGGTGACTGTGACGAGCCCCTGAATGCCGATCGTGGCGATGAAGGCGAAGGCGAGCATCACGCCGCCGAACTGAGCGAGCACGCTAGATGCCGAGTCGATGGCGCGACGCAAGGCTCCCCCAGGTTTTGCCCCGGTGAGTGCGAAGCTGAGCAGGCCGCCGAGAATCGCACCGACGCCTGCCGTGAGCGCGCTGATCCAGATCGACGACCAGAACGAGCCGATCACGATCGGGTCGGTGAGCGTCGCGAAGTTGTCGAGGGTGAATTGCCCGTCTGCACCGAAGAAGCCGGTGCCGATCGCGAGCACCGAGGGCACCCCGAGAAATATGAGCACGTAGAGCGCGAACGGCGTGAGGCCGAGCCACTTCATCATTCGTTCTCCGTATCGTGTGTGTTGACGCCATTGCGTCTGGGGAGGCTCTGAGACCTCTGCTTCGAGTATGGCACCGTCGGGCCGCATTCGTGACCGCGCCGGTCACCCCACGAGTGTGGGGCGACCGGCGCGGTCAACGAAGGGCGTGGTTAGCCGATCACCTTGGGCCACTCAGCAGCGAGCAGCGTGTTCGCTGCATCGGTCTGCTCGGTGGTTGCGGTCGCCTGCTCCTCGGGCAGGCCGCCGGCCGCCTTGAGAGCCTTTGCGTCGACGGTGCCAGCTGCATCCATCGCGGCGAGACGCACGGGGAAGGCGCCTGCCTCGAGGTAGAGGTTCTGTGCAGTGTCGCTGAAGATGAACTCCTGCCACAGGCGTGCCGCCGCCGGGTGCGGGGCGTCCTTGTTGATCGCCTCGTTGTAGTACGACACGTATGCTGCGCCCGGAAGCACGGCGTTTGCCCAGTCGGGGGTCTCAGCCTGCTGGCCGATGTTGTTGAACGACCAGTCGATGACGACCGGGGTCTCACCCGAGGCGATGGTCGCGGGGGTCGGGTCGACGGTGAGGAAGTTGCCGGCCTTGTTCAGCTCGCCGAAGAAGTCGATGCCGGGCTGAAAGTCGTCGAGCTCGCCGCCGCGCTGCAGCGTCGCCATGCCGATGCCCGCGAATGCGGCGCCGGCCTGGGTCGGATCACCGTTCAGCGCGACCGAACCCTTGTATTTCGCGTCGAGCAGATCATCGAGTGACTTCGGTGCGTCGAACTTCTTCGAGTCGTAGCCGATCGNNCACCTGGTAGGGCGCGAAGTAGTCGGTGCTCTCGAGCGCGACCGCGGTGCCGAGGTCGAACACGTCAGGCGCGGTGTCCTGGCCCTTCAGGTTGTCGGCTGCCTGGATCTCCTCGGCGCTCGACACGTCGGGCGAAGCCGAGTTCACGGTGATGCCGTACTCGTCCTCGAACGCGGCGATGATCTTGCCGTAGTTTGCCCAGTTCTCGGGAAGCGCGATGACGTTGAGCTCGCCCTCTTCTTGAGCGGCCTTCACGAGCGCGTCGAAGCCACCGAAATCTTCGGCGCTCGTTGCGGTCTTAGCATCGAAGTCGCCTGATGCGGCGGGTGCGTCAGCACCCGAGCTGCATGCGGTCAGGCCGAGCATCGCGATGGTTGCCACGGCTCCGACCGTAGCGAGTGAACGACGAATCACGAGTATTCCTCTCAATTACCCACCCGTTCGCACGAACTCGCAAAACATGGAGGTGGGCTCCAACTTTTACAA
>DDEV01000148.1 GCA_002336855.1 Leucobacter sp. UBA1945 | reverse complement strand
TGCGCGCCAAGCGAGGCAGACCTGCTGCCCACCATTCGCTCGCGCGCACGTTCGCTGCGGCTCATCACGCCTGCCCCCGCAGACATCGCTCGCCTGCTGCACGAGCGCGACGGTGCCGACGTGCAGCTCGCCGAGCGCGCTGCCAGGCTTGCGCAAAGCCACATCGGCATGGCCCGCAGGCTCGCCTCAGACCCCGCCGCCCTCGAGCGCCGCGAACGCACGGTCGAGCTCGCGCTGCGGGTCGAGACGCTCGGCGACGGCATGCGGGCGGCCGCAGAGCTGCTCAAGGTCGCGCAGGCAGACGCCGATGCGCTCACCGAGATGCTCGATGCGAACGAGCGCGCTGACGCGATGCGAAACATGGGTCTCGCTCCGGGGGCAGCGGTTCCGCCGGCGTTGCGTTCGCAGATCAAGGCGCTCGAAGAGGATCAGAAACGCCGGGCAACCCGCAGCCTGCGCGACGGCCTCGACCGTATCCTCACCGACCTGCTCTCGCTCTACCGCGACGTGCTGCTCACCTCGATGCATGCCGGGGCTGAACTCGTGAATCTCGAGCAGCAAGCGCACATCGAACGTCTTGCGCAGAACTGGCACGAGCATCGTGCGCTCGATGTGATCGACGCGATCGAGACCGCACGAATGCGGTTGGCGCGCGGCGTGACGCCGGGTCTCGTGCTCGAAGCAATGTTTGCGGCCATTGTCACCGACTCGGTTTCGAAGGACGCTCGGTGAGCGGCGACAGCCACGACGAGTCTGTCATTGAAGACGCCGCGGCCGACCGCGAATACGAGCAGCGGCGCGCTCGCCAGCGCTCGCGCAACGCCCTGATTGCCGCGGTGCTTGTCGGCGCACTCGTGCTCGGGGCCTGCGCACTGCTCTTCGGCCTCTTCAACAGGGGCAGCGCGGGTGCCGTGCAGCCACCGCCGCCGCCCGCGGTGCAAGACGCGAACTTCGAGTCGCAGCAGCCCCAGTGGGTCGACTGCTACACCGGGCTGCAGTGCGCAAGGGTCAAGGCGCCCCTCGACTGGGCAGATTCGAACGGCGAGCAGATCGAGCTCGCTCTCGTTAAGCAGCCCGCCCTCGGGGGCTCCCCGAGGGGCACGCTCTTCGTAAACCCCGGTGGCCCTGGTTCATCAGGCGTGCAGTATCTCTCAGCAGGAGTCAGCGGTGCCGCCGGGCGAGCGCTGCAGCAAGAGTTCGATGTCATGAGCTGGGATCCGCGGGGAGTCGGCCAGTCGAGTGCCGTGACTTGTCTCAACGATGCCGAGATGGATGATTGGCTCTACGGCACGGGCGCAACCGCCGGGCTCGAAGAGGGTACCCAGGAGTGGGTCGACGCCGCCCTGCAAGAGAACGAAAAGTACGGCGAGGCCTGCCTCAAAGCGACCGGCCCTTTGCTCGGCCACGTCGACACCGCATCAACCGTGCACGACCTCGACATGCTGAGGGCAATCGTCGGCGACGACAAACTCAACTACCTCGGCTACTCATACGGCACGTACATTGGCGCGAGGTACGCAGATGCCTACCCCGATCGCGTCGGCCGAATGGTGCTCGACGGCGCAATGGATCCGACGAGCAGCGAGGCCGAGACGGTGCGCGAGCAGACTCGAGGTTTCGAACTCGCACTGCGCGCCTACATGACCGACTGCCTCAGCCGCAAAGAGTGCCCGGTGTCGGGCAGCGTCGACGAGGCCATGGCACAGTGGCGGGCGATGCTCGACGCCGTCGAGGCGCAGCCGCTCACCGGTAGCGATGGCCGCAAACTGTCTTCGGGCACGCTGCTCACCGCCATCATCACCCCGCTCTATTCGCAGGCCAACTGGCCCTACCTCGACCAGCTCTACACCAGCGTGCACGAGGGCGATGCCGACGTGGCACTCAGCCTCGCAGACTTCTACTACGACCGTGTAGACGGTGTCTACCAGAGCAACCTCATCACCGCGTTCGGTGCCATCAACTGCCTCGACAGCCCGAGACAACTCCCGCTGAACCTCGAGCAAATGCGGGCAGAAGCCGCCGAGCTCGAGCAGATCGCGCCAACTATCGGGGCGTTTCAGGGCTATGGCGACGTCAGCTGCGCTGCCTGGCCCGTCGAAGGGGTCGACAGCCGACCGCCGGTGCAGGCCGCAGGGGCTGCGCCGATCCTGGTCATCGGCACAACCGGTGACCCCGCGACCCCGCTTCGCTGGGCCGAATCGCTCGCCTCGCAGCTCGAAAGCGGCGTGTTGCTCACCTACGAGGGTGAAGGGCACATCGCCTACGGCAACAGTGCCTGCGTGAACGGCATCGTCGACGAGTACTTTCTGACGGGGCGCACGCCAGAGAACGGGGCCCGCTGCGCGGCATAGCGCCAAGAGCGGTGCCCTCGTAAAGAACAGGGCGCTGGTTGGCCGTGTCTTTTCGCGGTGCCGATCATGGTAAAGTATTGCCTTGTGCCGGGTGTACCCGGCAACGCCGACTTAGCTCAGGGGTAGAGCAGTTCCCTCGTAAAGAACAGGTCGTGGGTTCAAATCCCACAGTCGGCTCCGTTGGAAGCGTTGATCCCGGCCCTACTGCCGGGATCAGGCTGTCTGTCAGTAGGATTCTGCCCATGGCCTCTGATCTGCCCATCGGCACATTGCTCAGCACTGGGCTGCCCGCGTTTCTTCAAGCACCACGACTCAACCGACACACGTTCTGGTGTGGCCAGAGTGGTTCGGGTAAGACCTATGCACTTGGGGTGCTGCTTGAGCAGGTGCTTCTCCACACCGTACTCCCGATCGTCGTGCTCGATCCAAACTCGGACTTCGTGCACCTCGGGAGCGTCCGCGAAGACGCTTCCGGCGATGAGGCTGTCGCGTTCGCGGATCGCAGCATTCGAGTGCTCAGCCCTACTGCCGAACGAGGTGACCGGCTGCTCGTCCGCTTTGTCGAGATGGACATCAGATCCCGTGCCGCAATGCTGCAACTCGACCCCATCCGTGATGCCGAGGAGTACAACGCGATGCTCCGCTTCGGTGTGCACAATCTCGGTGAAGTCGACGGGCCAGTCACCGAGTGGTTGCGCAGTACAGGTGACCCCGATTTTGCGCGGATTGCGACGCGGATCGAAAACCTAGGCCTGACTGACTGGGATATCTGGGCCTGGAATAACCGAGATGTCACCGAGATCGTGGCAGACCGTGCCGATGCGACGGTAATAGATCTGGGCAACTTCGCTGCGGCAGCGCAGGCCCAGGCTGTCGCGCTTGCCGTGCTTGATGATCTCTGGGCGCGGCGCCACGAGAGGATCGGCCGCCTCATCGTGATCGATGAGGCGCATAACCTTTGCTCGCCTGAGGCGGCGACTCCGCTGGCGCGGTTGCTGACCGAGCGAATCATCCAGATCGCCGCCGAAGGGCGCAAGTATGGGCTGTGGTTGCTGCTTTCGACACAGCGCCCATCGAAACTGCATCCCAACGTGATCTCTCAGTGCGACAACCTCGCATTGATGAAGATGAGCTCGACCAGAGATCTCGAAGAGCTCGGCCTCATCTTCGGGTTCGCCCCGCAAGAGCTGCTGGATCGCTCACCCACGTTCGCTCAGGGGCAGGCGCTTTTCGCGGGTGGCTTTGCCTCTGAGCCGCAACTTGTGCAAATGGGTGTGCGTCTCACGCAAGAGGGTGGTTCCGACGTACCGATTGTGTTCCGATAGATCATGGCTATCGCATCGAAGTGGGCCTTAACACAAACGCTCAACTGAGCCGACTCGAGAACTCCGCCTCGCGGCATTCCCGAGTGAGGCGACCAAACTTGCGAGTGAACTTTGCGACTGGCACGCCGAGCCTACGCGGGGCGTGTGGCTCTAGAACTCGCCTATTCTTAGACGGTGACCAAGAAATTCCCCATCGCCCGTTCCGTGCTGAGCGAAGAAGGCGTGTACGGTTCGATTATCGTCTCCGGCCTCATCGCAGCTTCAGGGGGATCTGAAGCGCCGGTGTGGCGAACGCTTTTGTTCATCGTGATCACGGTGGTGGTTTTCTGGGCAGCGCACGTCTACGCTCGCGCTGTCGCCTCTCATGGTGAGCCCACGCCAGACGGCACACCAAGATCAATCCAAGAATCTTACAGGGAGGCGGTGGAGGGCTCCAAGGGACTCCTCGCCGCAACGGTCGCCCCCGCTCTCGTGCTACTGCTGGGCGTGTTCGGGCTTATCCCTGACAACTCCGCGAAGTGGATTGCGCTTTGGGTGAGCGTAGCGGTGCTCGCGCTCGTCGGATACATTGCTTACTCGCGAAAAGGCGCACGATGGTGGGTAAGGATTCTTGGGGCGATTTCAACCGCCTCATTCGGGCTCGTAATAGTTCTCGCCAAAGCGATCATCTCACACTAAGTCAGGCTCTGGCCTGAACGCAGGGAATGCCTCTTCGAGTTGCTGTCTTTTCGCGCCTGGATAGCATGTCGATGTAATTGGTGAGGGCGCTGAGAGGCGAGGCGTCAAGGATCGATAAAGACTGACTATACGAGCGTATAATCAGCCGCATGAACGCCAACGAGGCCGGCGAAGTCGGTGAATCGGCACCGCGAGACCGCCTGCGAGACGCGGCAATCGAAACGTTCGCGCGCCTCGGTCTCGGCGCGACCGTACGGCAGCTTGCATCAGATGCGGGGGTGACCGCTGGTCTCGTCACTCACCATTTCGGTTCGAAAGATGCGCTGCGCCAGGCCTGCGATGACGAGGTGTTGCGGCGCATTCGCGCGCTGAAAGAAGAAGGGATCCACCGGTCGCCAGACGAGCAACTCGCCATGATCGGCACTCTCGATGAGCAGGGCAGCACCCTCTCTTATCTGCTGCGCGTGATCCGGGCCGGTGATCCCGCTGCCACTGCTTTTCTGCAGCACGCGATTGCCGACGCTCATGCCTATATTGAGGCCGCTGTCGCTGAGGGAAGCGTCAAGCCGAGCAGAGACTCGTGGGGCCGAGCCCGCATGCTCGTGCTGAATCAATTCGGCGGCATGCTGCTGCACGCAGATCTGGCGGGGATCGACCTCGCAGACGGAACCGCCGTCATCGAGCACGTCGCACGAGAGCAAACCCTGCCTCTACTGGAGCTGTACGCGGACGGATTGCTCACCGACCGCACGCTGTTCGAGCGCTACCTCGCGCTCGGCGAGCACTCGCCCACACCGAAGGAGCAACCATGAACAACGCCATCGAGGCAGTCGGCCTCACTAAACGATTCGGCAAGACGGCCGCGCTCGACGGCCTCGACCTCGCCGTTCCCGAGGGCACGGTGCATGGATTTCTCGGCCCCAACGGTTCGGGCAAGTCGACCACGATCCGCGTGCTGCTCGGGTTGATTCGCGCCGAGGGCGGCCGCGCAAGCGTGCTCGGCGGCGATCCTTGGCGAGATGCAGTCGCGCTGCACCGACGAATCGCTTACGTGCCCGGCGACATGAGTCTCTGGCCGAATCTCACCGGCGGCCAGGCCATCGACATCATCGCCTCGCTGCGCGGCGACCGCGACGCCGCTCGCATCGCGCACTACGTCGAGCGCTTCGACCTCGATCCTTCGAAGAAGGCCCGCAGTTACTCGAAGGGCAATCGTCAGAAGGTCGCGCTGGTTGCGGCCCTCGCCTCACGCGCAGAGCTGCTTATCTTCGACGAGCCGACGAGCGGCCTCGATCCGCTGATGGAGCGGGTGTTTCAGAACTGCGTCGAAGAGATCAAGGCAGAGGGGCGCACGGTGCTGCTCTCGAGCCACATCTTCTCAGAGGTGCAGCGGCTCTGCGACGCGGTCACGATCATTCGCAAGGGGCAGACCGTCGAGGTTTCAGCGGTGCAGGGCGAGGCCGACCTCGAATCCCGGTTTCTATCCCATTACGGCGCCGTCGATCTCAGCGCAGACGGAGGAGGCGCCGCATGAACGCTCAGTTCGCCGGGCTTGGCCGCATGGTCGTCTTCGACCTGCGGCGATCCTGGCTGCGCATGTTTGTCTGGGCGCTCGTGCTCGCGGTGCTCGTCGTCACCGTCGTCGAATACCAGAAGACCACGTTTCCGACCCAGGCCGACCGCGACGCGTACGCGGCGATCGCGAACACGCCCTCGGTCGCCGCGCTCACGGGGCTTCCCTACGCGGCGGCGACTGCCGGGGGCGTTCTGAACATCAAACTCTGGATGTCGAACGCGATCGCACTGGCGCTCGTGAGCATCTTTTTGGTAACCCGAAACGGTCGGGCAGAGGAGGAAGCCGGCCGCGCCGAGCTGCTTCGTGCGGCGGCGGTCGGCCGGCACACGCTCAGCCTTGCCGGCTGGATCGTCGCGTCGCTCTTTGCGGTCGTCACCGGGCTGCTCTGCGGGGCGACGGCGGTCGCAGCCGGGTTGCCGGTGGCAGGGTCGATGCTCATGGGGCTCTCGTTCACCGGTGTGGCGATCGCGTTCATCGGGGTCGCTGCGATCACGGGCCAGCTCGCCTCTACCGGTCGGGCGGCCAACTCGTGGGCTGGCATAGTGCTCGCGCTCGCCTACCTGCTTCGTGCAGTCGCCGATGTGAACGCGAAAGGCGACACCCCGCACTGGATCACCTGGCTGTCACCGATCGGCTGGGGGCAACAAACACGGTCGTTCGGTGAGAACCGGTGGTGGGTGCTGCTTCTGCCGCTCGCCTTCGGGGTCGTCTGCGGTTCGATCGCAGTCGTCCTCGAGCGCCGGCGCGACCTCGGCGCGGGCGTCGTGCCGGTGCGACCGGGCCCGGTCCATACCTCGCCGCTGCTCGGCACGGCCCTCGGTTTGCCGCTGCGACTGCAGCGCACCTCGCTTATCGTGTGGACCCTCGGCGTGGCGGCCGCCGGCCTGTTTTTCGGCGGCATCGCGAAGCTGATGGAACAGCTTGTCACTGAGCTCGGCTCTTCGCCGATCGGCGCCGCGATCACGAGCGGCACCGACACCCCGGTCGATGGCCTGCTCGGGTTTTTGTTGCTCTTCATCGCAGTGCTGGTCACGGGTTTTGCGGTGCAATCCACGCTTGCCCTGCGCGCCGACGAGTCGGCCCACGGCGAGGTCGAGTGGGCGGCTGCGGTTTCGCGCTGGGCTTGGGTGGGGGCGAGGATCGCCATCCCCGCGGCGGCATCTGCCGTGATGCTGTTTCTCGGTGGGCTGATGCAGGGCGCAAGCTACGGTGCACAAACCGGCGATCCCGCGCAGGCCTGGCGGTTCGCGGCCGCGGCCCTCGCCTATTGGCCGACCGTGGCGCTCGTGATCGCGTTCGTGGCGGTGCTCGCCGGGCTGGTGCCGCGCGCTGCGACAGCAAGTGCGTGGGCGGCGTATGGCGTACTCGTGCTGCTTGCGGCTCTCGGAGACGTGCTCGGCATTCCCCACGACGTAGTGCAGGCCACCCCGTTCTGGGCTGTGCCGCAGCCGGGCAGACCCGACCCTTCTTGGGGGCCGGTCTGGTTGATGGCGGCCGGCGCGGTCGTGCTCGCGATGCTCGCGCTGTGGCGCTACCGGAGCCGCGACCTCGTTGCCGATTAGCCGGCTAGTCGGTTAGCCAACTGCGACGCACCTCACGCGTCGAGGCCGTCGTCAAACATCTCTTCGATGAGGGCCACCGTTTCAACCCATCTGAGGATGCGACCGACCCGCTTTGCCGAGATGCCTACCTCGGCGCCGATGCGCTCGAAGCTCCACCCGGCACAGCGCAGCTGCAGCATCAGGGCAGTTCGTTCGGCCATGACTTGAGGATAGGCCTCATTTCATGTTCTGAACAGCCCCTGTTTCACCTGTTCACCTGCAGTTTGGTTGCTAGACCGAACCGACCGTGTGCGCCCACACCACGAGCTGCACCCGGTCGCGCGCGCCGATCTTCTGCAGCAGGTTCGACACATGCGTCTTCACCGTGGCTTCGCCGAGAAACAGCTCCCCCGCGATCTCGCCATTCGAGTGCCCGGTGGCGAGCAGCGACAGCACCTCGCGTTCGCGTTCGGTGAGCCCTGCGGTGTTCAGCGCCTCTTGATTCGCAAGCAACTCGCGGCCGCCTTCAACAGAAACGCCGGCGCCTGAGGCACCGCTCGCGACAGCCCCCGAGGCGCCGCCCGCAGAGAGCTCAGCGGCGCGCTGCATCACTGCGCGCGTTACGTCGGGGCCGAGCAGAGCGCCTCCGCTCGCGAGTGTGCGAATCGCGTCGATCAGCTGTTCGGCGCGCGACGTCTTCAGCAGAAAACCACTCACCCCAGCCGCGAGGGCATCGAACAGGTACTGTTCGTGACCGAAGGTCGTGAGCACGAGCACCGAGGGCGCGTTGGTTGCGGCGGCATCGGCACGAGCGCCAGAGGGTGAAGCAGGTGTATTCGCTGCGAGGATCAGCCTGCTCGCCTCGATGCCGTTCATGATGGGCATTTCGACGTCCATGCAGATCACGTCGGGCGCGAGCGACGCTGCGAGCCGCACCGCCTCTTCGCCGTTCGCTGCTTCGCCGACGACCTCGAAGTCTGCCTGGGTCTCGAGAATCACCCGAAAGCCCGAACGAACGAGCGCCTGATCGTCGACCAGCAGTACCCGGATCATGCGTCGATCCCTTTCGCTATCTGAGTTCATGCGGTTGCGGCCTTGGCGGCCTCGGCCTCGGCCGCTGCGTCGTCGGTCGCTTCGGAAATGCCGAGCGGCACGGTCGCGCGAACCATGAAGCCGTTGGTTCCCGGGCCACGGGTGGCCTCGCGGCGACCGGCCTCAATCCTGCCACCAACCGCACCTAGGCGCTCGCGCATGCCTCGCAGGCCGAGCCCCGACGACGCGCGCACCGAGGCCGGCAGGTGGGCCGCAGCAGACCCGCCCGCGAGCGTCTGGCGCACTCCGTTGTCAGCCACCTCGAGCTCGACGCGATCCTCGCCAAATCTCAACCGCACCTCTGCGCTCGCACCCTTGCCCGCGTGCTTGCGCACGTTCGTCAGTGCCTCTTGGGCGACGCGGTAGAGCGCGACATCGACGAGCAGGGGCAGCGCG
>DDEV01000081.1 GCA_002336855.1 Leucobacter sp. UBA1945 | reverse complement strand
CCACCCCGTCGGGGGCCTGCTGCTCACGCTCGCGCCTGCGCAGCAGGTCGGGGGTCGAGCGGCCGCCGGCGTGGCGCAGCCGCGCCTCGTTCGTGGTGCTCACGTGCTCGCCACCGACCAACGCGGCGAGCGCCGCGAGGTCTTCGTCGCTGAGCGCTGAGGCTTCGAGCACGACGTCTTCGAGGCTCGCTGCGGGTGCGGCCTTCGGCACGCGGCCGAGTTTCATCGGCAGCAGCGCGCGCACGGCGAGCGGCAGATCTTTGGCGAGCGCGGGATCGCCCCACCCGTTCCATCGCATGTCTGCGGTTGGGGGCACGGTCGTGGGCGCGCCTGTTGGGCCCACGGGCTTCGAAGTTTCTGAGACAGAAGTCACACTCATGCGTTACAGTGTGACACATTATGCAAAATCGTCAAGTAGCAGACTGGGCCTCTGATCCGATCGAGCGCCAGGGCTCAGGCCTCATGGCCTACGAGCTGCCTGCGTGGAGCGACACCGAGTTGCGCATGCTCGATGCGGCCGCAGAACTCATCGCGTCGCGCGGCATCGACGGCCTGGGCGTGACGGCCCTGGCGAAGGCCGCGGGCGTCAGCCGGCCCACTGTCTATCGCAGCTGGCCGGGCAGCGACGAGATCGTGCGCGCCACCCTGCTGCGCGCCACCGTGTCTCTCTTTGAGCGCCTCGGCGAACTCCCCACTACGAGAGAAGAGCTCGCCGACGGAATCGTGCGATTCTCGGCGCAGTTTCGAAGCGACCCACTCTTTCACGGTCTGCTCGAGCGCCAGCCCGAGCTGTTCACGAGGTACAGTCTCGAGCGCATCGGTTCGAGCCAGCGTTTCATGCTGCGCTGGATCGCGACCGCCGTGCGCGCAGCCCAGCACGATGGCTCGGTGCGCCAGGGCTCGCCCGACGATCTCGCCGTGATGCTGCTGCTCATTGCACAGTCGGCGACGCTGTCGCACCGAGCGGTCTCGTCGATCATCGGCGACGACGAGCTCGACCGGCAGCTGCGCGCCGCCATCGACGGCTACCTGCGCCCAGAGGGCGGCGAGCAGTGAGGCGCACACCCCCGCAACGCATGCCCGCACCTCGGGCCTCGTCACTGCTGAATGCCAAGCGTCGCGAGCGCGAACTCGATGCGCTTGCCACGAGCGATCGACCGGTCGATCTGCTCGTCATCGGGGGCGGCATCACGGGCGCAGGCGTTGCGCTCGATGCAGCGAGCCGCGGCCTCGACGTCGTGCTCGTAGAGGCCCACGACCTCGCCTTCGGCACGAGCCGATGGAGCTCGAAGCTCGTGCACGGCGGGCTGCGTTATCTCGCATCGGGCGATGTGGCGGTTGCTGCTGAGAGCGCCCGCGAGCGGCACCTGCTCATGACGCGGATCGCGCCGCACCTCACGCGCAGCCTGCCGCAGCTGATGCCCTTCGTTCCCGGGGTGAGTCTCACCCAGCGTCTGACGACGCGCGTGGGCTTCGCGCTCGGCGATGGCCTGCGCCGCTGGGCAGGCACGCCCTCGACGCTGCTGCCCGCGCCGCGGCGAATTGGCGCGGGCGTTGCGCTGCGTCTCGCCCCCGCGCTGCGAAGGGATGGGCTGCGCGGGGGGATCCTCTCGCCCGACGGGCAACTCGATGACGACGCAAAGCTGGTCGTCACCGTTGCTCGCACGGCGGCGGCGTACGGTGCACGCGTCTTGACCGGTGTTCGCGCAAGCGAGGTCGACGGCGGCGGCGCGATGCTCACCGATACCGCGAGTGGGGAATCCCTGAGGCTTCGCGCCAGGGCCGTTGTGAATGCTACGGGCGTGTGGGCCGCAGAGGTCGACCCCGGCATGCGGTTGCGGCCGAGTCGCGGCACGCACCTAGTGTTCGACGCCGCGACCCTCGGAAACCCGACCGTAGCGCTCACCGTACCCCACCCCGGATCGATGAGCCGCTTCGTGTTTGCGCTGCCGCAGCGGCATGGTCGGGTGATCGTCGGTCTCACCGACGAGGCAGCACCGGGCCCGGTGCCTGACGTGCCAGTCGCCGAGCAGCACGAGATCGACTTTCTGCTCGACACCGTATCGACCGCCCTGGAGCGCCCGCTCTCGCAGGCTGATGTGCGCGGAACGTTCGCGGGCCTTCGCCCGCTCATTGCTCCCGCTGGCGACGGCAACGGGCAGACCTCGACCGCAGACATCTCGCGCCGACACCACGTGGCGGTCTCCGAGCTCGGCATCGTAAACGTGCTCGGCGGCAAACTGACCACCTACCGCGCGATGGCAGAAGACGCGGTCACCCTGGCCTGCACGCACGCCGGGCTCGCCGCCACCGACTGCGTCACCCCGTGGTTGCCCCTCGTTGGCGCCCCTGGCTCAGCGCTGCCTGCCGCAGAGCAGGCCATGATGCTCGACGCCTCGTGCGATCGCCCCGACGAAACCCTCGCCGACGGCCTTGACGTGACCCGCGGTGACATCGTGTGTGCGGTGCGCGCCGAGGGCGCACGCAGCATCGACGACGTGCTCGACCGACGCACCCGTATCGGCTTTGTCGCGAGCGACCGCGATGCGGTCTACGACGCGGTAGCCGCGATCGTAGACGAGGCCCTGCGGGCCGAGTAGCACGGGTGTTTGCCGCGGACGGCCGGATCGGTTAGCATCCTGTCATAACCGAACGATTGTTCAGTTGCCGTTCGAAGAGGTTCGGATCAGCTCCGAGGTGATATTCATGCAGCTTCCGCTCGATATGGCGCCAAGCGTGACCCGGGTCGACAGCCTCGACTCGTTTCGCGCCGCCGTGAGTTCATCGTTCGTTCCGTTGCAAGTCGACACCGACTCAGACGCCCCGTTTCACGCCACGCTCTCAGCAGCTGGTGCCGACGGTGTGGTGTTCACCGAAGTGAACGCGAGGCCGCAGCTCGTGCGGCGCACCGAGCAGACCATCGCCGACGGCGGCAGCGGCTTCTACAAGGTCAGCCTGTTGCTCTCTGGCACCGGAATCCTGATTCAGGACGGCCGCGAAATCGTCATGCAGCCGGGCGATCTCTCGTTCTATGACACGTCGCGACCCTACTCGCTGCTCTTCAACGAGCAGTTTCGCAACCTCATCATGATGTTCCCGAAGGATCGCCTCGAGTTTCCGACCGCACTCACCGACGCGCTCACCGCCGTATCGCTTCGTGAACAGCACGATCTCGCCAAGGCGATCGCACCGTTCATCGCACAGGCCTCGCCCCAGCTCCCTCAGCTCCCCGCCGTCGCTCGCACCAAACTCGCTCACACCAGCCTCGAGTTGATCAACACGATGCTCTCGGCGATCCTTGACGTCGAGCAGACCCCGCGGGGCCCACACGAGGTGCTGCTGCAGAAGATCTACGCCTACATCAACGCCAACCTCGGGTCTTCTGAGCTCTCGCCCGGCAGCATCGCGGCCGCGCACTACATCTCGATCAGGCACCTGCACGCGCTCTTCGCGGAGCATGACACGACCGTGTCGACGGTGGTCAAGCAGCGCAGGCTGGAGCACGCCCGCGCAGACCTCACCGACCCAGCTCAGCGCGGCCGCACCGTCGCCGCAATCGCCACTCGATGGGGCTTCGTAGACGCCGCGCACTTCAGCAGGGTGTTCAAGCAGAGCTACGGCATCTCACCGAGCGAGCTGCGCGCGCTCTAGGTTGCAAGAGTTCCGAGCTGCGCGCGCTCGAAGCTGCGCGCATTCGGGTCGCGTGTGCAAACTGCGTCGCTCAGCGCCAGGCACTTGTCTGCGCGTGCACGACCGTCTCATCTTTCGGTGATCCCCCACATTGCTGCGCGATACTTGAGCCATCGACCGCCTGAAGTCGCAAAAGTAAGAGGATCCAATGACGCATACTCCCGACACCACGCACACTCGCGGCAAACGCGTGAGCACACCCACCACGGCACAGCACCCGCTCGATCCCTTCACCGCGAACGAGATCGCCACGGTTCGCGACGTGCTCACCGCCGCCGGCCTCATGACCGAGCACGTGCGCATGGCCATGCTGCTGCCCGTCGATCCCAGCAAAGCAGCGCTCGCGAAGTGGAGGCCTGGCAAGGCATTCGAGCGCAAGGCCGCGGTGACGCTGCTCGACCGCTCAGACGGCACCCACACCGAGGTGATCGTCTCGATCACCAAGCAGGGCGTCGTGAAGCAGACGGTGCTGCCGCACACCCCCGAACGGGGTCAGGCCGCGGTGCTGATGGAGGAGTTCTTCGAGGTCGGCGATCTCGTCAAGGCGAACCCCGAGTGGCGCGCCTCGATGGAGCGTCGCGGCTACGGCGAGTACATCGACACCGCGTTCTGTTCGCCGCTCGCTCCCGGTTACTTCGAAGACGAGCCCGAAGACGAGGGCCGGCGCTACCTGCGCTCGCTGACGTACCTGATTCCGAACGAGGGCGACAGCCCCTGGGCGCACCCCGTCGAGGGGCTCATCGTGAAGGTCGACATGACCGAGCGAAAGGTGTTCAAGGTCTACGACGACCCGAACGCACCGGCGACCCCGATGGCGCACGGCAACTACGACCTCGAGGCGCAGGGGCCCGAGCGCACCAGTTTGAAGCCCATCGACATCACGATGCCCGAGGGGCCGAGCTTCTCTGTCGATGGCAATAACGTGCAGTGGGAGAACTGGAAGCTGCACGTCGGCTTCAACTCGCGCGAGGGGCTCGTGCTGAGCAACATCTCATGGACCGACGGCGACGAGGATCGCCCGGTGCTCACCCGCGCAAGCGTGCCCGAGATGGTCGTGCCGTACGGCGACGTCGACGAGACCCGCTACTGGGTGAGCTACTTCGACGCCGGCGAGTACCTGCTCGGCCGCAACGCGAACCCCCTCTCGCTGGGCTGCGACTGCCTCGGCGTCATTCACTACTTCGACGGCTTCGTGAACGACGACCACGGCAACCCAGTGAAGCTCGACCAGGTCATCTGCATGCACGAGGAGGACTACGGCATTCAGTGGAAGCACACCGACCTCGACGGCAACCCCGACGTGCGACGTAGCCGACGCCTCGTGATCAGCTACTTCGCCACCGTCGGCAACTACGACTACGGCTTCTTCTGGTACTTCTACCTCGACGGCTCGATCCAGGTCGAGGCGAAGGCCACCGGCGTCGTGTTCGCGGGCTCGGGCATCCCCGGTGCCGCGAATGCGCACAACACAGAGATGGCGCCCGGCCTGCTCGCCCCTGTGCACCAGCACATCTTCTCGGCGCGCCTCGACGTGGCGATCGACGGCGAAGACAACACCCTGCACGAGATCGAGGCCGTACCGATCCCGCGCGGCCCTCTGAACCCCCGCGGCAACGCCTTCACCTGGTCGAACACGCAACTGAAACGCGAACTCGATGCGCAGCGGTTGGCAAACGGTCTCGCAAGCCGCGTCTGGGAGGTGCGCAGCGCGCACCGCAAGAACCACACAGGCAAGCCGACCGCGTACTGGCTCATTCCAGAGGGCAAGTCGATGCTGCTCGCACAGCCAGACTCCTCGGTCTACGCGCGCGCCAACTTCGCCACCAAACACCTCTGGGGCACGCAGTATGCCGAGAACGAGATCTTCCCGGCAGGAATCTTTCCGAGCCAGAGCTCTGGCTGGCAAGGCTTGCCGACCTGGACGAAGAAGAACCGCAGTCTCGACGGCGAAGACCTCGTGCTGTGGCACCAGTTCGGCCCGACTCACTTTCCGCGCACCGAGGACTGGCCCGTCATGCCAGTCGACTACTCGGGCTTCTGGTTCAAGCCGCACGGCTTTCTCGACAAGAACCCGACCATGAACCTGCCGCAAGACGCTCGCTCGGCCTGTGCCATGAGCGAGGCGGGCTGCTGCTCGGACGGCGGCTGCGGCTGCTGCAGCGACGGCTGCAAGTGCGGCAGCGAGAACTGCGGCTGCGGCAAGTAGACGACCTAGCCAACCTTCAACGTTCAACACCATCCATTTCAAAGGAGAACACCACATGCATACATACGAAAGCCTGCTCGAGGCGATCACCGTCGCCGACGGCCGTGAGGTGCACAACCCCGCGACCGGCGAGCTCATCGGCCGCGTGCCCGTGCAGAGCATCGCCGACGTCGACGCGGCGATCGATCGCGCCGAGGCCGCGCAGCCCGCGTGGGCCGCACTCAGCGACGAAGAGCGCGTCGACTACCTGAACAAGATCGCCGACGCGATCGAGGCAAATGCTGAGGCGCTCGCCGAGATTCTCTCGCGCGAGCAGGGCAAGCCGCTCAACGGCCCGAACGCGCGCTTCGAGGTCGGCGGCTGCGTGGCATGGACCCGCGTGCCCGCAGGCACCCCGCTGCCCGTCGAGGTCGTCGTCGACGACGGCGAGACCTACGCAGAGATGCACTATCGCCCGCTCGGCGTGGTCGGCGCCATCACCCCGTGGAACTGGCCGATGATGATCGCCATCTGGCAGATCATCCCCTCGCTGCGCATGGGCAACACCGTCGTGCAAAAGCCCTCTGAGTACACGACGCTCTCGGGACTCGCACTGAACCACGTGATCAACTCGGTGCTGCCCGCCGGCGTGCTCGAAACCATCTCGGGCGCGGGTGACCTTGGCAGCCACCTGGTGCAGAGCGAGAAGATCGCGAAGATCATGTTCACCGGTTCGACCCGCACCGGCAAGAAGATCATCGAGGCGAGCTCGGGCAACGTGAAGCGCCTGACCCTCGAGCTGGGCGGAAACGACGCGGGCATCGTGCTCGACGACGTCGACCCGAAGGCGATCGCCGAGGGCCTGTTCTGGGGCGCCTTCATCAATACCGGCCAGACCTGCGCGGCGCTGAAGCGCCTCTACGTGCCCGATTCGATCTACGACGACGTGGTGAACGAGCTCTCGGCGTTCGCAGCGCAGATGCCCATGGGCGTCGGCCTCGAAGAGCAGAACGTGCTCGGCCCGTTGCAGAACGAGATGCAGTTCAACGTGGTCGATCGTCTCGTCGAGTCGGCCAAGGCATCGGGCGCTCGTGTCGTCATGGGCGGCAATCCCGACCGCGAGGCTCCGGGCTACTTCTACCCCACCACCCTCATCGCCGACATCGACCCGCAGAACGAGCTGGTGCAAGAGGAGCAGTTCGGCCCCGCGCTGCCGATCATCCGCTACACCGACCTCGACGAGGCGATCCGCCTCGCCAACGAGGTCGAGGTCGGTCTCGGCGGCTCGGTGTGGTCGTCTGACCGGGACCGCGCGCGCAGCGTCGCGGCTCGCATCGAGGCCGGCACCGTGTGGATCAACTCGCACGGCACCATCAACCCCTTCGTGCCGTTCGGTGGCGCGAAGCAGTCGGGCTACGGCCAGGAGTTCGGCGTCGCCGGCCTCAAGGCAGTGGCGCAGCCTCAGGTGATCCAGGGCTAGTTTCGTAAGCGAAAAGGATCCCCCGGCCTCGCGGCTGGGGGATCCTTTTACGTTGCTGGCTCAGGAACGCGCCGACGCGTGAAACCCGAGGTTACCAGCGAGGCTTGCGCTTGCCGTCGGCGCGGTCTGCGCCACCGTCGCGACGGTCGTAGCCGCCCCGATCGCCGCGGTTGTTGTCGCCGTAGCCGCCGCGTCCGCCCCGGTCGTCGCGCTGGTAGCCACCGCGATCACCGCGATCGTAACCGCCACGACCACCGCGATCATCACGGTCACGGCCGTAACCACCGCGGTCGTTACCGCCCCGGTCGTCGCGCTGGTAGCCGCCGCGATCCCCGCGATCGTAACCGCCACGACCACCGCGATCATCACGGTCACGGCCGAAACCGCCGCGGTCGTTGCCGCCACGGTCACCGCGGTCATAGCCGCCTCGACTACCACGATCTCCGCGGTCGTACCCGCCACGGCCGCCACGGTCACCGCGATCTTCCCAGCCCTTGCCGCGAGGCGCGGGGCCCCGGTCGACCTTGAGACCGATCAGCTGGCCGCTGATGCGCACGTCTGCAAGGCGCTCGAGCGCCTCTTCGCTCAGGTTCTTCGGCAGCTCGACAAGCGAGAAGTCGTCGCGAATCTGAATGCGCCCGAAGTCGTCACGAGACAAACCGCCCTCGTTGGCGATAGCGCCCACGATCTGACCCGGCTTGACGCGCTGGCGGTGACCCACATCGATGCGGTACATCTGCAGGTCGTCGCGGCGCTCGCGGGGCTCGCGGTCTTCCCGGTCACGACGATCGCCGCGCTCGAAACGATCGCCACGGCCGCCGTCGCGCAATCCTCGACCGCCGTCTTCTTCGAGAAACTTGCGAGCCTGCGCGCGATCGCGCGAGAACTTCTCGTCGTCAGCCTCGTCGAGCAGCAGCGGCGTCTCGCCCTGGGCCACGACCGCAAGCGCTGCGGCGACGTCGGTTTCGGGCACGTCGTGGTGACGCACGTAGTGGGCGATGATGTCGCGGAAGGCCTCGATGCGGCTCGTCTCGCCGAGCGCAGCGGTGATCGCATCGTCGAAGCGCGAGAGCCTCGTCGCGTTCACCTCTTCGACGCCGGGCAGCGGCATCTGCGTGAGCGGCTGCTTCGTCGCCTTCTCGATCGCCTTGAGCATACGACGCTCGCGCGGGGTCACAAAGCTGATGGCGTCGCCGCTGCGGCCGGCGCGGCCGGTGCGGCCGATGCGGTGCACGTAGCTCTCGGTGTCGATCGGCAGGTCGTAGTTGACGACGTGGCTGATGCGCTCGACGTCGAGGCCACGGGCCGCAACGTCGGTGGCGACGAGCACGTCGAGCTTGCCGTCTTTCAGCGACTGCACGGTGCGCTCGCGCACGTTCTGCGGAATGTCGCCGTTGATCGCGGCGGCCGAGTAGCCGCGAGCACGCAGCTTCTCGGCGACCTGCTCGCTGTCGCCGCGGGTGCGGGTGAAGACGATCATGCCGTCGAAGTTCTCGACCTCGAGTACGCGGGTGAGCGCATCGAGCTTCTGCATGTACGAGACCACGATGTAGCGCTGCGTGATGTTCGCGCTCGTCTGGGTCTTGCCTGCGATCTTGATCTCTTGCGGATCGTTCAGATACTGCTGCGAGATGCGGCGAATCTGCGCGGGCATGGTGGCCGAGAACAGCGCGACCTGCTTGCTGTCGGGCGTGTCGGCGAGAATCGTCTCGACGTCTTCGGCGAAGCCCATCTTGAGCATCTCGTCGGCCTCGTCGAGCACGAGGTACTTGATCTCGGTGAGATCGAGCGAGCCGCGCTTCAGGTGGTCCATGATGCGGCCGGGGGTGCCGACCACGATGTCAACGCCGCGGCGCAGCGCGCTGAGCTGCTGGCCGTAGGCCTGGCCACCGTAGACGGGCAGCAGGTGCACGTTCTGGTTCTTGGCGTAGCTCTCGAACGCCTCGCAGACCTGCAGCGCGAGTTCGCGGGTGGGCGCGAGCACGAGGGCCTGCGGCACGCCCTGGCCGGGTTCGATGCGCGAGAGGATCGGCAGCGCGAACGCTGCCGTCTTGCCCGTGCCGGTCTGAGCGAGACCGACAACGTCGCGGCCCGAGAGCAGCACCGGAATGGTGGCCTCCTGGATGGCCGAGGGGGTCTCGTAGCCGACGCTCTTGATGGCGCGCAGCACGCGCTCATCGAGGCCGAGCTTGTCGAAGCCGTTGCGGGGCTTCGCCGCCTCGGCGGGTGCTGCGGGCGCCTCGTCTGCTGCGGCCGCGGGGTCTTCGGCCTCGGCGGGCTGCTCAGCGGCTTCTGGATCGCCAGCTTCGGCGGCGTCGCTCGTCTGTGCTGCTTGCGGGTGTTCCGGGATCTCGGTCTGCGCTGCTGTGTCGTCTAGAATCTCGAGATCCTCGAGAGTGAGAGGCTTTGCCTCTGCCTGAATCTGGTCTGCCGTGAGGTCGTCGCCTGCTGCGGCATCTGAAGTCTGCATCATATTAGTCTACCTTGACAATGCAAATTCTCTGTTACCGGTCTGTGGCGAAGAGGGGCTTACCAGTTGTAGTTCCCCACGAGGCTGTGAACACGATCTGATGAAGTGTGCCCACCGATCTCGTATGGGGTCGGTGGTGAGTTTAGTGATGCTTCGCGCCTATTGCCAGAGCAGCGGCGAACGCGCAGGAACGGGAGCAGTCGGCGGTTGCCCTGAGCGATATTGGGCTGCTCATTAATGAGCCGACGCGGTCGGGACCTGACATCGTTCAGGTGAGCGGCGGATCGACCGATCCTCGTGAACGGTCAGGAAGCGAGGCGACGGCGCCATTCATCGGTGATAGCTGAGTGAGTGGGTGTGACATGAAGGCCTCTGGTGTGTTGGTGACCTACATCCTGCCCCAGGTTCCCGTGCTTCTCGAGCGTGCACAATGTCCCGAGGCGCAACGGCTAGACGCGCGAGTCCCCAATCGTATACGATCTGAGTCGGGCCGCGATCCTCGCGATCGGGCCACTTCACTCGACGCAACGGAGGCCAAGTGCTCGACCAGACAACCCGTGAGGCCATCGCCGCAGAACTCGTGCAGGCTGATCGCGACCGCACCATCTTGCCGCGCCTCACCGCGAGATACCCCGAGATGGCGATCGAAGACTCATACGCGATTCAGAAAATCTGGAGCGATCAGCGCATCGCCCAGGGCGCGCGCCTCGTCGGCCACAAGATCGGCCTCACCTCGAAGGTGATGCAGGTTGCCACCGGCATCACCGAGCCCGACTACGGCGTGATTCACGACGACATGGTGTTCGAGTCGGGTTCGGTGCTCGAGTTCGATCGTTTCTCGAACGTGCGCATCGAGGTCGAGCTCGCATTCGTGCTCGCGAAGCCCCTCTCTGGCCCGAACACGACGATCTTCGACGTGCTCGACGCGACCGCCTACGTGGTGCCCGCGCTCGAGGTGCTGAACTCGCACCTCGAACTCGAGGGCCGCACGATCGTCGACACGATCAGCGACAACGCGGCGATGGGCGCGATGGTCGTCGGCGGCCGTCCCGTCAAGGTCGACGAGCTCGACCTGCGCTGGGTCTCTTCGCTGCTGTACCGCAACGAGACCATCGAAGACTCGGGCGTCGCCGGCGCCATCCTCGGCCACCCTGCGATGGGCGTGGCATGGCTCGCGAACAAGCTCGCCCAGCACGGCCAGTCGCTCGAGGCGGGCGAGATCATTCTGGCCGGTTCATTCACGAAGCCCATGTGGGTCGAGCGCGGCGACACCGTGCACGCCGAATACAGCGGATTGGGGTCAGTCACGTGCCGATTCATCTAGAACTTCCGCCCACGCTCGCCGATCGCATTTCAGGCGAGGATCGCCCGCTCATCGGGCTCTGGGCCTGTGCGGGCAGCGCAATCACCGCCGAGATAGTCGCCGGCAGCGGCTGCGACTGGGTGCTGATTGACGCCGAGCACTCCCCCAACGGCCTCGAGTCGCTGCTCGCGCAGCTGCACGCGGTCGCCGCCTACCCCGTCGCGCCCGTGGTGCGGCCACCGTTTGGCGACACCGTGATTATCAAGCAGGTGCTCGACCTCGGCGCGCAGAATCTGCTAATTCCGATGGTCGACACCGCCGAGCAGGCCACCGAGATCGTGCGCGCGGTGCGTTACCCGCAGAACGGCGTGCGCGGCGTCGGTTCTTCGCTCGCCAGGTCGTCGCGGTGGAACCGCGTCGAAGGCTACCTCGGGCGCGCAGAAAAGACGATCAGCCTCACGGTGCAGATCGAGTCGGCGACCGCCGTCGAGAACGTCGACGCGATCGCCGCGGTCGATGGGGTCGATGCGCTCTTCGTCGGCCCGGCCGACCTCGCCGCGTCGATGGGCCACCTCGGCCAGCAGAATCACCCCGAGGTCGTCGCCGGCGTGCTGCGCGCGATCGAGGCGGGCAAGGCGGCGGGCAAGCCCGTCGGGGTGAACGCGTTCGTGGCAGCAGATGCCGAGCGCTACATCGACGCCGGCGCAGCGTTCGTCGCGGTCGGCGCAGATGTGGCGATTCTCGCCAGGCAGACCGAGGCGCTCGTCGAGCACTTCGCAGCCCTCGCCGGGGCCGGTGCGGGCGACGCGGCACAGGCCGCCCCGCGATCCTCGTACTAATAACTCACGACCACCGCAGCACCCACCCCACACCTTCAATAGCGCACGAATTGCGCCCTCCGAACCATTCGGAGCGCAATTCGTGCGCTATTGCGTTATGCGGGCCCCAGTTTTTTCTCAAACTTTCCAAATGGATAGTCTTCGTTTACACTCTCCAGAGCAGGGGTTTCACGCCACCCGGCGCACCAGGCAGCGCTGCCGCCCCGAGAAACGAGATCAACGATGAGTCAAGACACCAGCCAGAAGGCCGCGCAAGCGAGCGCGCCCGCCCACGACCCGGGCCTCAGCCGACGCGTGCTCGGGGTTCCCTCGATCACGCTCATGATCATCGCGGCCTCGGCGCCGCTCACCGTGGTCGCAGGCGGCGTCACCACCTCGTTCGCCGTCACGGGCTCGCTCGGCGTGCCCCTCGGCTTCGTGCTCATCGCGGTGATTCTCACGCTCTTCGCCGTCGGCTACACTGCCATGGGCCGCTACGTGACGAACGCCGGGGCGTTCTACGCCTACGTCTCGCAGGGCCTCGGCCGCGTCGCTGGCGTCGGCGGCTCGCTCGTCGCACTCGTCTCGTACAACGCGATGCAGATCGGCATCTACGGGCTCTTCGGCTTTCAGCTCTCGATCTTTCTCGAGGCGAAGCTCGGCTTCTCGTCACCCTGGTGGGTGTGGGTGCTGCTGTGCGCCGTGGTCGTCGGGGTGCTCGGCGTCAACCGCGTCGACCTCTCTGCCAAGGTGCTCGGCGTGCTCGTCGCGCTCGAGTTCGTCGCCGTGATCGTCTTCGACATCGTCTCGCTCACGGTCGCCCCCGAGGGCGTGTCGACCGCGGCACTCGCGCCCAGCGCGCTCTTCGGGCCGGCGCTCGGCCTGATCCTCGTGTTCGGAGTCGCCGCATTCATGGGCTTCGAGTCGGGCGCAATCTACGGCGAAGAGGCGAAAGACCCGAAGCGCACCGTGCCCCGCGCGACCTACGCGGCCGTCGCAATCATCGGCGCGTTCTACGCGTTCAGCGCATGGGCGTTCTCGGTCGGCATCGGCCCGTCGCAGATCGTCGAGCAGTCGAGCGAGTTCGGCCCCGATCTCATGTTCGTGTTCATGACCGAGCACAGCAGCGTGATTATCGCCGACATCATGACCGTGCTCTTCATCACCAGCCTCTTCGCAGCGCTGCAGGCATTTCACAACGCCGTCGCCCGCTACCTCTACTCGCTGGGCCGCGAAGGCGTCATGCCCGCGAGCTTTGCGCGCACGAGCGCGAGCGGCGCACCCTGGGTCGGCTCGGTCGCACAGTCGGTGCTCGCCGTGATCGTGGTCGCCGGCTTCGCGATCGCGGGCGACGCACTCGGCGGCGCCGAGGCGATGTTCGGCGACATGGCGTTCCTGTTCCCCGTGCTCACCATGTTCACCTGGCTCACCAACACCGGCGCCGCGGGCCTCGTGCTGCTGATGGGACTCACAGCGTTCGCCGTGATCGGCTACTTCAGGCGCAACTCGCACGGGCTGAACGTCTGGGTTCGAGTTATCGCCCCCGCCATCTCGGGCGTGCTGCTCGTCGCCATGTTCGTGATGATTCTCGGCAACTTCCAGCTCATGCTCGGCCAGACAGAGCCCGACGCGACCACCTTCATTCTGCCGGGGCTCATCATCGCGGCCCTGGCGGCAGGCATCGTGTGGGCACTCGTGCTGCGCAAGACGAAGCCGAGCATCTATCGCCAAATCGGTCACGGCACCGAGCCCGGGGCATACGGCACCGAAATGCTCGACGTCGTCGACTCACAGTAACGCGCATGGCAAGCGAATGCCGCTACGCTCGACAGCGTGAACGAAAACACCGGCCGCGCCGCCCTGCTCAGCGCAACGATCACCGTCGTCGCGCTGGGCGGGCTGCGCTCGCTGACCTACCGCGCGGTTGCGGCAGCAGCGGGCGTATCGCACGGGCTGGTGCGCTATCACTTCGGCACGCGGGATCAACTGATCTCGGAGGCACTCGACTATTCGATCGACCAGAGCCTCAGCGCATCGAACATGCACGCCAGGGTGCTGAGCGCGAGCGAGTTTGCCGAGGGCGTCGAAACGCTGGCGACCACGCAGGGCGACATTCACGCGTTTCAGTACGAGCTGCTGCTCGAGTCGCGGCGTCGCCCAGACCTTGCCCCCCATGTCGAACGCTACTACCAGCAGTATCGGCAGGCTATTGCCAGGCAGCTCGGTCAGCTCGGAGTCACCGACCAGGCAATGGCCGACGCGATCTGGTTCATGCTCGACGGAATTGTCTTCAAACAGCTCGTCGCCCCTGGCGACGTGCACGAGGCGCTCGGCTACGTGCGCGGTCTGATCGAGGCGGTTTCCCGGCGCTAGCAGCCACCGCAGTGCTCAGTCGCGCCTCTCACCCCATTGAAAGGAGCGACCGAGATGTCGCAACAGATTGATTTTCTCTACCTGAGCGAACCAGACATGATCGCCGCCGGCGTCACCGACATGGCAGAGTGTGTCGACACCATGACCGACATGCTCGCGCTCTTCGCTCGCGGCGACTACCGCATGGCCGGCACCGAGAACAACTCGCACGGCGCGCAGATCTACTTTCCGCAGCAGTCGGAGTTCGAGGGAATGCCGCTCGACGCGCCCGACCGGCGGTTCATGGCGATGCCGGCCTACCTCGGCGGCGACTACCAGATGGCCGGTTGCAAGTGGTACGGCTCGAACGTCGAGAACAAGAAGCGCGGCCTGCCCCGCTCCATTCTCATGTTCACGCTCAACGACAAGGACACGGGGGCACCGCTCGCGATCATGTCGGCCAACCTGCTGAGCGCTTACCGCACCGGCGCGATCCCCGGCGTCGGCGCACGATACCTGGCGCGCGAAGACGCGAGGGTGGTCGGCATCGTCGGGCCCGGGCCGATGAACCGCACCTCGCTCGAATCGTTCGTCGCGGTTCGCCCCGGCATCGACACCGTCAAGGTGGCGGGCCGCAGTCAAGCCGGCGTCGACGCGTTCATCGACTGGGCGCGCGCGAGGTTTCCGCAGATCGCGCACTTCGAGCAGGTCGCCGACACCGAGGCCGCGGTGCGCGACAGCGACATCGTGAGCATCGCGGTGCCGAGCACCTCGGGCAGCGAGAACTACCCCTACGTCGCCGACGAGTGGGTGAAGCCCGGCGCGTTCATCTGCTGCTCGGCCCACTTGCAGCTCGAAGAAGGCCTCGTGCAGCGCTCGCGCCACGTCGCCGACGCCCGCAAGATCTACCAGGCGTGGGCCGCCGAACTGCCGGCACCGGCACACGAGATCGTCGGCATCTGGGGCATCAACCTGGTCGATCGCGTGCGCGACGGCCGCATGACCCCCGAGCAGTTCGAAGACATCGGCGAGATCATCGACGGGCGGGCCCCCGGCCGACAGCACGAAGACGAGGTCTTCGTCTACTCGGTCGGCGGCATGCCCGTTGAAGACGTCGCCTGGGCGACGAAGGTCTATCGCAACGCCGTCGAGCGCGGCATTGGCACAAAGTTGAACCTGTGGGAGACGCCCGAGCTGGCGTAGGGCGCTTCGGCGAACGCGCACCCTCGAGACACATACGAAAGAAGAAGAACATGCAGAAGACAGACGTATTGGTGGTCGGCGCGGGCGCCGTGGGCTCGATGGCGCTCTGGCAGCTATCGAAGCGCGAGGGCCTCGAGGTGGTCGGCATCGAGCAGTACGGCCGCGTACACTCGCACGGGTCGTACGCCGGCGAATCCCGCGTGTTCCGCACCGCGGTGCACGAGGGCGGCACATACGTGCGCATGATCCAGCGTTCGCGCGATCTCTGGCGCGAGCTCGAACGCGATTCGGGCCGCGACATCTACGCAGAGGTCGGGTGCCTGTCGATCGCGCCCGAGGGCTTCGCCGATCTTGAGGTCGCACTGGGCACCGTTCGAGAGTTCGATCTGCCCCACCGCGTGCTCACGACCGAAGAGCTGCGAGCCGAATACCCGCAGCACCTCGTGAACGACGGCGATGTCGCGCTCTTCGACGAGCACGGCGGCGGTCTGCGGCCCGAGGTCGCCGTGATGAGCGCGCTCGACGTCGCCGAGCAGAACGGCGCGAAGCTCTTCTTCAACACCGCGGTGATCGACATCGAGGAGCGCGAGCAGGGCGTCGTGGTGCGCACCACGCAGGGCACGTGGCTCGCCGACACAGTCGTGATCGCCTCGGGCTCGTGGTCGACGCGCCTTCGCCCAGAACTCAAAGAGCTGCTGCGGCTGCAGGTGCTCGGGCTCACGTGGTTCATGCCCCGCGAGCCCGAGGCGTTCGTGCCCGAGAGGTTTCCGGCGTTTCTGCGCGATGTCGGCTCGGTGCACTTCTTCGGCGCCCCCAGCTTCGACGGCTACTCGTTCAAGGCTTGCACGAACCCAGAGTGGCCGGTGTTTCGCGACGTTTCCGAGGTACCGACGCACCACACGCGCGAAGAACTCATCAGAATCGGCCAGCGCGCATCAGAACTCTTCGCGGGCATCAACCCCGAGCCCGTGCGCGAGAGCGTGCACCACTGCGCCTACACGCCCGACCGCCTGCCCGTGGTCGACTCAACCGGCCGTGTCGTCACGATCGCTGGCCTCTCGGGGCACGGCTTCAAATTCGTTCCCCAGTTGGGCGAGTGGGCGGCGCAGCTGGTGCTCGGCGAGGAGCACAGCGTCGACCCGCGCTTCGCACTCTCAGAGCACATGAAGCGCCTCGCCGAGCTCGGGCCGTACACGGGCGGCGGGCACTAGCCGGCGACACACACCCGCAGCCACTGCGCCGTGGCCCACCATTCTCGCGAACGTCATAGCACCGTGCGAGCGTCACCCTTACTAACCGTGATCTTGAGTGACGCTCGCAGGCTTGTATGACATTCAGCGAAAGTGCGAGCCAGGTTGGCCGCGATCCCCCTCTCCCCTCTGGTCGGCTGCGATCTCCCGCATCAAATCGCGGGGCATCGGGGCGCGAGACACCGGCAGCGATCCCTCTTCCCAAACCCCACAGGATCGTATATTATTTGAAATACAACAACGGAGTGACGCATAGGAGTGAGGCATACATGAGCTACGGAATCGACACGCCAGGCAAGATCATCGCGGTGCACCTAAACTACCCCTCGCGCATTGCGCAGCGTGGCCGCGAGCCTCAGTTTCCGAGCTATTTCTTCAAGCCCGCCTCATCGCTCGCACCGACGGGCGGCACCGTTGAGCGCCCCGCCGGCACCGAACTGCTCGCCTTCGAGGGCGAGGTCGCACTCGTCATCGGCGAGCCGGCTCGCTGGGTCTCCCCCGAAGACGGCTGGAAGCACGTCGCCAAGGTCACCGCCGCCAACGACCTCGGTCTCTACGACCTGCGCGCCGCCGACAAGGGCTCGAACGTGCGCAACAAGGGCGGCGACGGATACACCCCGATCGGCCCGGTCGCGATCTCGACCGAGGGCATCGGACAGAGCGAGTGGCGTGTGCGCACCTGGGTCAACGGCGCGCTCGTGCAAGAAGACACCAGCGACACCCTGAAGTTCTCGTTCGGCCAGCTCGTCGCAGACCTCTCGCAGCACATGACACTCGAGACCGGCGACGTGATTCTCACCGGCACCCCGGCCGGCTCATCGGTGCTCGTGCCGGGCGACATCGTCGAGGTCGAGGTCGACGCGCCAAACGCGCAGGGCTCCCCCACCACCGGCCGCCTCGTGACGACCGTCACGCAGGGCACGCACGAGTTCGGCGACTTCGGCAACACCCCGAAGATCGACGACCTGCAGCGCGTCGAGGCCTGGGGCGACGAGGCATCGCACGCGGCAGCCGTCAAAGCCGGCAAGGCAAGCCCGCTCGAGAGCGCCGGCGAGGTCTCCGAAAAGGATCAGCCAGCCTCCGGCCCGCTGACCGACGAGATTCGCGAACTGCTCGACGGCGTGGCCGTGGCGACCGTCTCAGCTGCGCTTCGCAAGCGAGGCTACGTCGACATCTTCATCGACGGCGTGCACCCGAACCACGAAGGCGACACGATTCTCGGCACCGCGAAGACGCTTCGTATGATCCCGTTCCGCCCCGACCTGTTCAAGGAGTACGGCGGCGGCTTCAACGCGCAGAAGCGCGCGTTCGACACGGTGAACGAGGGCGAGGTGCTCGTCGTCGAGGCCCGCGGCATTCCGTCGACCGGCACCGTTGGCGACGTGCTCGCACTGCGCGCCCAGGTGCGCGGCGCAGCCGGCATCGTCACCGACGGCGGCGTGCGCGACTTCGCGGCCGTGCAGCAGTTCGACATTCCCGTCTTCTCGCAGGGGGCGCACCCGAGCGTGCTCGGCCGCCGCCACGTGCCGTGGGAGGTCGACGTCACGATCGCCTGCGGCGGCGCAGCGGTGCAGCCTGGCGACGTCATCATGGGCGACCGCGACGGCGTGATCGTGATCCCGCCGTTCCTGCTCGAAGAGGTCGCTCGCGAGGCGGCCGAGCAAGAGCAAGCAGACGCCTGGGTCGCTGAGCAGGTCGCGAACGGCGCCCCCGTCGACGGCCTCTTCCCGATGAACGCCGAGTGGCGTGCAAAGTACGACGCCGAGCGTTCGGCAGGCGAAGGCAAGTAGCACCGTGTCGTCCGAGTCGAAGTCCGAGCGCGCGTACCGCCTGATCCGGAGCCGGATCGACAGCGGCCAGTACGTGCCCGGCTACCGGCTGGTGCTCGCGCCGATCGCGGCAGAGCTCGACATGTCGGTCGTGCCGGTGCGCGAGGCGATCCGCCGCCTTGAAGCCGAGCAGCTCGTGACCTTCGAACGCAACGTCGGCGCGCAGGTGTCGCTCGTGAAAGAGACCGAGTACCTGCACACCATGCAGACGCTCGCGCTCGTCGAGGGCGCGGCTACGGCGCTCGCGGCACCGCACATCACGACAGAGCAGATCGGCCGGGCGCGCGCGATCAACGCGACGATGAGCGAGAGCCTGACCGCCTTCGATCCGCAGCGATTCACCGAGCTCAACCTCGAGTTTCACAGCGTGCTGTTCGAGAGCTGCCCGAACCCGCACATTCTCGACCTCGTGCACCGCGGCTGGAACCGCATGAAGGTGCTGCGCAACTCTTCGTTCAGTTTCGTACCTGGCCGAGCCCAGCAGTCGGTTGAAGAACACGAGTTGATTCTTCGAATGATCGAGGATCAGGCGCCGGCCGCCGAGATCGAAGCAGTTGCCCGCGCGCACCGCACCACGACCCTTGATGCCGTGCTCGCGCACGCCGACGAGCACCGGAACGCGAGCGAACTCGAACCATCCACCCCCTAACCCACAACTTCACCAACCAACCACTCACCACGACTGGAGCACACAATGACCTACCAGAAGCCAGAAGGCCTGCCCGAGAAGATTCAGCTCTTCATCGACGGCGAGTTCGTCGACGCCGAGGGCGGCGCGCAGTTCGACGTCATCGAGCCCGTCTCGAACGAGGTCTACATCAAGGCCGCTTCGGCGAGCGCGGCCGACGTCGACCGTGCCGTCGCCGCCGCGAAGCGCGCCTTCGACGAGGGCCCCTGGCCCAAGATGCTGCCCCGCGATCGCTCGCGCATTCTGCACAAGGTGGCAGACATCGTCGAGTCGCGCGACGACCAGCTCGCCCTGCTCGAGAGCTGGGATTCGGGCCTGCCCATCACCCAGGCGAAGGGCCAGGCGCGCCGCGCAGCAGAGAACTTCCGCTTCTTCGCCGACCTCATCGTCGCCGAGCACGACAATGTGACGAAGGTTCCCGGCCGCCAGATCAACTACGTGAACCGCAAGCCGAAGGGCGTCGCTGGCCTAATCACACCCTGGAACGTGCCCTTCATGCAGGAGTCGTGGAAGCTGGCTCCAGCCCTCGCTACCGGCAACACCGTCGTGCTGAAGCCCGCGAGCTACACGCCGCTGTCGGCGGCACTGTGGCCCGAGATCTTCCGTGAGGCCGGCGTGCCCGACGGCGTCTTCAACCTCATCCTCGGCTCGGGCGGCGTCGCCGGCGACGCGCTCGTGAAGCACCCCGACGTGCCGCTCATCTCGTTCACGGGCGACAGCTCGACCGGCGCGATGATCTCGACGAACGCTGCGCCCTTCTTGAAGGGTCTCTCGCTCGAGCTCGGCGGCAAGAGCCCCTCGGTGGTCTTCGCAGACGCCGACCTCGAAGAGGCGCTCGACGCGACCGTGTTCAGCGTGTTCAGCCTGAACGGCGAGCGCTGCACCGCCGGCAGCCGCGTGCTCGTCGAGCGCTCGATCTACGATGACTTCGTGGCACGCTACGCCGAGCGCGCGAAGAACATCGTGATCGGCCTGCCAGACGACCCGAAGACCGAGGTCGGCGCGCTGGTGCACCCGAGCCACTTCGAGAAGGTCATGAGCTACGTCGAGATCGGCAAGACCGAGGGTCGCCTCGTCGCCGGCGGCGGTCGCCCCGAGGGCTTCCCCGAGGGCAACTACGTCGCACCGACCGTGTTCGCAGACGTGGCACCCGAAGCACGCATCTTCCAGGAGGAAATCTTCGGCCCTGTCGTCGCAATCACCCCGTTCGACACCGACGAAGAGGCCCTGAAGCTCGCGAATGACACGAAGTACGGCCTCGCCGCCTACGTGTGGACCTCGAACTTGAAGCGCGCCCACAACTTCGCCCACGGCATCGAGTCGGGCATGGTGTGGCTGAACTCGAACAACGTTCGCGACCTGCGCACCCCGTTCGGCGGCGTGAAGGCTTCGGGCCTCGGCCGCGAGGGCGGCTACCGTTCGGTCGATTTCTACACCACGGCCCAGTCGATCCAGATCACGCTCAACGAGGCGCACTCGCCTCGCTTCGGCGCGACCGGCAAGTAGTCACCCACCACTGCAAGAAAGCTGCAAGGAAGCAACACCATGGCAAAACTCAACGAAGAAGACAAGCAGTCCGCCGGCTTCTGGGTCACCAAGGAAGCCCCGATCCACTCGGATAACCCGATCCCGACGGCAAAGTCGCCCGCGCCAGACATTCTGCGCTGCGCCTACATGGAGCTCATCGTCACCGACCTCGCCGCCTCGCGCGAGTTCTACGTCGACGTGCTCGGCCTCTACGTGACCACCGAAGACGACGAGGCGATCTACCTCCGCTCGACCGAGGAGTTCATTCACCACAACCTCGTGCTGCGCAAGGGCCCGGTCGCCGCGGTCGCCGCGTTCTCGTACCGCGTGCGCACCCCCGAAGATCTCGACCTGGCGGTCGCGTTCTACGAAGAGCTCGGCTGCGAGGTGCGTCGCAACCCGGACGGCTTCGTGAAGGGCATCGGCGACTCGGTGCGCGTCATCGATCCGCTCGGGTTCCCCTACGAGTTCTTCTACCAGACCGAGCACACCGAACGCATGTCGTGGCGCTACGACCTGCACATTCCGGGCGAGCTCGTGCGCCTCGACCATTTCAACCAGATCACCCCCGACGTGCCGCGCGCCGTGGGCTTCATGCAGAACCTGGGCTTCCGCGTGACGGAAGACATTCAGGACAACGAGGGCACCGTCTACGCTGCCTGGATGCGCCGCAAGCCGACCGTGCACGACACCGCCATGACCGGCGGCGACGGCCCCCGCATGCACCACGTGTGCTTCGCGACGCACGAGAAGCACAACATTCTCGCGATCTGCGACAAGCTCGGCTCGCTGCGCAAGTCTGACAGCATCGAGCGCGGGCCGGGCCGCCACGGCGTCTCGAACGCGTTCTACCTCTACCTGCGCGATCCAGACGGCCACCGCGTCGAGATCTACACCCAGGACTACTACACGGGCGACCCCGACAACCCGGTCGTCACCTGGGACGTGCACGACAACCAGCGCCGCGACTGGTGGGGCAACCCGGTCGTACCCTCGTGGTACACCGACGGCTCGCTCGTGCTCGACCTCGACGGCAACCCGCAGCCCGTGATCGCGCGCACCGACGACAGCGAGATGGCAGTGACCATCGGAGCCGACGGGTTCTCGTACACCCGCGACGACGAGGGCGAGAAGGGCTTCAAGCTCGGCAACACCCTCTAAGTCTCATTGCGAGGATCGGGGCCGGGGCGCGCATGCGCCCCGGCCCTTCGTCGTGGTCTGGGGCTAGGCGAAAGGACTAAGAGAACAGAATGGGCACGAGCATGGCGAGCAGCATCGCCGCCATGGCCCCGGCCTCGAGCGCAAGCAGGCGTCGACCGCTGCGCAACGAGGCGACGAAGAGCGCCACGTGCACGGCGATGAGCACGCCGACAACCAGTGCGGCCGCGGCGCTCGGCATCTCTGCCACCCCACCGGTATGGCCCGGGTGGGCCAGGTGATCCTCGCCCGAAATCAAAGCCGTACCGCTCGACGCGTGCGAATGGGTCATGACGAGCCACGCCATCGCAACGTAACTCACTGCCGAGGCCACCATTACGGCGCGGCGCAGCCCGGTGCCAGCACTCACCCTCGCCTTGCTGGTCACGGCGGGCGCGCCCACGCGCAGTCGCGCCCCGAGCGCAAGCGCCGCAGCCACAAGCAAGAGCGCCCAGACTGGAGCCGGCACCAGCTGCAAGGTGATGAGGTCGAGCATCGCAAGCAGCATGACGGTTGCTGCGGCGATTCCGATGCGGTTCTTAGCTGCGACTGCACCACCGAGGCACGCGGCGCCTGAGGCGACCATGACGAGCCCCGGCAGCACGGCGGCGATCATCTCGCCTTCGGCTCTCGGGCGTCGCTCGAATCGCCCGCGTTATGAGCTTCACTCGCCGCCGCACCAGCCCCGGCCTCGAGCCCGAGCGCGAGCTCGGCATAGCTTCGCACTGAGGCGCGGCACTCCTCGCGCGGGGTCGGGTCGCCCGCGAGCGGGTAGAGGTCGTAGGCGTCTTCGAGCGCGACGAGGTTGCGTGCGATCATGCCGGGCGGCGAGGCGAGCACGAACTCGCCGGTGCCCGCCCCAATCTCGATGAGCGCCCGGTAGAGCATGATCTGCCGCTCGGTCAGCGCCCGGTGCACCGGGCGATACTCGGGGTACTCGCTGAGCAGTGCGACGCTCTCATAGACCTGCCGCAGCTCGTCGCTGATGCGGTCTGGTACGCCTGCGTCGATCATGGAGAAGATGCGCGCTGTCGCGCTGTGCGGCCTGTCGAGAATCGCCTGGCGCTGCTCGGCGAACTGTTCCATGGCCCCGCTGACGGCGGTCATCTGCAGCTCGTCGAGCGTCGAGAAGTAGTGCAGCACGTTCGCCGGGCTCATGTCGGCCTCGGCCGCAACCGCGCGCACGTTGATCGAGCGCCTCGGCCGCGAGCGCGCGACGCGCCAGAACGCCCGGATGATCTCATCCCGGCGTTCCAGGCGTCGTTGCGCTGCGGCGTTCACGCCACCAGCCTATTGGGTCTCACGGCCGGTCTGACACGAGCGCGTCGCGTTGGTGCGCATTGCGCTCCGGCTCTTCGACCGCACCATCGCCCTGCACCGTCACGGATTCGGTCAATCCGGCGTAGTATGCGGGCTTGCGGCGCTTCAAAACGAGGCCGACGATGATGCCTCCGACGAAGAGAATCGGGGTCGGCAATAGCAGCACCTGGTTGATGGGCCCACTGAGCCCCGTCACCACCTCGAAGTTCGTCACGATCAGGATGTAGCCGATGATCAACCCGACCGCCCCGATAGCGGGCGCGATCGTGACACGCCACAGGCTGTGTCCGCGCCGATCCTTGATGAAATACCAGAACACGGCCACGGCGGCGCAAGCCTGCGCGAACACGAGGCCCTGCACCCCGGTCGCATACGTCCATAGCGCGAGGCCGAGGAAGGGGTCGGCGTTCACCGCGATCGCGACGATCACGGCAACGAGAGAGATGACCGAGAGGGTGAGGCTCGACACCGCGGGCGAGCCGGTGCGCTGGCTCGTGCGCCCGAGAGCCCGAGGCAGCAGGCCCTCTCGGCCGAGTGAGAAGAAGTAGCGGGTGCAGGCGTTGTGAAATGAGAGCACGCAGGCGAAGAAGCTGGTCACAATCAGAATCTTCATAACGAAGGCAGCCCAGGCTCCCGCCAGATCTTCGGTGCCGGCGATAACCATCGTCTCGAAGGCGTCGCTGCGCGCGAGCTCGACCACGCCGTCTGCGCCGAACGCGACTGTCAAGATCCAGAAGGTGAAGGCGTAGAACAGCGCAAGAAACGCGACAGCGATAATCGTCGCGCGCGGCACGGTGCGCTCGGGCCGCTTTGCCTCTTCGGCATAGATCGCGGTGCTCTCGAATCCAAGGTAGGCGCCGAAGCCCATCACGAAGAGCGCGCCCGCGCCGGTTGCGAAGAACACGTGCTGCGGGTCGAACGAGGCGAAGCTCCAGGGCTCGGGGCCGCCATCGGCGAGCGCGGCGAATGCGAGCACGAGCAAGATGCCGATTTCGAGCGTGAGCAGCACCGCCAGCACCTTCGCCCCGACGTCGATCTTGTTGTAGCCGAGCACTGCGACGATCACGACTGCTGCTATCGAGTACACGCCCCAGGGCAGGTCGATTCCGAACAGCTCGAGAAAAGTGAACTGAGCGAAGAAGCCGATGAATCCGTAGAAGCAGATCACCAGCGCGAGATAGGCGAACACCGTCACCGAAGAGACCGCGAGACCGACCGGCTTGCCGAGCCCCTTCGAGACGTAGGCGTAGAAGGCACCGGCGTTGCGCACGCTCTTCGACATCGCCGTGAAGCCGAGCGCGAAACAGATCAGCACCGCGCCGGCGAAGAGAATCGCCCCGGGAGCGCCGACCCCGCCCATACGAAACGACGTCACCGCGCCACTCACCACAACGGTAAGCGGCGCAGCAGCCGAGATCACGAAGAACACGATGTCCCAGGTGCCGAGGCGATTTTTCGCGAGCGTGGCGCCCTTGGCGGCGCTCGCGCTCGCGGTCGCGGTCGCGGTGTGAGAGGTACTCATGTGAAAGACTCCTTCGTCTTCGCAAAAACTCGTTCAATAGAACTACGTTTAGTTGATTCAAAACTTCTGTTGCTTGTAATAGTCTAAGCACACGTTCATTTATTAAACAATGTTCAATGTTGAAATTGTTTGAGACGCGTCGCGTGCAGCTTGCGCCGCAGCGCACACAGAGAAGAATCCGAGGATCACATGACCACACAGCCCCCAGCCACCCCGGTACGCGCTCGCGATCTCGGAGTGCACTTCGACGGAGTCCCCGGCCTCTGCAACGCGATTACCGATGTTCCCGGGCTCGAAGTCGGTTTCACCACACTCATCGTCGACGATCCGGTGACCACGCGAACCGGCGTGACCGCGATCCTGCCCCGGGGCCGCGAGAAAGCGGGCCTCCCCTGTGCGGCGGGCGTCGCGGTGCTCAATGGCAACGGAGAGCTCACCGGCAGAAGCTGGATCGAGGAGTCAGGCCAGCTGCAGGCCCCCATTGCGATCACGAACTCGCACGCAGTCGGGGCGGTGCACCGTGGCGTCGACCGCTGGATGGCCGCGCACCATCCCGAGGTCGCTGCCGCCTGGATGCTGCCCGTGGTCGGCGAAACCTGGGACGGCTACCTCAACTCGATCAACGCCGATACTGTGCGGCCGGAGCACGCGATGGCCGCGATCGATGCGGCGAGCACCGGCCCGGTAGCAGAGGGCAACGTCGGCGGCGGCACCGGCATGAACTGTTACGGCTTCAAGGGAGGCACCGGCACCGCGTCGCGCATTGTGCGCGCAAAGGATCGCGACTACACAGTCGGCGTGCTCTTGCAGGCGAACTTCGGCTCGCGCCACGAGCTCAAGATCGTAGGCCGCGCGATCGGCCGCGACTCGGTCGCACCGAACCCCATGGAATCGGGCGACTGGTTCGCAGAGGATGCGGGCATCGGCCGCGCTGTGCCTGGCGCCGGCAGCGTGATCGTGATCGTCGCGACCGACGCGCCACTCTTGTCCGACCAGTGCCGGGCCCTGGCGCGCCGGGTGCCGCTCGGCCTGGCCAGAACCGGCACCACCGCGAGCCACTTCTCGGGCGATATCTTTCTCGCATTCTCCACCGCAAACGAGGGTGCGCTGACCTCGCGCATGGGCACCGAGACCGGGGCGACCGAGCCTCTTGAGACGCTCGCATGGGGCAGCATCGATCCCTTTTTCGCGGCCACGGTCGAGGCCGTTGAAGAAGCCGTGATCAACGCGCTTGTCGCAGCTCGCGATATGACCGGGCGAAAGGGTCACGAGAGCTTCGCCCTGCCCCACGACGAGGTGCGCGCGGCGTTCGGCGCCGAGGGTTAAACGGGCTCACAGGGCACCGAAAGCGCGCCCATGTGGTTGACTGGTGCGAACCCCCTGCGCACCTCCTCTTGAAAGCCGCCTCTTGCCGAACAAACCACTCGGACTTCGCGAACGAAACCGCATTCGCACCCGCGACGAAATCCTCGTCGCCATGTCGGTATTGCTCGGCGAGCAGTCGTTCGAGAGCATCACTGTCGATGAGGTGGCGCAGCGGGCTGGTGTATCGCGGGGCACCATTTACACGTACTTTCCCGATGGGCGCGAGCAACTCATTCGCGATGCGTACGTGCGCATCGCCGAGCAGGTGGTCGCAAAAGGATCGGCCGAGCGCGCGGCGCAAAGCCGGATCGCCGACCGCGTGCTCGCGCTCGCCGGTGCACTCGTGAGCGTAACCGGAACGGCCGAGGGCCGCTTCTACGGACTCGTGGGTGCCGCAACGTTCGGGCCACTCGGCGGGGTCACCGGCTCGGCCTCTGGCATGTTTCACGCGATGCTCACCGAAGACTTGCATCAGGCGCGCGAGCTAGGTCTCGTATCGCCCACTGCCCCGGTCGATGAGATCGCGGTGCTCGTTTCGGGCGCGATTCGCGAGATCGGTGCTCGAGTCGCGAGCGACCCCTCCCAGGCCGAGGCGCTGCTCAACGCGCTGCGCATCACGTGCGCCGCGCTGCTTATGCCCACTGACGCCTAAGGCGTTCCTGGCAGGCCCTCGCTCATCGAGCTTGTCGAGACGAGCGATACCCCCTGGTCGCAAAACGAGTGCGGGGTTTCGGATCGCGCGCAGATCCATCCGCGAGCTGCGCTCGCTCCCGCCAGACCCGACCATGCGCGCGATCTGAAACCCCGCACTCGCCCCGCAATCGGAGATCGCGCATCTCGACAAGCTCGATGAGTGTGACGCCCGCCTAGCGTGCGGCCGCCCGAATCTCGGCGACGACTTGAGTGAGCGCACGCTGCTTGCGCGACTCAGCAACGGTGCCCACCTTGCCTCGCGGCGCAATCGGGGTGCGCACGGCGAGCAGCACGTCTCGGCGCAGCATCGTCTCGGGAAACGCCCATGAGTGCACCGGTGCATCAGCATCGAGCGCAGACGCGGGCACGAGTGCAATCGTGAGGCCCGCGCCGACGAGCTGCTGGATGGTGCGGTAGTCGTCGAGGCGCATGCCGACGCGCGGCTTCAGGCCGGCCGCAGCGAACAACTCCTTGAGGCCCGCGTCGCTGGGATCGTGCTCGTCGACGCCGAAGGCCCACTGCTCGTCGCGAAGCTGCTCGAAGCGGGGAAGCTCGTTCGGCGACGAGATAGCGAGCGGATGATCTCGCGCAACGCAGAGGTGCAGGGGTTCTGAACGAAGCCGCTCGAGGTGCACCCTTGAGCTCGATATTGGCGGTACCCTGCCGGTCGCGACGAGAATCGCGACGTCGATCCTGCCCTGTTCGAGCCCAGCGACGATCGGCATGAGCTCGTCAATCGTCACGTCGAGCTGCGGGGCGTCGGTGAGGTCGCGCAGCGCGCGCTGCACGGGGGGCAAGATCAGCGCGCCGAGCGTGGGCAGCGCGGCGAAGCGCACGACGGGGGTTGTCGCAAGCTGCGAGTCGTGTACCTCGGCGACGAGGCGGTCGCAAAGGCCGAGAATCTCTTCTGCGCGTTCGGCGACGACTGCCCCGAGCTCGGTCGTTCTGCTGCCTCGCGGGGTTCGCTCGAGAAGTCGTGCGCCGAGCTGCCGCTCGAGCTTTGCGAGGTGGTGGTCTACGGTCGGATGACTCCATCCGAGCGCACGAGCTGCAGCGGCAACCGATCCAGAGGCGTGACACTGGCGCAGGGCGGCCAGACTGCGCAGGTCGAGGGGGTCTGAGTTGGTCTTCAAGTGAGGCTCGTGGTGCGCAGCAGGCATGCAACAAGTTTCATACAGAGTATGAGAGATATCAAGATATTAGGTATTCTTCTCGCTTGTATCTGCGCATACCCTGAACGGATGGTCGAAACTGAAGTCACCGCTGATCCCTCGCGCCGCGCACCGTACGCCGAAGCACTCGAGCGTCACGCCGACAGCAACCCCATCTCTCTGCTCGTACCAGGGCACGGTGCGAATGCCGAAGGCATCTCGGCGGGCCTCGCATCATTCGTAGGTGAACGCCCCCTGCAGCTCGACGTGACCCCGCTGCTCGACGGCATCGATCTCGGGGCGAACTCGAACCGTGAGCAGGCCGAGAAGCTTGCCGCAGACGCCTGGGGCGCGCGCCGCACCTGGTTTCTGACGAACGGTTCGACGCAGGGCAACCGCACAGCGGTGCTCGCGATCGGCCAGCTCGGGGGGGACATTCTGCTGCAGCGCAGTGTGCACTCGAGCATCGTAGACGGGCTCGTGCTGTCGGCTATGCGACCCGGCTTCATTCACCCCGAGGTCGACTACCGCAACGGTGCCGCGCACAACGTGACGCCCGAGGCCGTGAGCGAAGCGCTCGATGCGCACGACGGCGTCGTGAAGGCCGTCTACGTAGTGAGCCCGAGCTACTTCGGCGCCGTGGCCGACGTGCCCGCCATCGCGGAGATCGTGCACGCTGCCGGCGCCGCACTCATTGTCGACTGCGCGTGGGGGCCCCACTTCGGCTTTCACCCCGAGCTGCCGGAGTCGCCGCTTCGCCAGGGCGCAGACCTCTGCATCATGAGCACCCACAAACTCACCGGATCACTGACCCAGAGTGCCCTGCTGCACCTTGGCGACACCGAGCTCGCAGATACCCTCGAGCCGGCAATCGAGCGCGCGTTCCGCATGACCTCATCGACCAGCGAGAGCTCGCTGCTGCTCGGCTCGATCGACGTCAACCGCCGCGACCTGCAGCACAGCAAGGACGAGATCCAGCGTTCGCTCGACGCGCTCCGTGCGTTCTCTGAGCGGGTGCGTGAGCACGGCCGATTCTCGCTTCTGTTCGACACCTTTGGCGAATTTCCGAGCATCGTTGGTGCTGATCCTCTTCGCCTGCCTATCGATATCAGCGCGACCGGGCTCGACGGGCACACCGTGCGCCTGAAGCTCATGCGAGAGCACAACATTTGGGTCGAGATGGCAACGCAGACTACCATTGTGCCGATGGTCGGACTCGGCAAGTGCCCGCCACTCGAGCCGTTGCTCGAGGCCCTCGATGCGATCGCCGACGCTAACGCAGCTTCGACCACTCCGGTTGATGCCGCACTGCGCCTGCCAAGCACCGGCGCGCTGCGCATGCTACCCCGCGAGGCGTTTCTCGGAAACACCGAGCTGGTCTCAGCCGAGGATGCCATCGGACGCATCAGCGCTGACAGTCTCGCGGCCTACCCGCCCGGCATTCCGAACATGCTTCCCGGCGAAGAGATCACCGCTGAGACTGTCTCGTTCTTGCAGGCAGTGACGCAGAGCTCGCACGGATACGTGCGCGGTGCGGTCGATGCGAAGCTCACGCAGTTCCGCGTCGTCGCCGAATAGCGCCGAACACTTTCATTCATCTCAACTACTACGAACATTCGCCCCACAAGGGCTCTCCAGAAAGGACAACGATGTCGAAACAACCATCCGACGCCGCGGTCAAGACGAGCACCTCGCACATGCAAGATGCCGGTGACGGCGGCTACAAGAAAGGCCTGCAGAACCGTCACATCCAGATGATCGCCATCGGTGGCGCCATCGGTACGGGGCTGTTTCTCGGCAGTGGCAATCGCTTCGAGATCGCGGGCCCCGGCCTCGCCATCGTCTATGCGATTTGCGGCATCTTCGCGTTCATCGTGGTGCGCGCGCTCGGCGAGCTCGCGCTCTACCGCCCATCGTCGGGCGCGTTCGTGAGCTACGCTCGCGAGTTCTTCGGAGAGAAGGGCGCCTACACCGTCGGCTGGTTGTACTTTCTCGACTGGGCAGCGACGCTCGTCGCCGATATCACCGCGGTCGCGGTATACACCCACTTCTGGTCGTTCTTCCTGCCGGTACCGCAGTGGCTCATCGCACTGATCGCGCTCGCGGTCGTGCTCACCATGAACCTCATCTCGGTCAAGCTGTTCGGCGAGATGGAGTTCTGGTTCGCGTTCATCAAGGTCGGCGCAATCATTCTCTTCGGTGTGATCGGCATCTGGGCGGTGGTGACGCAGCACCCGATCGACGGCAACGTGCCGGGCTTCAGCCTGATTGCCGAGAACGGTGGCCTGATTCCGAACGGCATCGGCAGCCTCTTCGCCATCACCCTTGGCGTCGTCTTCGCGTTCGCCGGCATCGAGATGGTGGGCATCACGGCGGGCGAATCGGCTGATCCCCACAAAGCGATTCCTAAGGCAGTGAACTCGGTCGTCTGGCGCATTCTGCTCTTCTACGTAGGCTCGGTGCTGCTGCTGACGCTGCTCATGCCGTGGACGTCGTACTCGGGCAAAGAGAGCCCGTTCGTGACGGTGCTCAACAACCTGGGCATTCCGGGTGGCGCTGACGTGATGAACATCGTTGTGATGACCGCGGCGCTGTCGAGCCTCAATGCCGGCCTCTATGCGACCGGCCGAACCCTGCGCTCGCTCGCGATGGCGGGCACGGCTCCTCGCTTCGCGAAGCGCATGAACAAGTCGGGCATTCCGTACGGTGGCATTCTGATCACCTCGATCGTCGGCATTCCCGGCGTCATTCTGAACGTGCTCATGCCCGAAGACGCCTTTGCGCTGATGCTCAACATTTCGGGTATCGGAACCGTTGCCGCGTGGTCGTCGATCATGCTGAGCCACTGGGCATTCGTGCGAAAGTCGCGCAGGGGAGAGGTGACGAGGCCGGAGTTCAAGCTGCCGTTTGCGCCGTTCTTGAATGCGTTCACACTTGGCTTCTTGCTGCTCGTCGTCGTGCTCATCGGCTTTGACGGCGAGATCGGCAGGCTCACCCTTGTGCTGACCGCGATTATCGGCGTGTTTCTCGTGATCGGCTGGTTCGGTGTTCGTGGCCGCATCAACGCCGCCGCGATGACCGAGTCGATGGATGTCGTCAGCTCGATCGCGCCGCTCGATGACCCGGTGAAAGACAACCCCAACGAGAAGTAGCTCATAGCTTCTCACATGACAAGACAGCGGTGCCCGATCCCTTTCGACGTTCGAAGAGGATCGGGCACCGCTGTCTGAGTCTCGGCTCGTTCGTCGCCGCTGCGTCAACTATGCTGCCGGCCAGCCGCCGGTGCTTGCTACGCCTCGGCGCTCAGCGCCTCGTCGAGCACACGCACGACCAGCTCGATGAGCTCGTCGGTGAACTGCAGCGAAGGCAAGAAGCGGATCGCGTTGCCGTAGACGCCGGTGCTGAGCAGCAGCACGCCCTGCTGAGCGGCGCGATCGATGACGCGCTGCGTGAGCGCGGCGTCGTGCTCGAGCGTGCCCGGCTTGGTGAACTCGATCGCGAGCATTGCGCCCATGCCGCGCACGTCTGCGATGCTCGGGTGCTTGGCTGCGAGCCCCCGCAGTGCGGGCAGGAAGACGCTCTCGATGTGCTTTGCGCGCGCGAGCAGCCCGTCGCGCTCGATCTGCTCGAACACGGCGACTGCTGCGGCGCACGAGACAGGGTTGCCGCCGAAGGTGCCGCCGAGGCCGCCGGGCTGCGACTTGTCCATGATCTCGGCGCGGCCGGTGATGCCCGCGAGCGGCAGACCGCCAGCGATGCCCTTCGCGGTCAGCACGATATCAGGCTTCACCCCGAACTGCTCGATTGCGAACATGGTGCCGGTGCGCGCGATGCCCGCCTGCACCTCGTCAGAGATGAAGACGATGCCGTTGACTCGGCACCACTCGGCGAGCGCGGGCAGGTATCCCTCGGCCGGCACGATGAAGCCGCCCTCGCCCTGCACCGGCTCGACGACGAGGCAGGCGAGATCTTCTGCGCCCGCGGTCTTCTCGAGGTAGGCGATGGTGCGGGCCGCGGCCTCTGCGCCGGTGAGCCCGTCGCGCAGCGGGTACGAGTTCGGCGCCTTGTAGATGTCGCCGGCGCGCGGGCCGTAGCCGGCTGCGTAGGGCGCGCCCTTGAAGTTCATGCTGCTCGTGAGCATCGTGCGTCCGTGGTAGGCGTGCTCGAGCACGGCGACGCCCGGGCGGCCGGTGTGCTTGCGCGCGATCTTCACACCGTTCTCGACGGCCTCGGCGCCCGAGTTCATGAGCAGGGTCTTCGCAGGGCCCTCGCCGGGAAAGTGCTTCGCGAGGTGCTCGGCGACCTCGACGTAGGGCTCGTAGGGGGTCATCGTGAACAGGGTGTGCGTGACCTTCTCGAGCTGCGCGCGGGCGGCGGCGACGACGGCCTCATCGGTGTGCCCGATGGTGGTCACGCCGATGCCGCCGCACACGTCGACGATCTGGTTTCCATCGACATCGACGAGGATGGAGCCGTGTGCGCGCTCGATGTAGACGGGAACCACGCTGTGCACGCCCGGCGGAATGACGGCCTGACGCCTCGCGTGCAGCTCGCGGCTGCGGGGGCCGGGAATCTCGGTGCGCAGCAGCGGCTGCTGGCTGATCTCGGCTGCGGTGATGGTTGACGTCTCTGTACGGCTATCGGTGCTCATGTGCCAAGCCTACGGCCTGCCCGGCCCTACCGCGTGACTGACGTGGCTGAGGTACGCTCCCGAGCGCGCGCGGCGCGCGCACTCGCGACGCCGAAACCCAGCTCGGCAAGCGCGACGCACGAGAGCGCTACGAGCACGTGCGCCCAGGCCGCTCGCCGCGATCGCGTAGCCGATGCCCTGGCTCACCGCGGAGTATGCTGCGGTTTGCTCGATGCTCGGCGTGGTGAACACGATGAGCGCGATCGACAGCCCGAACGCCCCGCTCGACGCGATGCCGGTGAAGGCGACGGCGAGGGGCAATAGCGCGACCGGGGCGAATGCAAGCGCGAGTACGCCTGCGAACGCGAGCAGTGCGGTTGTGATGAGTAGCGGCACCCTCAGTCGCTCACGCGCGGCGAGACTCGGGGCGAGCAGCGAGGCGGGCAGACCGGCGACGCTCATTAACGCAAGGAGCAGCCCCGCCGAAGCAGGTTCGGTACCGCGGCTGATCGCGATTGTCGGCAACCACGCGGTGAGCGAGAAATAGATAAGGGCCTGACATGCGAAGAACCCGGTCACGGGCCACAGCCCGCGTGAGTGAAAGAGCGGCTGCGCGGAGGAGGGCCTCTTGGGTGCGCTTGCCGTGGAACGGGACGTTGCTGTCGACCGATCCTTGAGACGACCGCCCAGGCTGAGCGCCAGGCCGACAGCGACGAGCAATGGCACCGCCCAGACGCCGAGCGCAAGCGCTGTGCGCTCATCGAGAGCGTGAAACAGGGGCACCGTCAGCGCGGCGCCGAGAGCCGCGCTGCAGCCGAACGAGGTGGTGTACATGCCCGTCCAGAAGCCCGCTCGCGTCGCAAGATTCTGGCGAATAATCTGCGGCGCCAGAATGCCGAGCAGTGCGATCGCCCCGCCCACGATCACTGTTCCGGTGAAGAGCGGGCCGGGGCCAAGCGGGCGCAGCAGGGTCGCCAGAGCGAGTGCCGCGAGCAGCGCCGAAATGGTGCGTGAAAGGCCGAGCCACCTTACGAGGAGGGGAGCGAGAGGCGATGCGAGGCCGAACAGCAGCACGGGGATCGCGCTGAGCGCCGAGATGCCGCCCGGGGTGAGGTGATAGCTTGCAGCGATGTCTTCGAGCAGCGGTGACACACTCGTGATCGGAAACCGCACGCTCAGCCCGACCGCGACAATCAGCACCCCAGCTGCGATGCCCTGGCGGGCGTGCACGGCTGAGCGCACCCCCACCGCCCTTGAACGAACCCTGTTGCTCACAGAGCTGGGCTGATCTCTCGCCCGTCGCGAACTACCCTGAGCGGGGCTGGTCGTTCGACCACGAGCTCTGCGATGCTGCTTGCCGCGAACTCGAGGCGGGTGCCACTCTGCTCACTCCAAGTGGCGAGTTCGGGCAGCCCGAGCATTTCGCCGCCCGCGGTCGAGGCGAAGCGAAACGCGCGTTCGAGCTCGGCGTCGGTGATCGCGCCTGTGCGGTAGGCGAGCAGGTGCGCGCGGTCGAGCATGTTGCCGTTGCCGAACGGGCTCCAGGCATCGCGCACGCCATCCGATCCCGCGACGAGGCGCACGCCGTGGCGTTCGAAGAGATCTGGGTCGGGAACCGGATCTGCGCCGAGCGCGCAGGTGGCGATCCAGATTCCTGCCTCGGCAAGAAGATCGAGCGTGCTGCCGAGGCTCGGCAGTGTGGCGTCGCAGAGCGCGAACGCGTGGCCGATAGTCACGCGCCCCTGCCTGCCCGAAGCGATCGTTCGCCTGGCGATCTCCCTGATCTGAGCGAGGCCGTCTTCGCCACCGTCGTGCAGGTGAATGTCGAGGTCGCGCGATGCTCGGTCGGCGAGACCGAAGATCGCGTCGAGGTGTCTGTGCAGGTCGCCCTCGATGCCACCCGGGTCAATGCCGCCGACGAGGTCTGCTCCGCTCGTGAGCGACGCCTCCATCGCTTCGAGCGTGCCCGGGTTGGTGAGCAGGCCGAACTGCGGAAACGCGACGATCTGCACGGTGAGTTCGGGCAGCCGTTCTGCAGCAGCCCGAACCCCCTCGACGTTTGCTGTGCCGAGATGGGCTGACACATCGACATGGGCGCGCATTGCGAGCGTGCCGTGCCGAAGCGCGTTCGAGAGCAGCGCGTAGGCGCGATCCTCGACCGAAGTCTCGTACGAAGCCTGCAACGCGCGGTCGTTCGCGATCAACTCGGGCAGGGTGTGTGCCGGTCGACGCGACACCCACGGCACGCCCCACGCGGTCTTATCGGGGTGAATGTGGCCGTCGACGAGGGCAGGGGTGCTGAGCGTGTGCGGCACCGGCGCATTGGTCATCGCGGGGCCTACTTCTCGTCTTCGTACTGAAGAGTCGGCATCGTTTCGGTCTCAGCGCCGTCGATCTTGAGAGCGAGAGGGCCGCCGTGGCGCCCGCGTCGCACGAGATAGACGATCACGCCGACGGCGAGCCAGCTGAGGCCGAGCACGTACGTGAATGCCGCGAGCGAGGTCCACAGCCAGGCGATCGAGACGAAGCCGATGACGGGCATGATGAGATGGCGAAGCACGCCCCAGCCCGAACGCAACTTCAGGTCGAAGAAGAGCACCTTAATGCTGGCGAGGTTGACCATCGCGAACGCCGCGAGCGCGCCGAAGTTGATCATGTACACGGCCTGGTCAAGCGTGATGAACAGGGCGACGAGCGCGATTACCGAGACGACGATCGCGGCGACATAGGGGGTGCGGAACCGGCGGTGCAGGCGCGCAAGCACTGGAGGCAGGATGCCATCGCGGCCCATGGCGAAGATGACGCGGCTGACGCTCATCTGGGCTGCGGCGCCGCAGAGCACGATGCCGAGCACGTTGACGATCACGAAGATCACCATGAGCGTGTCACCGCCGGCCTGCTGCATGAGTTCGGTGCCGGCCGCGTCGAGGTTCTCGATCTTCGTCCAGTCGGGCATGATGAGGCTGCCCGCGATCGAGAACGCGAGGTAACCGAGGCCGGCGAAGAGCGTGGCAAGCACGATGCCCTTCGGCACCTTGCGCCGGGGATCCTTGGTCTCTTCGGCGAGGGTTGAGACGCCGTCAAACCCGAGAAACGCGAACGCGACGATTGCTGCTGCCGAGAGGATCGGAGCGATGCCCGCGTCTCCGATCGAGAGCGGAGTTGCGAGCGCTTCGAGGCTCAGATCGGGGGCGTTCAGCACGGCGAGCACCAGGAACGCGAGGATCACCAGCACTGAGGCGACGATGATCACGGAGTTCATTCGCTTGATCCAGTTCACGCCGATGATGCTGAGGGCTGCGACGATGACGAGGCAGATGAGTGTGCCGAGCCAGGACGGCACCGAGGTGAAGAGGCTGTTGAAGTAGAGCCCGAAGAGCAAGAAGTTGACCATCGGCAAGAAGAGGTAGTCGAGCAGCATGACCCATCCGGTCAGAAAGCCCGTTACTGACCCGAACCCGCGGGTGACGTAGGCGTAAGCGCCGCCAGTGATGGGCACGTGCGCGGCCATGCGCCCGTAGCTGTGCGCCGTGAACAGCATGATCACGATCGCGGCAACGTAGGCCGCAGGCAGATGGCCGTCGCTGATCTCGGTGGCCGGTCCGTAGACCGAGACGACCGAGAGTACACCCATCGAGGTGAGCCCGTAGGCGATGAGGGCGGGCAGGCCGAGTTCGCGCTTGAGGGTGCGCGGCCGGGGCGCGTCTGCCGCGGTCTGTGTGGTGGTCGCGGTCATGCGCAGACTCCTTTGCTCTGAGTGATGACCTCTGTAGCGAGGCGACTCGCAAGATTGTATACCAAAAAATAGAGTCGAGCGTAAGAATGTATTGAAAAATCGCGGGATCCGTACCGGCTGGGATGCGAGAGTGCGCTATTTTGAATACCAAAACATGATTCGGTGTGAAACTCACGCCGACCCGAGGGGCCCGTTCGCGCCGCACTCGGCGCCCGCCGCACCCGAAACGGAGACTCGAAGATGCTGACGAGAAAAGTGGATCCGCCCGAGCTGACCGACGACCCGTCGGGCCTTTCGCAGGGGGAGCGGGTATACGAGTGGGTGCGCAAGCGGGTCATCGATGGCACCCTGAAGCCAGGCAGTCGCGTGCGCGAGCGCGAGGTGGCCGAAGAACTCGGGGTCTCGCGCATTCCCATTCGCGAAGCATTTCCGCGGCTTGAGGCCGAGGGCTTTCTTCGCACGCTGCCGCGCCGTGGCGCGCTGGTGGCCCCCATGGCTCGAGAAGACGTGATCGAGTTGTTCAACGTGCGGGCTTCACTCGAGGTGCTCGCGGCCGGGCTCGCTGCCCAGCGCTGCGCCGACGGGGTGAGCGGCGAGCCGCTCATCACGGCGCTGGAAGCCGCCGAGCGGGCGG
>DDEV01000089.1 GCA_002336855.1 Leucobacter sp. UBA1945 | reverse complement strand
CAGGCCCGCAAACCGGGCGCGTCGCGCGCCCGGCCCGTGGCCAGGGGCGGCCACGGCACATACCGAGGCGGCGGCCCCGGCGCGAAAGCCGGCGAAACGCGATGCCTTTCGCCCCGAGGCTTTCGCGCGCAACGCGATGCGTTGTCCCAAGCGGCTTGGTGCAGGCGCGTCGCCGCTATCCGGCCGCCGGCAGCACCCGCGCAACGAGTGCCGCTCGCGCCATCCCGGCGAGAATCGCAGCCGCGCGCGATCCGCTCGCCTTCGCGCTGTGCGGAGTCGAGTTCAGAAGCCCGACCGTTGCAAGTAGGCGCGTCTGGGCTTCGCGATCATCAATCTCAGGGTGAACCGAGCGCAGCACCTGCTGCCATTCGCGCAGGTACTCGCGCTGCAGCCTGCGCACCTTGCGGTTCGCATCGTCGGGCAGGCTCGACAGCTCGCGATCCTGGAGCAAGATAATGTCAGGCTCAGCCGTTGCAAACTCCGCATGAAAGACGATGAGCTCGTCGAGGGTCTCTTCAGCGGATCGCTCATCCCCGACGATCTCGAGGCAGCCGGCCAACAGGCGAGTGCTCACATCGATCAGCAGCTCGCAGAGCAACGCCTCTTTGCTCGGAAAATAGTTGTAGAGCGCGGGGCCGCTCATGCCGACCGCTTCGCCAAGCTCGACGGTCGACACATTCTTGTAGCCTCGCTCGGCAAAGAGGTGCGCCGACGCGCGCATCAGAGCCGCGCGCCGGTTCGCCTTTTGCGTTGCACGCCAGGTAGCCGCCACGAACGAAACCTAGTCGAGGAAGATGTCGGGAAAGAGTTGCTCGTCAGGAGTACCCGGCACCGCGGCATACTTCGCAAAGTCGGTCACGCCCTCTGCGCGCAGCACGTCTTCCATCACAAGCGTCTGCCCGCTGTATTCGCGAGCCGGCTTCGTCAAGACCACGTAGGCAGCATCGGCACACACCTCAGGAGTGCGCGACACCCGCATCATCTTGTCGCCGCCGAGCGAGAACTGCACCGCCGCAGTCGCCACAGTAGTCTCGGGCCACAGCGCGTTTGCCGCGATCCCTGCCTCAGCAAATTCTGCGGCCATGCCGAGAGTCGCCATCGTCATGCCGTACTTCGCGAGCGTGTACCCAGTGTGCCCACCGAGCCACTTCGGCGAGAGATTCAAGGGCGGCGAGAGCGAAAGAATGTGCGGGTTCTCTGCCTGCTTCAAGAAGGGAATCGCGGCCCGCGACAGCATGAACGTGCCTCGCACGTTCACATCTTGCATGAGGTCGTACTTCTTCTCTGCGAGGTTGAGCGAACTAGAAAGGTCGATCACGCTCGCGTTGTTGATGACGATATCGATGCCGCCGAACTCGCGAACCGTGGCCTCGATCGCGCGGGCGATGTCTTCGTCGTTTCGCACGTCGCCATGAATCGGAAGCGCCTTGCCGCCCGCAGCCCGGATGGCTTCAGCTGCGGTATGAATCGTGCCCTCAAGCTTCGGGTGCGGAGTATCGGTTTTTGCGATGAGCGCGATGTTTGCTCCATCGGCCGCGGCACGCAACGCAATCGCGAGCCCGATGCCGCGGCTGCCGCCGCTCATGAGAATGGTCTTGCCTGCAAGTGACATGGGCTCTCCTTTGAACGCCGTCGCAGGTGCGATCGCAACGGCCGATTCGATTACTGCTCAGTAATCGTAGTGAGAATCTACCATCCGAAGGCGATCGACGCTACTCCCCAGAGCCCCAAGGCGCAGGCGACCGTCACGCCAGCATACGCGAGCAGGGTGATCAGGCTGCGCTTACGGTCGCGGCGCTGCAACGAAGGCAACAGGTCTCGCCCCTGCACCACCGCGACGTGACTGGCCTCTGGCGCAGGGCCAACGCGGCGTTGCACCTCGTCGATACCGAACTCGAGCGGCATATCGGTCTGCACCCGGGCTCCATAGCTGACGGGAAGCCCCTGTGCGACGCCGCGCTCGCCCGCAGGCTGCACCTCCCAGGGCAGCGATCCCGGGGCCTCGGCAATCGGACGCCGCGGGTCGAGCCCGCCTCCGATAATTCGGCGCAGCGAGCGCTTCTCCTTCGGCGCAGCGACGGCCGCTGCGGGGTTCGAACCGGCAGCTGGGTGCTCCCGGCGATCCCGGCGCGGGCGGGGAGCCGTTTCTTCGCGGGCCGCGGCGACGACCACGGTTCCGTCGCCGACCAGGTCGTCTGCATTGGCCGGATCAGCGTGCCCCGAAGAGACGCCGGCGTGCGGCTGATTCACCACAATGGTGTGATCCTCGGCCACCTGTTCAGGCGCAGACTCCGCAATCGGTTGATTCACGACAATCGTATGGTCGCTCGCCTCGGGCGAAGGATGCGGCACCACGATTGTGTGATCCTCTGCCATCTGATCGTTCGGTGACTCAATCGCCCACTCTCTCACCGGCTGGTTGACGACCACCGTATGATCGCTCACCTCGCTCGCCGGCTGGTTGACGACAACGGTCTCGTCTACTGCCGCGGCATCACCCGACGCTACAGCCAACATGTCGGCGAGAATCTCACCGGCCGCGTCGCGCGGCGTCTCAGCGTTGCTCTTCGTCATCGCGACCTCGGCCTCGTGATCTCGAGCGTCATGTCGTCGGTGTCGTCTTGAGCATCTGTGAGCGACGCCATCTCGATGCCGCCGGCGACCACGTCGGTCACGATAATGGTGACGTTGTCGCGACCCCCGGCATCGAGCGCGCGACGCAGCAGTTCGTCAACCACCGACTCGGCGCGACCTCCTACCGCGAGCACGGCTTCGATCTGCTCATCGCTCACCTCAGAGGTGAGGCCGTCGGTGCAAATCAGCAATCGCGACCCCGTCTCGACCGGCAGCAGCCACGCGTCGTGGCGGTCGTCGTCACTGCCGAGCGCCCGCGTAATGATGTTGCGCGGCGTCGTCGCACCCTGCTGATCCCCGCCTGCAAGAAGCTCGGATCGCAACGAATGGTCAATCGTCAACTGACGCAGACTATTTCCTCGCTGCAGATATACCCGCGAGTCGCCGACGTTCAGCACATACCAATGGGGAACCCCCTGGTGCTCGATGCGAATCGCACCGGCGAGAGTGCAGCCGGCACCGCGCTGGGTCGCTGCGGCGACCTCGTGCACCCGTCTGCGTGCCTCATCAAGCGCGCGTTCGATGCGCTGCACGGTCGCCTCGCCCGGAGCCGTGAACTCTTCGCTGAACGCCGAGATCGCCGCCTTGCTCGCTGCGTCGCCCTTTTCGTGCCCACCCATGCCATCGGCAACGATGAAGCATGGGTCGGCCGCGAAGAGGGCATCTTCGTTGATCTCACGACGCTTGCCTCGGTCGGTACGCGCCGCGATCGTGAGCCTCATCCGAGGCTCGAGATCAGGAAGGATCACGCAGCGTCACCGCCGGGCCGCAGTCGAACCTCGAGCGTGCCGAACAGCATGCGCTCGGTCGCTTCGACTCGAACGCCGGGCGAAAGTTCACTCTCGGTGCCATCTTCGTTCATCAGCACAAGACCATTCGTCGACCCGAGATCTTCGATAATCCAGCTGGCTCCCACGCGTGTGAGCCGAGCGTGCGACTTCGAAAGGGTTCGGGTGCGATCGGGCACCTCGAGGGTAGCCGAGCCGTCGATCGACTCAGGCTTGCGGCCCACCACCACATCGGCTTCGAGCGGCAGCTCGGTGCCGTCGGGCAGTTCAAGCACCCACGTGGGATCAGAACGACGCGGTGCCACCACGGTGTGGTCGAGGTCCATCGGCTCCTCTGGAAGCTCAGCCTCACCGGCATGCGCGGCCGCTGCCGAGGGGCGGGGCGGCAGAGGGTGATCGATCATTCCGGTGATACCGGTCGCCTTCTGCACCGAGGGTGCAGGCGTGGGGGCGACAGGTTGCGGCGCAGGCGCCGCATATACGGGTGCGGCGGGCTCTGGCGCGGGCGCGATAGGCGGCGCGGGTGGGAGCTGCACGGCAACCGGCTCAGGTGCGGCGACGGGCTCGGGCTGCTGCGCGGGTGGCTGCGGTTGCGCTGGCTGCTGCGGAGCCTGCGAGACCGGGGGCACCGGCGAGGTTGGCTGCGCCTGCTGAGCTGGAGCAGGCTGAGCCGCGCCCGGAGCGGCCGGTGCCGCGAGCGGGTGAACCGGCGGGATCACCGGAGCGGG
>DDEV01000056.1:5850-6717 GCA_002336855.1 Leucobacter sp. UBA1945 | reverse complement strand
CATCTCGACAAGCTCGATGAGCGGCTCAGGCAGAGCGAGCCCGCTTAGCCCGCATACAGCAGCGCGAGGATCGCCTGCCCGCCATGCTCGCCCCAGCTTGCGCGCAACGCATACTGATCGTCGCGCGAAACGAGCGCGGGATCGACGACGTGCACAATGTCGAGCACTGCGAGGTCATCTGAAACCCTGGTGAGCGGACCCACCTGTTCGACGGTCGCCTCAGCCAGCTCGGGCGCCTGATCGCCTGGTCGGCCCGAACCCTGGACTCGAACTGCAGGCTGCCGCGAGACACGGTTGCCCGACTCGTCTTGCACGAACTCGTCGGCCTGGTGCCCGCCGGTCGCGATCGTCGCGGCCATCACCGACCGGAATACTGGATCACCGGCGGCATCGCTGATCCAACGGGTGCCGAGCACGCCGTGCTCTGACGTGCCGACGAGAAAGTCTGCGCCGCGCTCGAGCGGCGCACCCCGGTAGCTGAGCGGCACGTAGTACACGGTGTCGTCGCCTGCGGTGAGCAGAATGCCCTCGAGCCCGACCTCGCCGGCAGGATCGTCAAGGCGAAAACCGCCAAGGCTCACGAGCGAATTCGCGTCACCGACGAACCACGGCTGTGAGGGCAGCCACGCGGCAAGCAGTTCGAGTTTCGACGGGGTCATCGTGGTCTGGTGCATGAGTGCCATGCCCCGATCCTACGCTCAGAAATGCGAGCGGGACAGTGACCAGAAATGATCACTGCCCCGCTCTTTCAAGCAAAGGAATTACTTGGCCAGCTGCTGCTTCAGCTTCGCTGCGGCACGGTTGCGCGTCGTCGCATCGAGGTGCACCTTGCGGATGCGTACGACCTCGGGGGTCACCTCGACGCAC
>DDEV01000056.1:5564-5801 GCA_002336855.1 Leucobacter sp. UBA1945 | reverse complement strand
CCTTGGTGATGTTCACGTCCATGTCTTCGCTGCGCGAGTTCTCGCCGATGACCATGCCCTCGTAGACCTCTTGCGTGGGCTGCACGAAGAAGCTCATGCGCTCCTGCAGAGCGATCATCGCGAAGGGAGTCACGACCCCCGAGCGGTCAGCCACGATCGAACCGTTGTTGCGGGTAACGATGGGGCCTGCCCACTCGCCGTAGCCGTGCGAAATCGCGTTGGCGATGCCGGTGCCGC
>DDEV01000056.1:0-5552 GCA_002336855.1 Leucobacter sp. UBA1945 | reverse complement strand
TCCATGCGCACCCAGCCGGTGCCGTTGTTCACCATGTTCTCCATGCGGCCCTTGCGAGCTGCGAGCAGCTGCGTGATCGCGCCGAGGTGCTCTTCGGGTGTATCGATGGTGAGGTGCTCGAAAGGCTCGTGCACCTTGCCGTCGACCAGCTTGGTGACCACCTGGGGCTTGCCGACGGTGAGCTCGAAGCCCTCGCGGCGCATGTTCTCGACGAGAATCGCAAGCGCGAGTTCGCCGCGGCCCTGCACCTCCCAGGCATCGGGGCGGTCGGTGTCGACCACGCGCAGCGACACGTTACCGATGAGCTCGCGGTCGAGGCGATCCTTGATCATACGTGCGGTGAGCTTGTGGCCCTTGACCTTGCCGACGAGCGGCGAGGTGTTCGCACCAATGGTCATCGAGATCGCCGGCTCGTCGACCGTGATGGTCGGCAGCGGGCGCACGTCTTCTGCGTCGGCAATGGTCTCACCGATGGTGATGTCTTCGATACCCGCGATAGCAACGATGTCGCCGGGGCCAGCCTGCTCGGCCGGGTAGCGGGTGAGCGCCTTGGTCAGCATCAGCTCGGTGATGCGGACGTTCGCGACGCTGCCGTCGTGCTTGACCCAGGCCACGTTCTGGCCCTTCTTGATCCAACCGTTGTGCACGCGAAGCAGCGCGATACGGCCGAGGAACGGCGACGAGTCGAGGTTGGTGACGTGCGCCTGCAGCGGGTGCTCATCATCGAAGCTCGGAGCGGGCACGCGCTCGAGAATGGTCTCGAAGAGCGGCTCGAGGTCGGCGTTGTCGGGCAGCGTTCCGTCAGCGGGGCGGGTGTGGCTTGCGGCACCAGCGCGGCCCGAGAGGTAGACGGTCGGCACGTCGAGCACTGCGTCGACGTCGATGTCCGGGTGATCCTCGGAGAGATCGCTCGCGAGACCGAGCAGCAGATCTTGCGCCTCGCCCTCGACCTCTTCGATGCGAGCGTCGGGGCGGTCGGTCTTGTTGACCGCGAGGATCACGGGCAGATGCGCCTCGAGCGCCTTGCGCAGCACGAAGCGGGTCTGCGGCAGCGGGCCCTCGCTCGCGTCAACGAGCAGTACGACGCCGTCGACCATCGAAAGCGCGCGCTCGACCTCGCCACCGAAGTCGGCGTGGCCCGGGGTATCGACCACGTTGATGACGATCGGGCCGTTCTTCGCGTGCGCGCCCTCGTAGGTGATGGCGGTGTTCTTCGCGAGGATCGTGATGCCCTTTTCGCGCTCGAGATCGTTCGAGTCCATCACGCGATCATCGACGTCTGCGTGTGCATCAAAGCTGTTGGTCTGACGCAGCATGGCGTCGACGAGAGTGGTCTTGCCGTGGTCGACGTGTGCGACGATGGCGACATTGCGGAGGTCTTCGCGTGTGGCGAGAGCCATAAAGGTGGTTCCTAACGAACTTGAAAACAGCGAACGTTCTATTCTACATGCCCAAAAATGAACGTTTTCCTGCGGCAGCATTACCGGCGCGTCACTTTCGCGGCGAATCTCATGGTTGACGGGCCGCGATCCTTGTTTTAACATGAAACCAAATGGTTGCATATACTCTCTCAGACGACGAAGTCGATCGCATCTTCAAGGCCCTCGCTGACCGCACGAGGCGCGACATCGTGCGCCGAACGCTGATCGCCGAGGCTTCGATCTCAGAGCTCGCGAAAGAGTACGAGATGTCGTTCGCCGCCGTGCAAAAGCACGTTGCCGTGCTCGAAGCCGCCGACCTCGTCGCACGCACGCCGAGAGGAAGGGAGCGCATCATTCTCGGAAACCCAGACGCCATTCGCCGCGCGCAGCAGCTGCTCGGCCAGTACGAAACGATCTGGCGCGGCCGCATCGACCGCCTCGACGCACTGCTCTCAGAAGACAAATAACCGACCTACGTATACATCTACCCGAAAGGCAAGACCATGCCCGTCACATCTATAGACACGAACCCCGAAGCACTGACTCTCACCGTCGTCGCCGACTTCACCGCCTCGGTGCGCAGGCTCTGGGACGCCTACCTCGACCCCCGTCAGCTCGAGCGATTCTGGGGTCCGCCCACGTACCCCGCGACGTTCACCCGCCACGACGGCTTCGTCGGCGGCCTCAGCAATTACTACATGACCGGCCCAGAGGGCGACCGCCACTACGGATACTGGCGCTGGATCGCCGTCGACGAGGGCCGCTCGTTCGAGGTGCACGACGGCTTCGCAAACGAAGACGGCACCCCGAACACCGAGATGCCCGAGGGACGCATGGTGCTCGAGTTCACCGAGACGGCGCTCGGTTCAAGGGTGAGCGCGATCAGCTACTTCAAGTCGCTCGAAGAGATGGACCAGCTCATCGAGATGGGCCAGGTCGAAGGCATGCGCGAGGCAATGGGGCAGATGGACGATGTGCTCGCCGACCTCGCTTCGTTCGCCGCGGGCAACGACACCGAGGTGCAGCTCATCGGCGATACTCAGGCACGCGTTGCTCGCGTCGTGCGAAGATCAGTGCCGCAGCTCTGGCAGGCGTTCACCGACGAGGCGCTGCTTCGCCGCTGGCAGCTCGGCCCCGACGGCTGGGAGATGACCGTCTGCGAGGTCGGCGCGGTGCCAGGAGCCGCGATGCACACCGAGTGGCGCCACGTCGAATCGGGCGAGAGCTTCGGCTTCGTCGGGGTGGTCGTCGAGGCGGCCCCGCCGCACCGACTGGTCACCACCGAGCGCATGGTGTCGCCCGCAGACCCAGAGGGCAGCGCCAGCGCAGAGACGCTGAACGAGCTCACCTTCACTCCTGTTGAGGGCGGCACGCTCGCCTCATACCTGATCACCTACCCGAGCGCCGAGGTGCGCGAGATGGTGCTCGCAACCGGCATGGCCGATGGCATGGAGGCGAGCTTCAAGCGCCTCGAGAACGAGGTGTTCGCCTAAGGGATCGGGTGAGTGGTGTCCGGTTTCATCATTCCAGAGGGTCTTCGAGCCGTGGCCTCAAAGAGTGCCACAACTCGAAGCCCCACATATGACAAAACCGGACACCACTCACCCGACCCTGCCGCACCATCCCTGCCGCAGAACCCAGCTGGCTAGGCGCGCAGCGCGACCCCCGCCGCCGCCTCGAGCACGAGCAGCGCCGCGAGGCGCACCGTGCGGGCGTCGGCCGTATCTGCCGTCGCATCGACCTCGGCAATGTCGAGGCCCCGCACCCGCGAGTCGGCCGCGAGCAGGCGGGCGATGCGGCGCAGCTCGTGCGCCTGCAGCCCGACCGGCACAGACGCGGGGCAGCCGGGAGCCACGCTGCGGTCGCAGACGTCGACGTCGAGATCGACGCGGATCGCTCCCCCGCCGCCGCCCGCGTTCGCGAGCGCCTCGGCGACGACCTCTGACAGCGGCCGATCGTGCAGCTCGTCGCGGTGAATCACGGTGATGCCGAGATCTTTCGCCCGCTGCCGGTAGGCGTGCGAGTTCGCGAAATCGGCGATGCCGATCTGCACCACGCGGCGCGGATTCAAGCCCATCTCGATGAGCCGGCGCACCGGCGAGCCGTTGCTGCGCCCGTCGCGCAAGTCGTGATGAGCGTCGAGCGTGATGAGGCCGGCATTCGCGAGCCCACCGTGCGCAGCGGCGACACCGAGCGCAGCGGGAACGGTGCAGGCGTTGTCGCCGCCGAGCGCCACTACAAGGTCGGCCTGCGCAGCGAGCTCGGCGATCCTTTTCGCTGCTGCTTCTTCGCCCGCTTCGGTGTCCGGGTCGACGACGTCACCGGCGTCGGCGATGCTCAGCGACTCGTGCAGCACGATCTCGTTCTCGTCGCCCCGATGCCCCGGCGCGCCCGGCGCGACGATGTGCGTCGAATAGCGTCGCAGGGCATCGCGAATGGCGGCAGGCGTCTCGTGCGCATTGGTCGGCGACAGCGAGGTGCGGCTCGTCGGCACCCCCACAATGGTGAGGTCGGTGCGCTCGCCCGCAGGCTGCTGCCACCCGCCGGCACGCGGCCAGAGCTCGTCGTGCGAAAGCTTGGTGCTGCTCATAGTATTTCTGTTCCTCTACTCCCGGCTGGAGCCGCTGTAACTACTCGGCCCCTGCCACCGGACACCCGAAAACACGGAAATCAACCGAAATCACGGAGAGATCTCTGCAAGGCCTCCGTGATTTGCGTCTATCTCCGAAATTACCGGTGATCCTTCTCGTCGTGAACTCCCCCACACGCGCGACAGTCTGGGATTCCAGACGAAATGCGGCGCATCAGGGGTAGCCACGCACCCCCGCATGCGCTGAAATCGATGCATGAGCAACACAGTGATCCTCGGAGCCGCACCCCTCACCGTCGCAGACGTTGTGGCAGTAGCCCGTTTTGATGCCCGCGTCGAGATCGATTCCGACGCGCTCACTCGCATCGGCGAGAGCCGCCGCATGATCGAAGAACTCGCGAACGACACGAGACCCCACTACGGCGTCTCAACCGGCTTCGGCGCCCTCGCGAAGGTGCAGATCGCCAGCGAGAAACGCCAGCAGCTGCAGCGCAGCCTGATTCGCTCGCACGCCGCGGGCACCGGCGCAGAGGTCGAGCGCGAGGTCGTGCGCGCCCTCATGCTGCTGCGCCTCAACACGCTCGCCAGCGGCCGCACCGGCGTGCGTCCGATCGTGGCCGAGACCTACGCCGCGATTCTCAACGCGGGCATCAGCCCCGTCGTGCACGAGTACGGTTCGCTCGGCTGCTCGGGCGACCTCAGCCCGCTCGCGCACTGCGCGCTCACGGTCATGGGCGAGGGTCAAGTTCGCGTCGCCTCAAGTGCTTCCGAAGAGGATCGCCACGCCGCTCCCGTCGATGCCGCTGAGGCGCTGGCTGCCGCGGGCATCGAGCCGGTCGTGCTCGCCGAGAAGGAGGGGCTCGCCCTCATCAACGGCACCGACGGCATGCTCGGCATGCTGTGCCTCGCGCTGCACGACCTGTCGGCGCTCTTCAAGACCGCCGACTTCGCCGCCGCTGCGAGCGTCGAGGCCCTCACCGGCACCGACTCGGTGTTCGCCGCCGAGCTGCACGCCCTGCGCCCGCACCCGGGCCAGGCGGCCGCCGCTTCGAACATGGCCGCGATCCTCGCCCCGTCGACGCTCATTCAGCGCCCGCAAGAGGGCGAATTCACCCGCGTGCAAGACGCGTACTCGCTGCGCTGCGCCCCGCAGGTGCACGGCGCCGCCCGGGACACGCTCGCGCACGCGCGGTTGGTGGCGGACCGCGAGTTGGCGGCCGCCATCGACAACCCGGTGGTGACGCTGGACGAGCGCGTCGAATCGAACGGCAACTTCCATGGCGCGCCGGTCGCCTACGTGCTCGACTTCCTCGCCATCGCCGCGGCCGACGTGGCGAGCATGAGCGAACGGCGCACCGACCGGTTCCTCGACCGGGCCCGCAACAACGGGCTGCCGCCGTTCCTCGCCGACGATCCCGGGACCGACTCGGGACACATGATCGCCCAGTACACCCAGGCCGCCATCGTCTCCGAGCTGAAGCGCCTCGCGGCCCCGGCGTCCGTCGACTCCATTCCCAGCTCGGCGATGCAGGAGGACCACG
>DDEV01000114.1:1730-2634 GCA_002336855.1 Leucobacter sp. UBA1945 | reverse complement strand
CGTGCTCTGGCTCGAGCAGCACCTGCAGAAGTACCCAGGCGCGGTCATCGCGATTACGCACGACCGGTACTTCCTCGACAACGTTGCCGAGTGGATCGCCGAGGTCGACCGCGGTCGCCTCATTGGTTACGAGGGCAACTACTCGACCTACCTCGAGCAGAAGGCCGCCCGCCTCGAAGTGCAGGGCAAGAAGGATCAGAAGCTGCAGAAGCGCCTCAAAGAGGAGCTCGAGTGGGTTCGCTCGAACACGAAGGGTCGCCAGGCGAAGTCGAAGGCTCGCCTTGCGCGCTACGAAGAGATGGCGACCGAGGCCGAGCGCACGCGCAAACTCGACTTCGAAGAGATTCAGATTCCCGCGGGCCCTCGCCTCGGCAACGTGGTGATCGAGGCGAAGAACCTCGTGAAGGGCTTCGACGGGCGCACGCTCATCGATGGCCTCTCATTCAGTCTGCCGCCGAACGGTATCGTCGGTGTGATCGGCCCGAACGGCGTCGGCAAGACCACGCTCTTCAAGACGATTGTGGGCCTCGAGCCGCTCGATGCTGGCGATCTCAAGATCGGCGAGACAGTCAAGATCAGCTATGTCGACCAGAACCGCGCAAACATCGACCCCGAGAAGAACCTCTGGGAGGTCGTGTCTGACGGGCTCGACATCATCACGGTCGGCAAGACCGAGATTCCGTCGCGCGCCTACGTGTCGAAGTTCGGGTTCAAGGGCCCGGATCAGCAGAAGAAGGCCGGTGTGCTCTCGGGTGGTGAGCGCAACCGCCTGAACCTCGCGCTGACGCTCAAGCAGGGCGGCAACCTGCTGCTGCTCGATGAGCCGACGAACGACCTCGACGTCGAGACCCTGCAGGCGCTCGAGGACGCTTTGGTCGCCTTCGCCGGCTGCGCCGTGGTCATC
>DDEV01000114.1:0-1696 GCA_002336855.1 Leucobacter sp. UBA1945 | reverse complement strand
GTACTGGTTCGAGGGCAACTTCGAGGCGTACGAGGCGAACAAGGTCGAACGCCTCGGGCCCGAGGCTGCGAAGCCCTCGCGCGTGACGTACCGCAAGCTCACGCGAGACTAGCCAGTGGCACGCGTTCATGTCGATCTGCAGCTGCGGTGGGGCGAGCAGGATTCGTACGGACACATCAACAATGTGTCGTACGCCAGATACCTCGAAGAGGCGCGCGTGCGCGTCTTCTGGCGCGGGAGCGCGCGCGAGCAGACCGGCATGGAGCACCACTTTCGCGGCGACACCCCAGACGGGCTCAAAATGCTCGTCGCGAGTCAGCACATCGAGTTCTTGCGAGTGCTCGAGTACTCGGATCAACCCATCACGGTTGAGCTCTGGATCGGGGGGCTCGGCGGATCGACCCTCGAGATTCACTACGAAATCATCGACGGGTCGATTCCGGAGCGAACCGTAGTCGCACGTGCTGTGACCGTGGCCGTCGTGGTCGACGGCGCCACGCTGCGACCGATCAGGCTCACCGAAGAGGGCAAGGCGGCAGTAGAGCCCTGGCGCGACGAACCTGTCAGACTGCGGCATCGCTGAATTAGTGCTAGAGTAGTTTCTTGGCTTGCGTGTGGAGCGATCCACACCCCTTGAGCGGTGCCCTCTCTCACTGCCCAAGATCATCCGAATTAGCTTCAACACGAAGGACACCACCCAAGTGGCAAACATCAAGTCGCAGATCAAGCGCATCAAGACCAATCAGAAGGCGACCGAGCGCAACCGTGCGTACAAGAGCGAGCTGCGCACCGTCGTTCGTGCAGCACGTGCGGCTATCGCGGCTGGCGACAAGGCTGTTGCCGAGCAGAAGGTGCAGCACGCATCGAAGAAGCTCGACAAGGCTGTGTCGAAGGGCGTCATTCACAAGAACCAGGCTGCAAACCGCAAGTCGAAGCTTGCAGTAAAGGTTGCCGCGCTCTAATCGCGATCAGTTTCGCAAAAGCCCCTGCTCCAATAGGAGCGGGGGCTTTTGTCTGAGAGAATGGCTTTCGTATGTCTCCTCGCAGTGTGAACCCTCCAGCTCCGGCCGCAACCGACCCGGGGCAGATCCGCAATTTCTGCATCATCGCGCACATCGACCACGGTAAGTCGACGCTGGCCGATCGCATGCTGCAGATCACCGGCACCGTGTCTGATCGCGACATGCGCGCCCAGTACCTCGACAACATGGACATCGAGCGCGAGCGCGGTATCACCATCAAGTCGCAGGCTGTGCGCATGCACTGGGATCACATCGATGCCGAGACCGGCAAATCGCGAAGCTTCGCCCTCAATATGATCGACACGCCGGGGCACGTCGACTTCAGCTACGAGGTGTCGCGCTCGCTCGCCGCGTGCGAGGGCGCGATTCTGCTGGTCGATGCCGCTCAGGGCATCGAGGCGCAGACGCTCGCGAACCTCTATCTCGCGATGGAGAACGATCTCGAGATCATTCCGGTGCTCAACAAAATTGACCTACCGGCGGCAGACCCCGAGCGCGTGGCCCGCGAGATCGCCGATCTGATTGGCGGCGACCCCGACGATATCTTGAAGGTATCGGGAAAAACGGGCATGGGCGTCGAAGAGCTGCTCGACCGCGTCGTCGAGCGGGTGCCGGCCCCGGTCGGTGATGCCAACGCGCCAGCTCGCGCCATGATCTTCGACTCGGTCTACGAC
>DDEV01000138.1:4810-5530 GCA_002336855.1 Leucobacter sp. UBA1945 | reverse complement strand
GAAGGCCCGGTTCCCCGCGACGAGCCCCAGCTGCTCACGCAGCCCGCCCGCGCCCGCGGCCACCGCCCGCACCGGCGCGTGCCGGGTGCCCCACCACGCCCCGAGCGCACCTCCAGCGATCAGCACCGCGACGAAGACGCCCATCGCGGCATACCCACGCTCCGGGCCGACCGCATTTCGCACCATCGGCGCCAGGCCCCCGCTGACGAGGATCGCGACCGCGAGCACGGCGACCCGCCAGGACATGATCCGGGTGCGTTCGGCCGGGTCGTCGGTCAGCTCCGCGGGCATCGCCACGTAGGGGACCTGGAAGAACGCGTATGCCGTCGCGCACGCCAGGAAGGCCACCACCACCCACGCGGTGGCCAGGGCCTGCGGCTGGGCGGGCCCGGCGAAGAGCAGGGCGAAACAGCCGGCGAGCGCGAGCCCAGCCCGCAGCAGGAAGGGTCGGCGCGGTCCGGCCGGGTGGGTGGAGCGGTCGCTGATCCGCCCGGCGATCGGGTTGAGCACGACGTCCCAGGCTTTCGGCAGGAAGACGACCACTCCGGCCAGCGCCGCCGCGACGCCCAACCGTTCGGTGAGGTAGGGCAACAGCATCAGCCCCGGCACGGTCCCAAAGGCCCCGGTGGCGACTCCGCCCAGCGCGTATCCCCGCCGGATCTGCATCCGGCCACGATAGGGCTCGTCGGGCGCCGTCGGCAGTCCTGACGAGGCAGACCG
>DDEV01000138.1:0-4713 GCA_002336855.1 Leucobacter sp. UBA1945 | reverse complement strand
GTCGCCTCGGTGACCCGCAAGCGGGCGGCGATCTCGGCGTTGGAGAACCCTTGGGCGATCAGCCACCACACGTCCAGCTCGCGGTCGGTCAGGCGTTGAGCCACGTTCGGGGCGCCGGTGGGGCGTTCGGCGCGCCGCATCACTCGGGCGGTGACGGCCGGATCGAGCACCGCGTCGCCGGCAACGACGGCATACACCGCGTGCACGAGCGCTTCGGGCCGGGAGTTCTTGAGCAAGAAACCGCTCGCCCCGGCGTCCAGCGCGCCGAAGAGCACCTCGTCGTCATCGAAGGTCGTCAGCACGATGACCCGCACCGACGGCGCCTGGACGGTCAGTTCGGCGGTGGCGGCAATGCCGTCGCGGCCGGGCATCCGCACATCCATCAGGACGACGTCCGGGTCCGTGGTGCGCACGACCGCCACGGCCTGCTCGCCGTCGCCGGCCTCCCCGCACACCTCAATTCCGTGCGCGTCCAGGATGGTGCGCAGGGCGATCCGCATCATCGGCTGGTCATCGACGATGACCACCCGCGGTGGCCCCCACGTACGGCCCGACTCAGCCATCGGTGGACCTTGGCAGGCGTGCGGTCACCCGGAAGCCGGTGCCGTCCTGTCCCGCGGAGACGGTCCCGCCGAAGATCGCGGCGCGCTCACGCATCCCGACCAGGCCGCGCCCGCTGCCCGGGCTGGTCGTGACGCGGGCCGGACCGGGGTCGAGGACGTCGACGGTGACCTGATCGCCGACGGTGACGGTGACCGAGGCGGCGGTGGCGCTGCTGTGTCGGGAGACATTGGTGAGGGCCTCCTCGGCGATCCGGTAGGCGCACGTGCTGCGGGCCGGGTCCACGGCGTCGATCGGGCCAGTCAGCTGCAGGCTCACCTCCAGGCCCGCCTGGCTCCATCGGGCCGCGGTGGCCGGCAGGTCGGGGAGGGTGGGTTGCGGGCTGAGTTGGGCCCCGCTGCCCGGAGCCTCGCCGCCCACCGGCCGCAGTACGTGCAGCAGCCGGTGCATCTCGTGGACCGCCTCGCGGCTGGACTGTTCGATCGAGCTCAGGGCCGCCCGGGCCCGTTCGGGGGAGCGGTCGAGCGTCGCACGGGCCGCCCCGGCCTGCACCCCGATGAGGCTGACATGGTGGGCGACGACGTCGTGCAGCTCGCGCGCGATGCCCAGTCGGTCGAGGGCAACCGCCTGTGCGGCGCTGGTGCGGCGTTCGAGCTCGAGCTCGCGACCCTGCGCTTCGAGCACCGACCTCGTGTGCGCTGCCCGCCACGAGTTCAGCCCGAAGAAAATCGCACCCGAGAAGTAGAACAGATTCATGATGATCTGGATCGCCGCGAACGTTGCGAACGCCGAGAACAGGCCGACGCGTGACACTCCGGGCATCCAGTCGGGGTCAGACGACGAGATGATCAGCGAGACGACGAGCCACGTGCACATCGAAACCGCAAGCAGCAGCAGGCTCCAGATGGCGAGCGTGCGGTTCGACTCCCATGCGCCGACGGTGTAGAGCGCGATGAAGAAGCAGATATTGATCATGAGGGCTTCGGGCACGCCGAACTGGCCGCACACGAAGAAGCCGATGCCCACAACGATGGCGACGGGCACGGGGTAGCGTCGGCGCAGCGCGAGCGGCAGGGCGCAGAGGCCGAGCCCCAGCACCCACACCCAGACCGGCGCAATCTCGTCGAACATGCCGGTGCGCTGATACAGCAGCGATGTGGTGACCGAGCCGACGGCGAGCAGCAGCGCGAGCAATGCATCGGCGCGCAACATCGCGGCGGTAGCGCGCGGTCGCACCCAGCCGAGTTCTGTCGATCGCATCATATGACCAGGCTAGCTTTACGGCCCGCGCGCCGCCTCATTCGCGAGGGGGAGCGAGCGTCCCCCTGCCGCCATCGAGCTTCAGCCTCAAGGGGGATCTGTCGGGTCGCCCACCCCCGTAACGTTGGAACTACCTTCAGGCAGGCCGACCCCCGAGCTTGCCGATAGCCCACACCAGACTCAGGAGGCAGCATGATCGAGCTGAACGGGATCACCCGCAGCTTCGGCGACCGGCAGGTGCTCAACGACGTGACATTCAGCGTTGCGGGTGGCCGCATGACCGGCTTTGTCGGAGGTAACGGCGCAGGCAAGACCACCACGATGCGCATCATTCTCGGTGTGCTCGCGCAGGGTTCGGGCACCGTCACGCTCGACGGGCAGCCGATCACCGCGGGCGATCGCTCGCGTTTCGGCTACATGCCTGAGGAGCGCGGGCTCTACCCCAAGATGAAGGTCGCCGAACAGCTCGTCTACCTCGGCAAGCTGCACGGGCTGAGCGCCGCCGCAGCGAAGAGCGAGGTCGACGGCCTGCTCGAGCGGCTGGGCCTCGCTGAGCGCGGGGGCGACACCCTCGAAAGCCTGTCGCTCGGCAATCAGCAGCGCGCGCAGATCGCCGCGGCCCTCGTGCACCGGCCAATCGCGCTCGTGCTCGACGAGCCGTTCTCGGGCCTCGACCCGATGGCCGTCGACGTGGTGCTCGGCGTGCTGCGCGACTACGCGGCGCAGGGCGTTCCCGTGCTGTTCTCTTCGCACCAGCTCGACATCGTCGAACGCCTCTGCGACGACGTCACCGTGATCGGCGGCGGCCGCATTCTCGCGTCGGGATCGCGCGAGTCCCTGCGCGCCCAGCACTCGGGGCGCGAGTTCGAGATCGAGCTCACCGGCGCTGCTGCAGACGCGGGCTGGGTGCGCGACCAGGCAGGTATCTCGCTCACTCACCTCGACGGCGGCTATGCCCGCTTCGAGGCAGAGAACGACGCCGCGGCGCAGGCCGTGCTCGCCCGCGCGTTGACCGGCTCAGCAGATGGCACCCAGGTGCTGCGCTTCGGAAAGCTCACCCCCTCGCTCGCCCAGATTTTCAAGGAGGTCGTCAAGTGACCACGCAACTGCAACACCCACAGACCGGGCAGACGCACTCCCGTCAACTCGGAGCCGCGCAGGCGGCCTGGTTGGTCGCCGAGCGAGAGATCACCACGAAGCTTCGCAGCAAGGCGTTTCTCATCTCGACCGGCGTGCTGCTCTTGCTCGTGCTCGGCACGGTGCTCTTCGGCGGCATCTCGTCGAAGATGGGAGGCTTCGGCGGTGAGACCAAGGTGGCGGTGGTCGCCGAGACCGCCGATCACGTGAACTCCGAGGCGTTCGAGGTCGTGAAGGTCGCCGACCGCGCCGCCGCCGAGCAGGCGGTGCTCAGCGAGAAGGTCGACGCGGCCGTCGTGCCGGGCGGTGACACCCCCGTCGGCCTCACCGTGCTGGCGGCCGACAGCCCGCCCATGAGCCTCGTGCAGGCGCTCTCTGCCTCGCCGCAGGTCGAGCTGCTCAAGCCCACCACCGAGAACCCGATGCTCGCCTACTTCATCGCGATCGCCTTCGGCATCGTGTTCATGATGAGCGCGATCACCTTCGGCACCACGATCGCGCAGAGCGTCGTCGAAGAGAAGCAGACGCGCATCGTCGAGATCTTGCTCGCGACCGTGTCGGCCCGCACGATTCTCGCCGGCAAGATTCTCGGCAACAGCATTCTCGCGCTCGGCCAGGTCATCGCCATCGCGGCGCTCACCTCGGTCGGCATGCTCGCCACCGGGCAAGACCTGCTGCTCGGCGAGCTCGGCACCGCGCTCATCTGGTTCGCGATTCTCTTCGCGTTCGGCTTCGTGCTGCTTGCCTCGCTCTATGCGGCGCTCGCCTCGCTCGTGTCGCGCCAAGAAGACGTGGCGTCGGCGGTGAGCCCGGTCATGTGGCTCGTCATGATTCCGTACATCGCGATCATCATGTTCAACACCAACGTGAAGGTGCTCGCGATCATGAGCTACATTCCGTTCTCGGCGCCCGTGGGCATGCCGATGCGCCTCTACCTCGGCACGGCCGAGTGGTGGGAGCCGGTCGTCTCGCTCGGCATCCTGGTCGTCGCGATCGCCATCGTGTGGTGGCTCGGCGCGCGCATCTACGAGCGCTCGATTCTGCGCACGGGTGCCAAGGTCAAGCTGAAAGACGCGCTCGCCGCCAAGGAGTAGCGCGACTGAGCGCACGAGTGGCCGCCCGGTTCTTCGGGTGGCCACTCGTGTTTTTTGGGGCGAGGATCGGGCGATCCTCGCCCTTGCTGTCTCTTGCGGGCCGCTGCCGCTCGGCGACGCTACTCGCGGCCGCGCAGGCGGTCGATATCGCGGCGATCGCGCTTCGTCGGGCGGCCGGCGCCGCGATCGCGCACGACGTCAGATGGGCGCTCGACCTTCGGCGGGGGCGGCGGAGTGAGGTCTTCGAAGAGCGTCGCGGCCTCGGTCGCGCTGCCGCGCCGAGTCGCGAGCGCCGCCACCCGGTAGATCTTCTCGAAGCCGTGCAGGCGCACGCGCACGATGTCGCCCACGCTGACGGGCTGCGCGGGCTTCGCCGGGGCGTCGTTGACGCGCACGTGCCCGGCCTTCACCGCGGCGGTGGCTTGGCTGCGGGTCTTCGCGAGGCGCACCGCCCAGACCCACGCATCAACTCGAACCGGCATGCACCGAGCATACTGTGCGGGCAATCGGCGCCTGAGCACTCGTTCCCTCTTGGTTATTGGAATTTCAAATAACCAAGAGGGGGCGGGCACTCCGCCCGGCGGCCTCCCTGTCGCAAACGCGCAAGAATGGTCTGGTGGAGTATCAGACCATCCCCGCGCCAGCCGTCGCCGAGCTCGAG